>DAONFJ010000058.1:0-24085 GCA_035403545.1 Spirochaetota bacterium
AATATACAGCATTGTCATAATCAGTCTGTTCCCAGAGAACTCCCGCCATATTAGCAAAAATTACAGGATCTTCAGGGTGAATCTGAATTGCATACTCAAGGACCTGTTTGGCCTCTTTCAGCAGGCCCATTTCACAGAGGCATATTCCAAGTCCGTTTAATATATCGGGGTCTTTTTTATCTACACTGGCTCCTGCAGTAAATACTTTAAAAGCCTTAGTATACTCGCATCTGTCTATATAGTCATAGCCTCTATCAATGAGCTGTACAGGATTATCCCTGAGCATCATCAGCTCATCAGAGTCGTGGTAGTTTTCCAGAAGGAGAACTTCTTTAAGATTATATCTTGCTTTTTCTGTCATAATTTTAATTTCTAAATTTATCTTTTTCACCATAATTAATGGAGATATATATGTCACTTCATTTTTTTTTGAATTTTGACGATTTTTTCTGTAATTATTTATGAGTGAATGTTTAATAAAAATTGTCAGAGAATATTATAATTTTATAAAATTACAGGTTAATCCGACAAATCTCTGTAAAACCCGGGATGAACACATTAAGAATTTTATCGGATTTTTAATGCTCAATTCTTCATATTGATGCAGTTCCGTGGAATCAAAAGTAACATGATCAGTTGAAAAAAGATTGACTGTAAGAGGGATCGGTATTGTTTACGGGAAATATATTTATAATGAAAACATGGAGTTCATATGACAGCAATCGGTACACCAACTGGAAAATCTCAAACCAGACTTATGATGCTCGGCTCAGGCGAGCTTGGTAAAGAGGTCGTTATTGAGGCTATGAGGCTTGGAATTTATGTTATAGCGTGCGACAGGTATGAGAACGCGCCGGCTATGCAGGTAGCACATGAATCTTATGTTTTTAATATGCTTGATGGAGCTAAACTCAGGGAAATAATAGAAAAAGTTAAACCTCATTATATAGTTCCTGAAATTGAAGCTATTGCAACTGATACGCTTATTGAACTAGAGAAAGAAGGCTGCAATATAATCCCTAATGCGCGTGCTACGAAGCTGACTATGAATAGAGAGGGGATAAGACGTTTTGCTGCAGAAGATCTGCTGTTAAAAACATCTCCATATAAATTTGCTGATGATAAAGCCGCATTTCTCGATGCAGTAAAAAGTATCGGTATTCCGTGCGTGGTTAAACCTATTATGAGTTCATCAGGCAAAGGGCAGAGTGTAATAAAATCGGAAAGTGATTTAGACATGGCATGGAGCTATTCACAGTCCGGAAGCAGGACCGGTGCCGGGCGTGTTATTGTAGAAAAGTTTATAAGTTTTGATTATGAGATAACTTTACTTACCGTAAGGCATAAAAACGGAACCACATTTGTAGATCCAGTCGGGCATCTTCAGATTGATGGAGATTACAGAGAATCCTGGCAGCCTCATCCGATGAGCGAAGCTGCACTTGCGGAGGCGAAAAGAATCGCGAAAATTATTACTGACGGTATCGGCGGATTCGGTATTTTCGGGGTTGAACTCTTTGTTAAAGGTGATGAAGTTTATTTTAGCGAGGTGTCCCCGCGGCCTCACGATACAGGGATGGTGACAATTATATCCCAGAATATGTCGGAGTTCGAGCTTCATGTGCGGGCTATATTAGGCCTTCCCGTGACGGCTCTTAAACAGTATGGGCCTGCGGCATCCGCTGCAATACTTGCTGACGGCGACTCTTCTGATATTTTGTACGAAAATATTGATGATTCAATTACAGAAGATTTTACTTCAATAAGAATATTCGGAAAACCTGAAGTCCGTGGGCACAGGCGAATGGGCGTAGGCCTGGCGCTGGGTTCAACAATTGAAGAGGCAAGGAGTAAGGCGCGGAAGGTTAGAGATACAGTGAAGTTCAGCATGAAATAGATTCAGAAGTTTTTTATATGCAGGTATATTCATCAGCCCTCTCCGGGGTGCGGGGGCTGAGCTGACGGATGTTTTAAATGGAGTATTAATAATGGAACAGGTAACTCAGGTAAGCAGCGGATTTACAGGTTTTGATAAAATTATAAATAATCTTAATCTTGGAGATAATGTCGTCTGGCAGGTTGATTCAATCGCTGATTACAGGGAGTTTGTAATTCCTTTTGCGGATAAGGCATATGCAGACGGAAGAAAAATTCTCTATATGAGATTCGCAAGCCATTCACCTCTTTTTGAGCCTGGTGATGCAAGAGTTAAGATTCACACTCTGAATGCGTTTTCGGGCTTTGAAGCTTTCGCTCTTGAAGTCCACCGTATAATTGCTGAAGCAGGAGAGAAGGCTTTCTATGTCTTTGATTCTCTCTCCGACCTGCTGTCTGCCTGGGCCACAGACCTGCTTATAGGAAATTTTTTTACAATTACATGCCCTTATCTTTTTGAACTCGATACAGTAGCATACTTCGCAATTTTAAGGAATAGCCACGACTATAAAACTATCGCGCGTATCAGGGAGACCACCCAGCTTTTAATTGATATCCATAATTTTGAAGGAAACATCTTCGTGCATCCCCTTAAGGTATGGAACAGATATTCCCCTACTATGTTTTTTCCGCATAAGAAAGAGAGATACTCTTTTCATCCTATACTTAACAGCGCTGATGTAGCGGATTTTATAACTTATCTTCAGAGGCTGACAACGGAAACGACCAGGAGAAGCCTGGACTTCTGGGATAAGCTGTTTATTGATGTTGAAGATATGATCGCCCGGAACCTGTCAGAAGATGACAGGACCATGATGTTAAACCGTTTATGCAGGCTTATAATAGGACGGGACGATAGAATACTTGATCTTGCAGTTAAAAATTTCCGGCTGGAGGATTTTGCCTCTATTAATTCAAGGTTGATCGGTTCGGGATTCATCGGAGGAAAAGCAGCAGGGATGCTCATCGCCAGAAAGATTCTTGATAATGACAGTGATAATCAATGGAATAAAATTCTTGAACCGCATGATTCTTTTTTTATTGGATCGGATGTTTTTTATACATATATAGTTCAAAACGGATTGTGGAAACTCTTCCTGGAACATAAAAGCGGAGACGGTTACTTTAAAACAGCTCCGATACTTAGAGAGAGAATGCTTCACGGGACTTTTCCCGATGAAGTCAAAGAGCAGCTTCACCGGATTATTGAATACTTCGGCCAGTCTCCTTTTATTGTAAGGTCGAGCAGCCTTCTTGAAGATACTTATGGCCATGCCTTCGCGGGGAAATATGAGAGCCACTTTTGTGTAAACCAGGGGAGCCCCGAGGAGCGGTATAATGAATTCATCAATGCTATTAGAATGGTATATGCAAGTACGATGAATGAAGACGCTCTCGCTTACCGTATGCAGCGCGGCCTGGACAAACATGATGAGCAGATGGCTCTTATGGTGCAGCGTGTTTCCGGAGCACACAGGGGAAATTATTTTTTTCCCTATATCGGCGGTGTCGGCCTATCGTATAATACATACGTATGGAAGAGCGATATGGATCCTGAAGCGGGCATGCTCCGCATGGTATTCGGGCTTGGAACAAGGTCTGTTGACAGAGTTGTGGGGGATTATCCGCGGATTGTAGCTCTTGATTCTCCGCTGTTGAGGGTTCATTCCGGGATAGATGATCTGCGGAAATTTTCACAGCACAACGTGGATGTTCTTAATATAGAAAAAAATATAATCGAGACTGTGCCGCTTGTCAGGCTTCTGAACGAGGTTCCTGATTTAAATATGGAGATGGCCGCAATCTCCGATTATGAAACAGCAAATTTAATCAGGGAGATGAATTTAAAGGACTCGACACATTGGGTTATAAGTTTTGATAATTTTTTTTCATCAACAGATTTTTCTGTGGAGATGCAGAAGATACTGAAAACTCTCAAAGAAAAATATAACTATCCTGTAGACATCGAGTTCACGGTTAATTTTTCATCTGACAATAAATATAGAATTAATCTGCTTCAGTGCAGGCCATACCAGGCAAAAGGAATTGAGAAGGGCGTGCTCATACCGGATAATATTAATGATAAAAATATTTTTATAAAGTCCGACGGCAATTTCCTGGGCGGGAGTGTTATACAGCCGATTGACCGGATTATTTATGTGGAGCCGGAAAAATATTCAGCTCTGTCCAGATCAGACAAGTACGAAGTAGCAAGAATTGTCGGGCGGCTCAACAGGCTTATTCCTGAAAACGGTACAATTGCCGTTATGCTCATAGGGCCGGGGAGATGGGGAACCACAACTCCGGAACTTGGTGTTCCTTCAAGATTTTCTGAAATCAACAATGTGAAAGTACTTGTTGAAATGGCGCGTATGAGTGAAAATATCATGCCGGAACTCTCTTTCGGATCTCACTTTTTTCATGATCTCGTTGAAACAGGAATCTTTTATATAGCTCTCTTCCCCGAGAATCAGGATGTTTTATTCAATATCGATATTTTCAATAACTGCTCAAACCTTTTAAATGAAATAATTCATGACGCTTCTGCATATTCGGATGTGGTAAAAGTGTTTGATGCTCGGGATAAAGATTTCAGCCTTATAGCTGATATTTCTTCACAAAAACTGATCTGTTTTTCTAATGTTACGGCTTTGTAAACTTTTAATTTACTTGTAATATTCGTTCAAATATCAATAGACATTTTTGTAACTAAATCTTAAATACTCAGATTATAAAGTTACATTTTTGTACTAACAGTTTGATCGCATTAAGTTAAGAGACTAATTGTTTTATAAAAGTCCTCCAAAACCCGTGTAAGGGTGCTTATCTTAATGACATTCGCAGAAATCTCAAAAATTTAATATTGTGATCATCTGCAGATTAAACCTCCTGTAAAGCTGCTAAGATTCAGCAGCATCATATATTGAATACAACGAATTGCGCGGTGTAATTTGTTATATAAAAATTTTACTTATAAGTTTTATAAAGAAGGAGAATAATTATGTCTGTTTTGAAAGAAGTTTATGCTAAAGTACAACAGAGGGACCCGAATCAGCCGGAATTCCTTCAGGCAGTGCAGGAGGTCTTTGAATCTCTTGAGCCTACAGTTGCGAAGCACCCGGAATGGGTTAAGGCCGGTATCTATGAGAGAATAGTTGAGCCTGATAGAGCTATTCAGTTCCGTGTTCCATGGGTTGATGACAAAGGTGAAGTCCAGATTAACAGAGGATTCCGTATTCAGTTCAATAACGCTATCGGACCATACAAGGGTGGCTTGAGACTGCACCCTTCTGTTAACCTAAGTATAATAAAATTCCTCGGATTTGAGCAGATATTGAAAAACTCTCTTACTACTCTTCCTATGGGAGGCGCTAAAGGGGGTTCTGATTTTGATCCTAAAGGAAAATCAGACGGCGAAGTTATGAGATTTACCCAGGCGTTCATGAGAGAGCTGTTCAGGCATATAGGCCAGTTCACAGACGTTCCGGCTGGAGATATCGGTGTAGGCGGCAGAGAGATCGGTTACATGTACGGATATTACAAAAAGATTGTTAATGAGCATGATGGTGTATTTACAGGTAAAGCCCTTGAGTACGGCGGAAGTCTGGTAAGACCTGAAGCTACAGGTTACGGTTCTGTATATTTCGCGGCTGAAATGCTTGCTACAAGAAATCTTGATCACAAAGGTAAAATTGTTGCTGTAAGCGGCGCGGGAAATGTTGCCCAGTACACAGTTGAGAAAGCTAATTCTCTCGGCGGAAAGGTAATTTCACTCTGTGATTCCGACGGAACAATAATAGACGAAAAAGGTATTGATGCTGAAAAACTCGCTTTCATCCTTGAACTCAAAAACGTTAGAAGAGGAAGAATTAAAGAATACGCAGACAAATACGGTGCAGTATATTATGCAGGAAAGAGCGTCTGGGATGTTATCAAAGAGCAGGGAATAAAAGTTGATATAGCATATCCGTCAGCTACCCAGAATGAGATCAATGGAGCACATGCACAGGCTCTTGTTGATAATGGATGTATCTGCGTTTCTGAAGGAGCTAACATGCCTTCTACTCCGGAAGCCGTAGAAATTTTCCTCAGCCATAAAACACTTTACGGCCCGGGAAAAGCTGCAAACGCAGGCGGAGTTGCTACTTCAGGCCTTGAAATGTCTCAGAACAGCCTTAGACTTTCATGGACAAGAGAAGAAGTTGATCAGAGACTTCACGGTATCATGAAAAACATTCACAAGTCATGTATTGATGCTTCTGAAGCATACGGTCATAAAGGCAATTATGTAATGGGTGCGAACATCGCCGGATTTACAAAAGTTGCAAAATCAATGCTTGCTTACGGTATAGTATAATATTTCGAATTGGGGCTGACCTAAAAGTATAATTGCTGTCATTCCGGCTGTAGTGAAACGGAATGCCGGAATCTCATACTGCTGATTCAATCATGAGATTCCGGTATTTGCTAGAATTGAAGCTGCAAAACCGGAATGACAAATACAGAAATATCGGACTTCTGAGACAGCCCCAATTTTTATTTAGAACTTCATGATTTCTCTAATAACTATGAAGTTCTAAATAAAAAAATGAGTCCATAATTATAGACCCGGTCGATTTTTTTTATTATGTGCTATAATTTCCTGATCAGCTCCGCAGAGATAAAATATAAAATACATTAATTTTAACGGGAAATAAATCTTGAAATTTACAGGATGTTTAATTGAAATTGATTTCAATTAAAATTATAAAGTTATGAGGATAAGACGATGCATTATATTCATTCGAATGATATAATCCGGCCTACACTTGGAAGGATGGTCGTAGACGCTCCATATGTGGCTGAATATAGAAAGGCGGGACAGTTCATTATTTTAAGGATAGATGAGTGCGGCGAAAGAATGCCTCTTACAATTGCTGATGCTGATAAATCAAAAGGGACCATTACTCTTATTTACCAGATAGTCGGCACTACCACACAGAAACTCGCAAATATGAAAGCCGGAGAAAGCATTACGGATATAGTTGGTCCTCTCGGACATCCGACTGAAGTGAAAAAATACGGAACTGTAGTCTGCATAGGCGGAGGTATAGGTATAGCTCCTCTTTATCCTATCTCTAAAGGCATGAAAGAGGCAGGCAACAGAATAGTTAACATACTTGGCGCAAGATCGGAGAATCTTCTTATCCTTGAAAAAGAGATGAGCGAAGCCGGAGATGAAAATATTGTCTGCACGGACGACGGTTCGCGCGGAAAAAAAGGTTTCGTCACTGATATGCTCAACGACGTAATGTCCAGAGAAAAAGTTGACCTTGTCGTCGCGATCGGACCGGTGGCAATGATGAAGGCCGTGAGCATGCTGACTAAAGAAAAGGGGATTAAAACATTTGTAAGCCTTAATTCGGTAATGATAGACGGTACAGGTATGTGCGGCGGCTGCAGGGTAACTGTAGGCGGAGAAACAAAATTCACATGCGTTGACGGACCTGAGTTTGACGGTCATTTAGTCGATTTTGATAATCTTGGTTTGAGACTGAGAACCTATATCGCGGAAGAAAAGGAATCATATAATAATTATAAACATAAATGCAAACTCGATGGAGCGGCCGGACATGAATGCTAAAACACCAAGACAGAAAATGCCGGAACAGAAACCGGAAGACAGAATAAAAAATTTTAATGAAGTCCCGTTGGGCTACACTGCGGAAACAGCTGTAATTGAAGCAGGAAGATGCCTTCAGTGTAAAAAACCTCTCTGCGTTGAGGGATGCCCGGTTAATATAAATATACCCGCGTTTATAAAAGAGATATCAGAAAATAATTTTTTAGGCGCTATAAAGAAAATTAAAGAATCAAGCTCTCTTCCCGCAGTCTGTGGAAGGGTTTGTCCGCAGGAGTCCCAGTGTGAAGAGAGATGTGTTCTCGGTAAAAAATTTGAACCGGTATCAATCGGCAAGCTCGAGGGATTTGTTGCAGATTATGAAAGAGAGAAAGAACATCTCCCCGCACCCGTAATAAAAGTTAAGAAAGATAAAAAAGTTGCTATTATAGGATCAGGCCCTGCGGGGCTTACTGTTGCAGGAGAAGTCGCAAAAGCAGGGTATAAAGTAACAGTTTTTGAAGCGCTCCATACTCCTGGCGGGGTGCTGGTTTATGGAATACCGGAATTCAGGCTTCCGAAAAAAATAGTCAGCTATGAGATTGATGCGCTTGCAGCGCTCGGTGTTGAATTTATTACTAACAGAGTTATAGGGCTTTCTGAAAGCCTTGGCGATATAATGAAAAGATTTGATGCTGCGTTTGTTGCAACAGGGGCGGGACTTCCTTCATTTCTTAATATCCCGGGAGAGGATCTGCAGGGAGTTTATTCCGCAAACGAATACCTCACAAGGGTCAACCTTATGAAGGCATACAAGTTCCCTGAGTACGATACACCGGTTATCCGCGGAGAGAGTATGGCAGTATTCGGCGCAGGAAATGTCGCTATGGATTCAGCCAGAACAGCAATAAGGCTCGGCTGCAGGGAGGTTCACCTGATATACCGAAGATCAAGAGAAGAGATGCCTGCAAGACATGAAGAGGCTCATCATGCGGAGGAGGAAGGAGTTATCTTTAACCTGCTCTCGAATCCGGTTAGATTAATCGGAAACGATCAGGGCCGGTTAAGCGGAGTAGAGTGCGTAAAAATGGAACTCGGCGAACCTGATGAGTCCGGAAGGAGACGGCCGGTTGAAGTGAAAGGCTCTGAATTTATTATAAAAATTGACGCGGCGATAGTCGCTATCGGGAACGGTTCCAATCCTATACTTCAGAAGACAGCTCCTGATCTGAAATGCAACAAGTGGGGAAACATTATAGCTGACACCGAAACAATGAAAACTTCTGTGGCTGGAGTATTCGCCGGCGGAGATATTGTAACCGGAGCTGCTACTGTAATTGAAGCTATGGGTGCGGGAAGAAAGGCTGCAAAGGGAATGATCGAATACCTGGAGACCGGGAGCTGGTAGAAATCAATCCAGGAGATATTTGGAGTTGGGAACTGCTTCAAGTATCTCACTCTCGCATAAAATGATTTTTATTCCTTTGTGTGTGAACTTGTACTTTTTTTTGTTATTCTCAAGAGTAATATCCCCGGTGCGGGTCAGTTCAATAATCCATTCGTAAAAATATTTTTTACCCATAATTATATATTCAGCAGGTGTACCCGATTTTTCCAGCTCGCTGATCATTTTATCAATCACGCTTATTACTTTCATAATATTATCTCCAGTTGGTTTGTTATTCGGTTTTATTTCACTTCACGCATGAATAGAACTGTCTTCGGCGCCACTCATCCGGCGAGAAACCCATATCTCCTGGTGTATATCAGGGGACGGGTTTAAAAAATATTTTTATTTATACAACTCTCCGGAGTTTTCTACGGAAGACTGTTTTGCCCTCCATAACTTTATCTTATAATATAAGATCTGCCCTGTAAACATTACCGCGAAAATTATGTAAAACAGGCCGCCGCTGATAAAAAGCCATGCTTCATTAGACATGTAAAACGCTGAATAAACTGTCAGAATTGTGTGAAGGGACAGAATAAGAAGAATGATTTTAAGCATACGTTTCATGGCTTTTATTCCCGCTTCGTTTAAAGTAACTTTCATATTTTTCATATATCTTTGCGACATGGCAAGTACAAGATTTGATGGTGAAAATGCTGAAACTGCAATTATGGCGCAGAGTATTAATTCCATTAAAGCCGGCTTGAGTTTAAAGAATATATCGTTTTCAAGAAGGATGGAAATGAGGCCGAGTATTACTAAAAATGCAGTATCAAAAATTATAAAGCGGTCATATTTACCGTCTTTAATTCTTGTTATTATCAGTTCAGCCACGCCGAATATAACTGCTACGCAGAGGCCTGTTCTGGTACCCCATATTTCATCAGCAACCATAAATATGAATAAAGGAAGCAGGCCCGGGAGCATCTGTTTGAGCATCATCATTAGCGGCATATTAATTCTCCATTTTCGCTAATCAGGAAATATCCGCGTTTGAGAGTGTCAATTTGTTTATGGGTAAATATTTTCTCCGGAACAGAATTTTTTTATCAGTCTTGTTATTGTTCCTGGCTGTTCCATGGGAATCAGGTGCCCGGCATTTTTCACTTCATAATATGTTCCGGCAGGAAAAAGCGATGTGACTTTTTTCAGGTCAATAAAAAGTTTATTTTCACTGGTTTCACCCTCAACGACCAGTACCGGGCATTTTACCTCAGGCAGCAGCGGCCATGGATTCTTTGCGTTCCCTCCCATAAAAAGGGAAGCTTCTTTTCTCGGCGAGCATACCAGTGTCAGTCCTCCGCCGTCACCGGTAACCATTCCGTACTTCATGTAGATGTCCAGTATTTCGCTGTCCCATTTACTGAAGAGTTTTCTGCTTTTAAGATACGAGAGGGCTTCTTCACTACTGTCCCATCTGCTTTTTCTTTTAATTGATTTTGCTGCAAGCGGATGCTGCTCGACTGTGATTTTTGTACTGTAACTGATTTCAGGCAGAAATATCGGTTCTATAAGAATCATCCCTGCCGGTGAAATTTTATGAAGTGCTTCGCAAAGTGTTATTACTGTGCCGCCCATTGAGTGCCCGGTAACGAATGGGGTTTTTAAATTCAAATTTCTGCAGAATTTATATAAATCATCCGCCAGTATATCCCATCCGAGCCCTCCGTCCTCCGGTTCGGAATTTCTATGATCACAGAAATACGGGGCAATTATGTTATACGATCCCGCAAGAGATTTAGCAATAGGGTGCCATAACCATGGAAGAAATCCGGTTGCGTGCAGTAGAAGCAGATCTGGTCCATCTGACGGATAGTGGAGATATTCAATAACGGCATCTCCGATATCACAGGATTTTATTAAAGGCTGAATGTCGTTCATATAAAGTCCTCTTTCTATCCGTCACTATCCGCCCGTCGGGCACCTTTTCCCGATAATGGGAGAAAGGGATAATGGAAATATTTTACAATCTCCTCTCTTCCCGTTCGCGGGGGAGACGGCCGACGGCCGGAGGAGACGAAATTTTAAATGTATAATATTTAATTATTCAGAAAGTATTAATTATATCAACAATTCTTTTAATTTATTTTATAATTAAATTTGAAATGAAAGTGCAGGAGTGAGTATTAAGTGTTGAATATAACCATCCTTTGGGAGAGGTTCCGGACGTATTAAAGCTTCCTCTTTATTAAAGGCCATTCATGCCTCTTGGGGGGATGGATGAATGGAGTACGCCGAAGGTCTTTTGCCTGATCAGTTTACTATATGGCTATAAAAGAATCAATCAGCCGCATAGAGAAAAAATCTGCTAATGAACCCTGTAAACTCCGGAATCCTCCCGCAGGATGGTGTTGTAAAATAACCGCTCAACAGCCTCTCTTCCGGAGGCTATCATTTTTATGACTTTTAGGAAGAAAAGTGAAACAAATTTAACTTTTTATGAACGTTATAATAATAACGGAACATGATTCCGATTGTCAATAAATTTTTGCTTTTTTTAATAAATTTTACAGTTTTAAAGAGCATTGAACATTGTGTCATCGGGCAGAAACGAAACTATATTATTCCCGGAAGGAGATGCTAGATGATTGAGATAAGCAGTTCTACGGGTTCATTACGTGAGGGTAAGACAAAGTTGGATGATGCAGGATTTAAAGATCTCAATCTATTATTACAAAAATGGACTTTTTTGTAATACACCTTCTGCCCCGAATTTTTGTATGATAATTGCATGTTATATTTTAACAATTACGTAACATAGTTTAAGCTTTTTTAATTGCTGAGAGCGGTATATTTTTTATTGTTATATCGAGGTAATAATTATAATTTTATATTAGTATATTCCCTGTGACATATGCAAATCTTTCCATGTATGTGCAATTTTTGTTTTTCCGGAGATTTAAATGAATTACAGCAGATTCGAAAAATGCGGCCTTTATGATCCTGCAAATGAACATGATTCATGCGGGATAGGTTTTGTTGCAAATATAAAAGGTAAAAAATCATACGATATAATCAAGAGAGGGCTTGAGGTTCTTGAAAGGATGACTCACCGCGGCGCGGAGGGATCTGATAACAAGACAGGTGACGGTTCTGGCATAATGATACAGCTTCCTCATTCATTTTACGCGGAGCAGGTAAAGGATTTACCATCAGCAGGAGAGTATGGTGCCGGTCTTGTTTTTTTCCCTTCTGATGAAGGTGACAGGCGGAAATGCAGGGAAATTCTTGAGAATACCCTTCGTGATGAGGGACTGAACATTCTAGCATGGAGGGTACTGTCAGTAGAAAGCAGTGTTATCGGGGATATAGCCCGCAGATCGGAGCCTGTGATTGAACAGATCTTTGCCGGAAAAGGTTCAGATAAAAATATAAATCTTGAACTCAAACTTTTTGTTGCAAGAAAGGTTACGGAAAGACTGGTGAGAGAATCTTCAATAGATGGAAAATATTTTTTTCATATGCCCTCCTTTTCATCCAGAACAATAGTTTATAAAGGAATGCTTATGCCGGGCCAGGTAAGGCATTATTTTTCTGATCTCCGTGATGACAGAATGGAGAGCGCCATGGCCCTGGTCCATTCACGCTTCAGCACAAATACATTCCCGTCATGGGACCTGGCGCAGCCGTTCAGGATGCTTGCTCACAATGGAGAGATAAATACTGTTAAGGGCAACAGGTTCTGGATGCAGGCGAGAGAGTCTGATTTCAGATCGGATATTCTTGGAGATGATCTTAAAAAAATTCTGCCGGTCATTGAACCGGGAAAGAGTGATTCTGCTTCTTTCGATAATGCCGTTGAGCTGCTTGTCGCTGCGGGGAGATCTATACCTCATGCTCTAATGATGATGATTCCTGAATCATGGAATGATAAAAATCCTATTCCTGAATATTTAAAATATTTCTATGAGTATCATTCAACTTTTATGGAGGCGTGGGATGGGCCTGCGTCGATGGTTTTCTGTGATGGAAGATATATCGGCGGCACACTTGACAGGAACGGATTAAGGCCTTCAAGGTACATCATAACAAAAGACGGAATGATTGTAATGGGCTCGGAGGTGGGGGTACAGAATTTTTCTCCTGAAGATATTGAGTTGAAAGGGAGACTCATGCCGGGAAAACTTCTTCTTGTTGATACTCTGGAAGGAAGAATTATTCCGGACATCGAGGTAAAGGAGAAGATAGCCCACAGCAGGCCGTACAAAGAATGGGTAGAGAAAAACAGAATTGTGCTGGATGATATTCCCGAACCGGAAAATGTTTCTGCGGAAATTGAAAAAGAAAAACTTCATGCGTTAAGAGTAAGCTTCGGCTATAACAGAGAGGATATCGAAGATATAATAATTCCGATGGCGGTAAATGCCCAGGAGCCTGTAGGATCTATGGGTACCGATACTCCGCTTGCTGTTTTTTCTGATAAACCCCAGATGCTGTTTAACTATTTTAAACAGGTTTTCGCGCAAGTAACAAATCCCGCTATAGATTCCATAAGAGAAGAACTTGTAATGAGCCTTACAAGCTATATGGGGCCAAGAAAGAATCTCCTCGAAGAAGGGCCGGAGCATTGTAACCTGATAAAATCTTTTACTCCGTTTTTTTCAAATGGGGAAGTGGAGAAAATCCGTAATGGTAAAAATCCATTATTTAAAACAAAGGTGATTAATGCGGTATTTCCGGCAGAGAGGAAAAACGGTTTACTTGAAAACAGGATCGATGTGATCTGCCGTGAAGCAGAGGAGGCCGTTGATCAGGGATTTAATATAATTATTATTTCTGACAGAAAGACAGACAGCAGCAATGCCGGAATCCCTTCACTCCTCGCGTGTGCAGCAGTCCATCATCATCTGATAAAAGTTAAAAAGAGAACCAGAACCGGAATAATAATTGAGACCGGGGAAGCAAGAGAGGTTATGCATTTTGCTCTTCTCATAGGTTACGGCGCTGACGCAGTTAATCCTTACGTTGCATTTGCTACTATTGATGAACTTATTAAAAACAAACAAATTAAAATTCAGGGCGGTTATGCTGAATGTGAAAGCAATTACATTAAATCCCTCAACAAAGGGCTTCTGAAAATTCTTTCAAAAATGGGTACTTCTACTATAAGGAGTTACCGCGGAGCGCAGGTATTTGAAGCGATAGGTTTGTCCGGGGATTTTGTAGATAAATATTTTACCGGTACTCCTACCAAAATTTCAGGAATCGGAGCGGATCAGGTTGCGGTTGAGTCTATCATGAAGCATGATAAGGCATATGTTGAAAAAATAAAATCGCTTGAATCTGACGGCGTATACAGTTACAGAAAAGGCGGTGAAAAACACGCGTGGAATCCTGAAACTATATACATGCTTCAGTGGGCAACAAGAAATAATGATTATGAAAAGTATAAAAAGTTTACCGCGCTTGTTGATGAACAGAACAGGAAACCTCACTGCATAAGAGGGCTTTTCGATTTCAACTCATCAAGGCCAATCCCGATTGATGACGTTGAACCGGCTGTTGAAATAATGAAAAGGCTTACTACGGGTGCGATGTCTTTCGGTTCAATCAGCAAAGATGCTCACGAGGCTATTGCGGTAGCAATGAACTCGATACAGGGTAGAAGTAATTGCGGTGAAGGGGGGGAAGACCCCCAAAGATTCATCCGAAGGGCTGATGGTACATCGGCAAGAAGCGCAATCAAACAGGTAGCTTCCGGAAGATTCGGAGTAACGAGCAACTACCTTGCGAATGCGGACGAGATCCAGATAAAAATATCGCAGGGAGCAAAACCCGGTGAAGGTGGACAGCTCCCCGGGCATAAAGTTGATCAGATAATAGCGAAGACAAGACATTCTACGCCGGGAGTTACTCTTATTTCGCCTCCACCGCATCATGATATATATTCGATTGAAGATCTTGCGCAGCTTATTTTTGATTTGAAGAATTCTAATCCGGGAGCGCGTATAAGCGTAAAACTTGTATCGGAATCGGGTGTCGGGACTGTAGCATCCGGTGTTGCAAAAGCCCATGCTGATAATATACTTATCAGCGGATACGACGGCGGTACAGGGGCAAGTCCTGTCAGTTCAATAAAACATGCCGGGCTTCCATGGGAAATCGGCCTTGCCGAGACACACCAGACTCTTGTAAAAAATGATCTGAGGGGAAGGGTAAAACTCCAGACTGACGGCCAGCTGAAAACAGGGCGTGATATCGTAATAGCAGGTATACTTGGAGCAGAGGAGTTCGGATTCGGTACAGGTGCTTTGATAGTCCTCGGATGTGTTATGATGAGAAAGTGCCATCTTAATACATGTCCTGTCGGTGTCGCGACTCAGGATCCTGATCTTAGAAAAAGATTTAAAGGCAAACCGGAGCACCTGATTAATTATTTCAGGTTTATGGCTCAGGAAACAAGGGAGATAATGGCCGGACTCGGGGTCCGGACATTTGATGATCTGATCGGCCGAACTGATCTTCTGAGAAAAGGGGATATAGATCACTGGAAAGCCAGATATATTAATACATCGGATATTCTCTTCAGGCCGGATGAGGCTGCAGATCATGCCGTACGCTGTATAAAAAATCAGCACCATAAAATTGAACATGTTCTTGATAGAAAACTTATAGAAAGAATAAAGCCGTCACTGGATGCGGGACGAGAAGTGAATGCATACATCGAGATGCCGATTCATAATACAGACCGTTCTGTTGGCGGAATGCTTTCGTATGAAATTTCAAAAAAACATGGTGAAGCCGGACTGGCGGATGATTCTGTAAACTGCACATTCCACGGGAGCGCCGGGCAGAGTTTCGGGCTTTTCCTTGCAAAGGGTGTGACGTTCAGGCTGGAGGGTGACTCGAACGATTATTTCGGCAAGGGGCTTTCCGGCGGAAAACTGATTGTGGTGCCTCCGAAGGGATCACTTTTTGACGCACATGAAAATATAATTGTCGGCAATACCGTGCTGTACGGCGGGACTTCCGGTGAAGCGTTTATACGCGGAGTTGCCGGAGAGAGATTCTGCGTAAGAAACAGCGGCGTTCATGCGGTAGTAGAAGGTACCGGCGATCACTGCGCCGAGTATATGACAGGCGGAAGGATTCTGGTACTGGGTAAAGTCGGAAGAAATTTTGCTGCAGGTATGAGCGGCGGTATAGCGTATGTTCTTGATATGGACGGCAATTTTGAATATTTCTGCAATAAGGGAATGGTTGAGCTCTCTCAAATCAGAGATTATGATGACCAGGATTTTATCATAGAGATGCTGAAAAAACATATTCATTACACTGATAGTTCGATCGCAAAAGATATAATAAACAGATGGTACGAATATCTGCCGAAATTTGTCCGGATTCTTCCGCTTGAATATAAACGCGCGCTCAATGAAATGAAGACTGCGCTGATTGATGAAAAACTTAAAGCTATCAGAGAAGAAGAACAGATCCAGGAGAGTTACTAATGGGAGATCCGAAAGGCTTTTTAAATATACGGCGTATGGAATCGGGATACAGGCCCGTTGAAGAACGCGTTAACGACTACAGGGAAGTAGAAATCCTTCTTCCTGATGCGGAAAGGGAACTCCAGGCCTCCAGGTGTATGGACTGCGGAGTGCCATTCTGTCACTGGGGATGCCCTGTCGCGAATATAATGCCGGAGTGGCAGGATATGATTTTCAGAAAAGACTGGAAGGCAGCTTATGATATTTTAAAAGAGACAAATAATTTTCCTGAATTCACCGGAAGAGTCTGTCCCGCCCCCTGTGAAGCATCATGCGTCCTTTCAATAAACGATGAGCCTGTGACTATCAGGCAGAACGAACTTGCAGTAATAGAGAAAGCATTTGAACTCGGTTATGTAAAGCCGGAGCCGCCCGTGATGCGAAGCGGAAAAAAAGTTGCTGTTGTCGGAAGCGGACCGTCAGGGCTCGCATGTGCGGACATGCTGAATAAGGACGGGCATACTGTGACGGTGTTTGAGTCTGAGGACAGTATCGGCGGTTACTTAAGATTTGGTATACCGGATTTTAAACTCGATAAAAAGATTATCGACCGCAGGGTTGATATATTAAGAAATGAAGGTATAGAATTTAAAACCAATGTTACTGTCGGGAGAGATATAAACACGACTGAACTTTTAGAAAAATACGATGCTGTAATGCTCGGAATCGGCGCGAGAGAACCACGTGATCTGGGTATTGGCGGTAGAACTCTTAAGGGTATTTATTTTGCAATGGATTATCTTGATCAGCAGAACCGGAGGGTAAGGGGCGAGCTGATACCGGAAGATAAACTGATTAAAACAATTAATAAAAAAATAGTAGTGATCGGTGGTGGTGATACCGGATCAGATTGTGTCGGTAACGCAAACAGGCAGGGAGCAAGCAGTATAACCCAGATTGAAATTTTACCTGAACCCTCAGATCACAGAACAGCAAACGATCCATGGCCGCTATGGCCTAAAGTGAAAAAAACATCCAGTTCGCATGAAGAGGGATGTGAGAGATTATGGAGTGTAAAAACTTTAAGATTTTGCGGGGAAAACGATATAGTAAAAATGATTTCCGCTATACGTGTCAGTTGGGAAAAAGACGCCTCCGGAAACCTTGTGATGAAAGAAATTCCCGGAACTGAATTTGAACTGCAGGCAGATCTGGTGTTTCTTTCAATGGGCTTTACGCATGTCACGCATGAAGGGATTGTAAAAGATTTTAATTTAAAACTTGATGATAAAGGTAATATCAAAGTAGATGAAAATTTTATGACATCAGTTGACGGAGTATTTTCAGCGGGGGATTCTGTGCGTGGAGCTTCACTTGTTGTATGGGCAATTCATCACGGCAGAGAAGCCGCAAAGGGGATAAACAGATATCTTAACAGGTAAAATTACCTGTTAAGAACGTCTCTTTGTACTTTATTTTCAACTGCAGTCTGGATGGGATTTACAAATACAAGGCGTACCCTTATATCGCCGGAGTTTGATGAATCAAGTTTCCTGTTGAACCAGCCGAGCGGATCAATTGCCAGAGTTATAATCTCCCGCAGAATTCCGGGATCCATTTTTTTCTCAATATATTTTGTAGTTTGTATCAGTGCTTCTCCTGTGATCGATCCGAGCATGGGAGTGAATATCATGTCATTCAGAGAAACCTGCTCGCGCCATTCTCCGACGAATTCCCAGAAAAAACTTCCGGCAAAAGTCCATGCAAGTGATTCAGGAATTGTGTAGTAGTTGCTTCTTGCGATCTGGTAGTATGTCATGCCCGCATATAGATGATATACTGTATTTGTATTGAAGTTATTCGGATCCCAATACCAGCCATCTTCGACTTTCCGTTTGGCGTCATGCCAGGTATATTTATACTGCCAGTCGACTTCATTCTCGGCTTTTGTCATATAGTAATTGCCGACGCCGATAGCGCAGAAGAAAAGAATCTCAGAAGAGGTTCTTACTGCACGGTAGGTTGATGAACGCTGAAGGTTATATTTAAATTCATAACCTTTTATCTCTTTTACTTCTTCTCCATCAGAATAGAGAGGGTTGAGGTCTGTAATAGCTTTTGTTTCAAGCAGTTTCCCTGCAAAAACTGTATTCACATCATTCTGCTCTGACTCGAATATTGTTTCAGCAGAAAATTTTAATGCTTCTTCTTTTCTGTTCTTAAGAAAAAAGCCGTCAGATATATCCCATTCAAATTGAAACGCGGTGCCGTTTTTATCGACAGCATTTGAACTTATCCGATGGAATTTTTCTCCCTCTAACACAATTTTACCTGTATAAAATCCGATTGTATCTTTAGCCGGTTTGCTGATATCATCAGAATATGAATAATCTCTGCTGAAGGTATATCCTTCCGAAGGGAGTATCGGTAAAAAGTAATCAATATAGTTCTGTTCACTAAAATTAATAAAATTAATTTTAATCTCTTTTTTGCTCTGTTCAGCAGAGTATACATTAAGATGATTCACTAAGAGCAGAATGGGTATAATAAAAAAAGGCTTCGGGCGGCTAAATTTAATAATCATAATTATAATTTCATTTCCATTTGTATGTTAAATCTGTTCCAGTAATGACTTTTATTGTTTTCATTTTCTATACTTTTAATATGCCAGAATTCATAACCAAAACCGGCTGTGATATCTTCAGTAATATAGTAACCGTAATTAAAGGCAGCACGATTAAGAAAGTCCTGAGCCTTTTTATCCATTAATGACTGGAAATAGTAAAAATTGTATTTGATTTCAAATTTACTGTTCAGGTATTTATCGGCGGTGATTTCAATTTTTAAAGGGAAAGTCATGCTGTAATAATAGTTGTGATCTCTATCCCCCAGATTTCTTTTCCCGTACCAGTTGCTCATAAAAATCGGGTTGAGGTCATCTTCCATATCCTCGGTAATGTTTGTAGCTGTCAGAGAGGAATTCTGTCCAGGCCCCATTCCAAATTCATATCTGAATGATAATTCTTTTCCATTATTAGTAAATGTCATACTCTGAATGAATTTGGCTACTTCCCAGTAACAGAACTGAATATGGAAGTGATCAGTATATACCGGGTCACTCCAGAGAACTTCATCAGATGTAAGGTAAGGCCTGTAATATTCTATTCCTGTGAACAGACCGAACATATTTCTCCGGCTCTCATTACCTGAAATTTCTTTTTTATTTATTCCGTATAAAACAAAATTTATATCGAAATCGAATTCATCCAGTTTGCCGAAAAAATTCTTTCCTTCACGGTCAATTGATAATTTAAATGATGAATCCATGTAGTCGCCGGGATACATCGGTATAGTTGATTCTCCGGCATCACGGAGCGGATCGTATACAAGATCCCACTCAATAAAAAACATACCCTCGCTCTTTTCCGGAAAAATTTCATGGTTGTCATTAGTCCGGTAATATCCTGCTTTTACCTTGGGATAAAAGTCTGATTTTTTTTCCTCTTCAGCATTGCTGTTTGTGAGGCTGATCAGATAAGGATTTAAAATGCTCTCTACGTAATTAATCCGGGCGATATCTTTATTGTTAAAGGGGAAAATTTTGCGGGTTTCTGTATCGCCTCTCATGGAATCAATTATTATAAGAAAAGAATTATTATCTCTCTCCTGATACTTGATAGATAATTTCAGCAGATGATATGACGGGTTGAATTTCCATGCATTCACCGTTTCTCCGGAGTTATCTGCATGCCAGCCTTTATCTTCCAGTACCTTCTGAAAATCAGATGCTATTTTCAGGGGGAGTTCGGAGCTTGCCTCAGAAGCTTTAAGTGAATTAAAAAATCCGGAGCACATTAATGCTGCCGTCAGAATAATAAATAGTTTTGTTATTTTCATAGACTCTTGATTTTAATTGGAGGATAATTGTCTATCTATGGAGTATATTACTATTACCATAAAACAAATTCCCTCAGGCAATTTTAATGTATAAATTTTATGGAAATCTATCATCGGATTCAGTTATTAATAGATTACAATAATTACGTCTAACTATTATCAATGAAATAATTTGACAATCAAAACTTCGGTTTTTTATTATTAAAAATGAAATTTATAGGCAAATTTATGATGATTTCGCGTCTTTTAATATATTTTTCACTATCATGATCTCTTGTTTTTATGATCATTGCCGGTGAATTATTTTTTAGTATTATTACTCTCGATTCCGGATTAAAATTGAAATCCCGTCTTATTCTTGAAATATTTATAAAAGTTGTGTTGTTGAACTCCTTCACGCGATTTTCATTAAAACCGAAAAAGGAGGGAATATGGGTATGGGCGGCAAGCCAGAGGTCGACTCTGTATTTTTTCAGCACATCTTCAAATCTTTCGGAGTTCAGAATAGTTCTGCTTTCGACTGTACCTGCCATAAAAAGGCCGCTATGTTTCAGATAGGCATGTGTTACTGTTACAATAATTTTATCCTGATTTTCTATAACCTGTTTTTTCCACCAGTTAAATGTTTCATCCGAAATGTATTGGGGAGGAAACCTGTCTTCATCGGACATAAAGAGCATGAGCATATTTCCCGCTGTTACAGAATAATGCAGCGGTTTTTTTATGTATTTCTGATAGTTTTCATAATCTTTCATATCATGATTGCCGGCAATTTCAAACCAGTAATCAACTCCTGCCAGTTTTTTTGTTTCTAAGTACCACTTAAAATCTTCTTCAGAGTTTATTCTGGAATGGACAATATCACCGGCTACAATTGCCATATCTGGATCAGGAAGGTTATGTTTTACATCAAGCACTGCAGTTTCATAAGCCTCGCGATCACTAAACTCTCTCGGCTGAATATCTGAGTGGCTCCAGATTATAAAGAAGTCATCTCTTACATCGTCATCCCGGAGAGTGAATTTTTCGTAACTGCATGAAGCATATAATATCGTTGAAATAGTTATAACTATATATAATTTAATTTTTTTCATAATTAACACTCGCAATATAAATTCGGGTCCGGGTATAAAGAAAAGTTAATAATTTTAAAATCAACAGGAAGATATTATACCGTATGTTTAATAATTCAATAATAAAAGTTTTGCAACAGGAGTGTTTGAATAGCAAAGTTTTTGAATAAAAAATAATTATATTTTAAAGAGAGAACCCGGTATACCAGTCTCTCTTTAAAAGAAACTGATATACCGGTCGGAGGTTTTATATTGTTTCCAGTCTCTTCTTGATTGATTCAGACAAAGTCTTTATGTATTCATAATCTTTTACGCTGTCCACGCAAAAGTATACTGCCAGATTTTTCTTTTCGATGAGGATCGATCTGTCACTATTGTACCCGACATGCTCGTTGAGTTTGACTAACTCCTCCTGGGCCGATTTTTCATTTTTGAAGATAAAAATATAACAGACAATGTCATCGCCGTAGGGGTTCTTTTTGTTTGTAATTATAGTCATGTGCAGATCAGAAACTTTTGTATATTCTCCGCCGGGATAAATTCTGTTGGTCAGTTTTTTAATCGCTGCCTGGTCAAGGGTCCATGGGTTTGCTTTAAGTAAACTTTGGGCAAATTCAGGCACCTGACCGAACATATATCCTGCCGGAATCTCTTCGATTGTAGGTTTGATCTTCTCAATTACTGAAGAACTGTACATTGCTGTAGTACTGCTTATAAAAACAGTAACTATGGTGGTAAGCGATATAAATAATAGTGAATGCCTTCTCATATAGTGCTCCAAAATAGTATGTTGATAATTGGAATATATACTTATCTGTTTTTAATATCGGCATTTTAAAAAATTATTATAATATTTTTTTTGAGACATAATATTTTTGATTGACTTTAATGCAGAATTTTGGAAAATCTAATTAATGGATTGAGAGCTTAATCTTGCATCACCTACATAAATAAGACATACAACTTAATTTCCCTGTTTTCTGCATTAGAAAATTGCTGATTATGGTACTTTTTTTATTTTTTTATAAGTAACTACGAGGTTCAACCCTGATGAAAAATGAAGAAGATCTTGGATATATCCGTAAAAGGGACGGACGTATTGCTCCTTTTAATCTTGATAAAATTACAGACGCTATTTTTAACTCAGCTAAAGCTGTAGGCGGAACAAGCAGAGAGATCGCTGAGACTGTTGCGCGTTCTGTTCAGGATATATTAAGCATTATATATAAAGATGGAAGAATTCCCACAGTTGAGAATGTACAGGACCTTGTGGAAAAAATGCTCATTGAAAGAGGGCACGCGAAGGTCGCTAAGGCATACATTCTCTACAGAGAGCAGCATAGAAGAATCAGGGATGGGAAGGATCTTCTTAACGAAGGACTTGAACTGATTGATAACTACCTCGACAGGTCCGACTGGAGAGTTAACGAAAACAGCAACATGAGTTATTCCCTTCAGGGACTGAATAACCATATATCTACTTCTCTCACTGCAAAATACTGGCTCGAAAGAATATATCCGCCTGAGATCAGGGAGCCGCATATCAATGGAGATTTTCATCTTCATGACCTTGGACTCCTTTCTGCCTACTGTGTAGGATGGGATCTGAAGGATCTTCTAATAAAAGGCTTCTCCGGTGTGCCGGGAAAAGTTGAGAGTAAGCCGGCTAAACATTTCAGGAGCGCACTTGGCCAGGTCGTGAATTTTTTCTATACACTGCAGGGCGAGTCGGCCGGAGCTCAGGCCTTCGCTAATTTTGACACATACCTCGCGCCGTTTATACACTACGATAATATTGATTATGATGAAGTAAAACAATGCCTTCAGGAATTTGTTTTTAACATGAATATTCCGACAAGGGTAGGGTTCCAGACACCATTTACAAATGTTACACTTGATCTTATTCCTCCGTCTACTGTTGCTGCCGAGTATGTTGTTATCGGCGGTGAATTAATGGATAGGACTTACGGCGAGTTCACCAAGGAGATGGACATCTTCAACTCCGCCTTCGCAGAATGTCTGTCAGAGGGTGATGCCAAAAACAGAATTTTTACATTTCCGATTCCTACATATAATATATCGAAAGATTTTGACTGGGATAATCCCAATCTTAATAGAATATGGGAGATGACCGCAAAATACGGTATTCCATATTTCGCGAATTTCGTAAATTCGGACATGGACCCTGAAGACGCAAGATCGATGTGCTGCAGGCTTAGGCTTGATAACAGGGAGCTTCGTAAAAGAGGGGGCGGCCTGTTCGGAGCGAATCCTCTTACCGGCAGTATCGGGGTTGTTACTATAAACCTTCCGAGAATAGGTTTCCTGTCAGAGAATGAGGATGAATTTTTTTCACGTCTTGAGAGCCTTATGATTCTTGCTAAAAATTCGCTTGAGATTAAGAGAAAGGCGCTTGAAAATTTTACAGCAAGCGATCTGTACCCATATACAAGATATTATCTGTCACAGGTCTGGGATAGAGATAAGAAATACTGGGGAAACCATTTTTCTACAATAGGCCTTGTGGGTATGAATGAAGCGTGTGTCAATTTTCTTAACGCGGATATCTCCACAATAGAAGGTAAAACATTTGCGCTGAAAGTACTCGATTTCATGAGAGAGAAAATCATGAAATACCAGGAAGAGACGGGGCATTTCTACAATCTTGAAGCAACTCCTGCAGAAGGTGTTACATACAGATTCG
>DAONFJ010000059.1:0-23008 GCA_035403545.1 Spirochaetota bacterium
AAAATTAAAAGATAAAATTACTGTATCAGATGAAGAAGTTAATTCAGTTTACAACCAGAATAAAGCAAAATTTGCCGGCAGAACTGCAGATGAAGCAACAGCTTATATCAAGCAGCAGATTTTTGCGCAGAAGTCAAGGCAGGAGACCAACAAATACATCATGGAACTGATTGCCGAGAGCAAAGTTGATAAAGAAGGATTCCAAAATGCGCAAAGCAAAACTGTAAAAGCACCAGCCGCTGAAGTAAAACCTTAAAAGAAAATTAAACCCGGCATCAATATAAACAAAACCCCGTTAATGCGGGGTTTTGTTTTCAAAAAATTTATCTTCATAAAAAACAAATTAAAAAAATATAAAATTAAATATTGACTAATATATTGTTTTATTGATATTATATTAATCCTAAATATTTTAAATGAGGTAGCTAAATGACACCCGTAAGCCATTTAAAAAAAATAGTCATTTTCATTTTAACTTCTATTTTTCTTATTTCCTGCAGTTCAAAAAAAGGTCTGATTTATTCTTCAGGTAAATTATCAGCCAACTCAAAAATTGCTGTTATTATTGATTCACAGAATAACATTAAAAATGCAGTACTCATCTCGTTCATGAAACAGGGATTCCGGGTAAAAGCCGTTAATGCTGCGGATCTATACACCATGAAAGATGTTTATGATATTTCAGATCTGAAAAAATTATCCTATAACCTCTCGGAACAAGATGTATCAACTGTGCAAAAATCTTACGATAACATATATAAACTTCACGTTTATAATTTTGAGCTCAGTAAAGCTGAATACCTTAAGCAGATACGTGCAGAATGGGATGTTGAATACCTCATCCTTCTCGACCTCAAAGAATGGGAAAAAGTAAGCTGGGCAAGAGTTATAAACCTTAGAACATTTGAAATTGATTTCATTGAAAATTATCCCACATCCTACAATGATAATGTTGAAACAATCACAGAACATTTTATCCAGAATATAACCGGAAAATAATCTAATTGAAATCCCGATTTCTACATATACTTTTTATTTTCATTACTCTTGCGCTTATAAGCACCAGTGCACATGCGGAAAGTGCAGCATTCGGTTTTTTTATAAATGAATCATCAAACGAGAGTTTTGATTATCTTGAAAAAATACTCCCCAATTCATTTGCCAGCACTTTAAAAAATAAGTACAACTATGACATAATAAAACCAGGCAGGATTCCTGATCTCTCAGTTGATGTAGATGCAGGCCTAAAAATACAGATCATTAAAGAGGAAGATCTTCAGAGAATAACTGAGGATATTGATGCTGATTATTTTATTTTTGGAAGTTTTAAACCTCTTGAAGAGAATAAAATAAAACTGACAATCAGCATTTTCAGGAAAGGAACGACCAGCGTTTTCCAGTTTGAAGAGACTGGATACCTTGAAACAGAAATTTTCAAACTGGTGGACAGGATAGCTGTTCAAATAAAAAATATAGCTAACGAATCTATGATATATAAGAGTGGTACAGTTTCTTCAAAATCAAAACTTGCTATATTAACAAATATTGAAGGGGATGACCTGAATTCGTTGTACTATGAATTTTTAGCCGGCGGTTATAAAATATCACCGGTTCAGGGTAATGAAATTTATGGACTGATGGATGTTGAACAGATAAATAAATTCTACCATTTCACAGGGGTCAATGCCTCATACCATTATATACACAGCAGAAAAGATGTTGAGTTATTTCACGGCACATGGTCCGGTGTTGAATATGATAAAAAAATATCCGATGATAAAAAAATTTATGAGAGGTACTCATTTAATTACCTTGATACAAAAAATGAGATGCTGAAAAAAATTAAATCTTTTGATGCTATTGATTATATAATCATAATAGGATTTGACGATAATAAATCCACTGCCTGGATAAGATGCCTGAACTTAAAGAATAATAAACTCGTGATTACAGAAACCGGAATAGCCGGATCCTCCATTGACGATATTACAAAAAAAATAATAAAAAGCATGACCACCGACCTTCCAGGTAACTTGTAGATTTACCTGCTTCTCACAAGAATTTCTGCTTCTTTAAAAAATCCCAGTTTTCTATAAATGTCTATCAATGCTTTTTTATAAGCTTTATTTGATATATCCGATTCATATGCAGCCTTTATATAACCGAGAGACTCTTCTTTTTTACCTTTTTTATCAAGATTAAGACCAATATAAAAATTCAGCTCGGGAAGCATAAATGTATTATCCTTTACAAACATAAGACACTTATATGATTCGTCAAACCTCCCTTTTTTAAATAGAGATACTCCGTAATAAAATGCTGCATTCACATTGTTAACCATAATTTTTTTATCATAAAAATATAACAGATCCCCATAGTTTTCCTTATAATACAGATTCTTTAAAATCTCCTCAAGAGTACGGCTCTCCTCAATTGAATTGTCAGATATACCTGCAAATATCTCGGCACTCCTGACAGCATCACCGAGTTGTAGATAATTGTATGCAGCCATTTTTTTATACTCATTATTATCAGGATATATGACCATAATCGGATTTAAAAATTCTTCCAGATCTTTATATTCTTTTTTATCATACATTCCTGCAGATTTAATTAATAGTTCATTTTGAGTGTACATTTTATCATAATACATCTTAAGATAATAGATATAAACGCGGTCGCTGTACTTGAAGGATATAAAGATGGTTGCAGATGCTATCAGAATTATAAATATAAATTTTTTCATCACATTCCTCAGGTCATATAATATGCATTAATCCGGATTGATCTCCCCTATAACAGGTTAAGTCAGGCAATCATATTTTTTGCAGACAGGAATTTACAAGTCTGCATAGTACTGAATGCTAAATAGACACAGGACTAAGAACTCTGAACGCCGGCCATGGCTCTCCGCAGCCATATAACTTATTTGGTCAAAGTATAAGTCAGTCATTAAATCATAACTGCTCACAACCTGATAAAAAATATATTCCAGCGACGCCTTTGATATACGGGAATAAGGCTTCTCTAAAGCTGTTAAACAGATACCTTAATTCAATAAAAACTATATTTAATTCTTGAAATATATCAATATAAAAAATATTTTAACAAAAAATGAAAAAATTTTTATTTAAATGCACTTTCTAACGTATTTAATAATAAGGGAATAAAAAAATGAAGAGAAGATTTTTTTTAATCACCGTGATTCTTTTGTCATTGTGTGATTATTCATTCGCGATAACCGGAGATGAAGCATTATCAAGCTTCAGGGGGAGAATGAACAGTATTGGTAAACTAACAGGAATTATTTCATGGTCACATTCATCCGGTGAGACATATACCGGCAGCTTTAAATATATGAGTCCCGGAAAAATTCACATAAAATTCAGCAATCCTTCAGGAAAAGTAATCGTATCAAACGGAAAAAGCCTCTGGATATATTCTCCGGGAAGTAATATGTGCGGCGTTCAGGATCTTGGCGGCGGCGGATCAGGTGGGATAGCAGCGCTTACAACAGGATATTTTGCTATTGTAACAGCTCAGGGTCCTGGCGGTTATACAATCAAACTGAAAAATAACGATAAATCTTTTTCTGAAATTATACTAATGGTAGATTCAACTTTTTTTCTTAAAAAAGCAATATTAAAATCAAAAGACGGTGGGACATACAATTTTTCAATATCCAATGTCAGCACCAGTGCCGCTGTAATTCCGAGTGTTTTTGATTTCAATGTACCATCAAATTCTCAGGTTGTAAAAAATCCGCTTAACATAAAATGAGGATCTACATTTGAAGAAAGCAGGTATTTTAACTTTATTTTTTGTGATATTTCTGTCAGTTAATGCTGTAAATGCGCAGGAAATAAGAGAAGAAGAGAGTCTGAATTTCACGTATTTAGGCCCTGTGCTTTCATATGCGTACAACAAGGTTGAATACACCGACTGGTTTGAAACTTCAACTGAAAAAAAAGAAATGTCCGGTTATATATATTCCGGCGGATTGGCACTTAATATTTTTGCTGATAATTTATGCGGCGATTTTCAACTAAAATATGCATATAACCAGCTCGATTTTACAATGACATATATGGAATTCAGTATAGCGGGGAAATATTTTTATTCCTTAAATAATTATGTGTCGCTAGGTGCAGGACTCGGCATGTATTTAGAAACACCCCCGTCCAATCAGGAACATAACGGCAGCGCAGGCCTGCAGATTCCGTTCACACTCCTTATCAATACAACTCCCGATTCTAAACTTTTTATTGATATCTTTTCAAGATACGGATCTTTTGGAATTGGTGAAAATACTAAATCAATCTCAGCGGGAGTAAATGTCGGATTCATCTTCAAAGTCGGAAGGATATAGCAGCTTCCTCCGTGATGCGGCTGTACCATCCACCCCTCTATGCTGTTATGTAATTTTCAGTGTTCTCAGATCTTATAATAATGTATCCGGTATCTACGGAATTATCTTTACTTTTGTTTTCTTTATACTGTTTATCCTGTCTCTGGCATTAACCGCTTTAAAATATAAAAAATTATTTTATAATAAGAAACAAATCATTTTTTCATCAGCATTTATAATTTTGATTTGTTTTGTTATTTCATTTTTTTTAACAGGCAAAATTAATAATCTGACCGACGGGAGCCATCTACCCGAATCACTGGAAAATATCTCAGTAGTAATTGACGACATCAGTCTAAAGCGATATTCATCCGAAATTTATTTCCATACACCGGAAGAAACCACTCCTCAGCATAAAGGGATTATTTACTATCAGGGTGAAAATATCTTCAATAAAGGAGATACTATATTCATCCATAAAAAAATATATAAAATAGCTGTGAATAGTAAAAACGGATTTAATAGCTATTTAATTTCCAGGGGTATACATTTTACTGCGGGGCTGTCAGAAACAGATATCACCATTTTAAAAAAGAATAATATTTCTTTTAGTACTTTTATTCAGAATACACTGTTAAAAAGAATTGATCTGCTTTTCGACAACAGAACAGCAGGAGTGGTAAAAGCACTCCTGACAGGAAACCAGAGTTTCATAGAAAAAAAAATTATGCTGCAGTTTCGTGACTCCGGTGTTCTTCATTGTTTATCAGCATCCGGACTTCACGTCGCGATTTTTGCAGCAATCCCGGCTTTTCTGCTTATTCCCTTCTTCAGGAGAAATATAGCGATGTTCGTATCGCTATTAGCCGTATTATTTTACCTTTTTATTACAGATATGCCGGTTTCACTGCTTCGTGCCGTAATAATGTTCGCTTTTTTTTATTTCCAGTTGATACTTTTCAGGAAGAGAAATGTATTCAATTATCTTATGCTGACATGCTCTATTATTCTCTGTATTTCACCATGGGAAATTTTCAGTCCAGGGTTTCAGCTAAGTTTTGCTGCCACTGGCGGAATACTTCTTTTTTATAAACCATACAGGAAGTCTCTCGAGAGCGTACCCGCAATAATTGCCGATACTACCGCCGTTACTCTTTCAGCTCAAATAATCACTTTACCTATAATTCTGTTTCATATGAACCAGCTTAATACCGCGGGAATAGCAGCAAACATTATTGTAATTCCGCTTATCACTCTAATTATGGGAGTTTCGATGTCCGCAATTCTAATATCGGTTTTTTCTATCCCGGCGGGTATTTTGTCCGGAGATCTGACTGATTTACTATTAAACTTTTCTCTGATGATAACAAATTTTTTCTCGAATTTGAAACTGAATTTTTACGTTTATGACATCACACCCTTTCTTTTTGTACTAATAGCAATCAGTCTAATACCTTTAATAAATGGCCGGAAAATAACAAGATTAAAATTTTATCCGGTTCTTCTATCTGTACTTCTATGCACGCTATATCTGAAAAAGTACTGCCAGTTTAATGAAACCAGCTATAATGTCACAATGGGAAACTCTATCGCTGAAATTAGAGTAGAAAACAAACGGCAGATTTTAAGACTGAATTTAAAAGACGGAGTTGATACAGACAAAATTATATCCGGAATTAAGATTAAAAATCCGGATATAAAAATTATTGAATTAGCTGATATCAGTGCATCTAACATACTCGCATCGAGAAAAATTCTGAATGAATACATAATAGACGAATACAGATTTGCCGGGATTCCTGATCTGAACAATATATTTAAAAAAATAATTTTTCAGCTTGAAAAAGATAATGTAATAGTAAAATTTGTAGAGAAACCTCTTCCTGAATAATTTTAATAAAAGTATACATAGATATGTCTTTATTTTTTAACAATGCGCCGATATTATTAATAATAAATAAAAAATACATAATTGAAAATGATAAATATTGATAAGAATAAATATACAGAGAAAGTTTTAAGAGGTGAAGAAGTCTCTTTCTCCTTCAGGTTTATTGATGAAAAATCGCTCATCCTTATTAACACACTGATTCTCAGGATTCTGTCGTTTCAGGGAAATATTTTTCTTCTGGAAACATTAATTACGATTGTCCGCGAAATTGTATTTAACGCTTTTAAAGCGAATCTTAAAAGAATCTATTTTGAGAAATCAGGCATTAATATCAATGACAGTGAAAAATATGAAATCGCCATGCAGAATTTCAAAGAGGATTATTTATATAATCTTGATGAAATTGAAGCTGAAATTACGACTAACCAGAACTATTATATCCAGATATCCTTCGAACAGAAAGATGGAATTCTGATTATTTCTGTTTTTAATAATGTTCAGATTGTTAAAGAAGAATACAACCGCATAATGTTGAGAATACAGCAGTCAAAAATATCGCAGAACCTGGCAGACGCTTATAACGATGTATATGATCCTACCGAAGGTGCAGGCCTCGGTCTTGTGCTAATGGTGTTTCTGCTGAAAAATTCAGGTATCGGGGCGGATAATTTATCTATAACTCATGATTCTAACGGAATCACTGTCAGTGTAAAAATTCCGAAGCAATTAAAAGAGGAAGCAATTGTTTCAGACGTAAAAGAAAAAATTCTGAAAGATGTGGAATCTCTCCCCACTTTCCCTGAAAATATAATTGAACTCCAGCAGCTGTGCAACAAAAGAGAATCTTCTATTGAAGATATATCCGAAAGAATTTCACGTGATCCGGCTCTCACCGCTGATGTAATTAAGCTGTCCAATTCGGCAGGATTTGTTCCCGGGAAAAAAATTACTACAATAAAAGAAGCTGTAAAAATCATAGGGCTTAAAAACCTGTACTTTATTCTTACAGCAAGTACTGCTAAAAAAATACTTGGAAACAAATATAAAAAATTTGAGCTGATATGGGAGCACTGCGTTCGTGTTGCATATTATTCACGGCTGATTTCAAAAATTAAAAATCTCGGGAACATGGCAGATTCAGCCTTTATAACAGGACTGCTTCATGATATCGGTAAAATTGTTCTCCTTTCAACTGATGAAAAAATAATACACACAATATCCGAAATAACAAAAAATAAACAGCTCAGATCATCATCCATCCTCGAAGAAATATCTATAGGGATAAGCCATGCGGAGATAGGGGGACTGATTGCGGAAAAATGGAATTTTCCTGACAATCTGAAAATACCGATCACAAACCATCACTCCCCTTTAAATTCCGGGCCTGAGTATAAAGAACTTACCTACATTGTATACTTTGCTAATATGCTGTGCGGAATAGAAATTAATAAATATAACTATTATTATATTGAGACTGAAATTCTTGACTGGTTTAAAATAAATTCTATTGAAGAACTGCAGGCCCTTCACCAGAAAATCAAGAACAGTTATAAAGATCATCTGATGTCATTGGGTTAGCAGGAGATGTCTGAATTTTTTATTACTGATACTAAAAATGGATTTAAAACACTTTCCGTCATAAACAAAGAAAACGGTAAAGAAATAAAACTCCACTCATCATATGATCCGATTAAAGAAGCCGAGAGAAGCATAAACGCTTTTGACAAAGGCAGATCCTCCATAATAATAGTATCCGGAGTGGCACTCGCCTACCACCTGAACTTTCTTAAAAAAAAATATCCTGCTGCCAGGATAATCGCTCTGGAAAAAGAAAAAAAAATACTTGATATAACACAAAAACTTTATCCCGAATCACTTCAAGGAATAGATCTGGTCAATTCTGCAGATGAACTTGGACAGATATTCGAAAATATGGATCTTGCTGATTTTAAAGGGATTGCACATTATATACATAAACCATCCTACCAGCTGAATCCGGAATTTTATGAGGATATAATTACCAGTATAAAACTATATATATCTTCCAGGATCAGCGACCTTCTGACGCGATTTGAATTCGAAGAAAAATGGATTGAAAACATTTTCAGGAATCTGAAGCACCTTCAACACTCGGTAAACGTTTCGCAGTTATTCGGCAAGTTCACGGGTTATCCGGGTGTAATTGTTTCAGCAGGCCCGTCTCTAAAAAAGAATATTAATGAACTGGAAAAAATTAAAGATAAAGCAGTAATAGTCGCAGTTGATACAGCCTTTAAAGTTCTTGATAAGCATAATATTAAACCGCACTTTGTACTCACACTCGATGCTCAAAAATACAGTTTTAAACATTTCACAGGAGTACCGGCCGATAATACTATTCTGGTTGCCGATATAGTAAGCTGTCCATCAATACTGAATACTTACAGGGGCAGAAAAATTATCAGCACTACTTCCAAATATTATCAGGATGCGAAAGGTGAAATTGTCCGTGAAACTACACCTATGATTGACTGGGTAGAGAAAAACAGCAGGCCATTCGGAGATGTACAATCAGGCGGCTCTGTTGCTACCAGCGCGTTCGATCTCCTCCTTAACATGGGGTGCGATCCGATAATACTTGTAGGGCAGGATCTGGCGTATTCCGGAAGAGAGTATCACTGTAGCGGTACTTACCATAATGACGACTGGTTCCCTAAAACAGGCAGATTGAATAATTTTGATACCATAAATCAGAATATTATCAGAAAAAGAAAAATAAAATATGTCACTAAATACGGGAAAAGCGGTACAGTAATTTCCGATTTTATATTTGACTTATATAAATCCTGGTTCGAGGATTCAGCTGAAAGAGTGACTGTAAACGTTATTAATTCTACCGGCGGCGGATCCAAAATTAAGAACACTGTGGAGATGGATTTACAGGAAGCGGTAAAAACAGCAAAAAAAACCGGCAATCCTTCACTTATTATAGAAAAGATAATGTCAGCAAAATCCGGAGAAGATATTTCAGAAATAAAAAAAGCAATTATAAACGGATATAACCGGCTAAATAGTATAATTGAACTAACTGATTCTAAAAATCAGGAAGAGAGTATTATTGATAAAATAAATTTACTTCTTGATGATGACGACACCAATGAATTATTAAAACCTCTAATGCGAAAATCGCAATTCTATGTTTCAAGGCATGCATTTGAAGCGGATAAATATAAAGATATTATTTATAATGATATAAGAATAGCGGCACGTAAGATGAAAGGGTTTCTAGTTGCATCAGGCATGATTGAGTAGTCCACAGAATTAATGTTATCCGGGATTACCAATTAGTATCCCAGTAACAAAATAAAATCTTTTGTCACTAAATTTTAATGGTAGTCATAATAACTCAATCGGGCCGGGATTTAATGTTAACAGGTAATAATCCTTTTATAAGCAGGGTATCGGACGTTTACACTTCGTTCCCTTTTTTCGTAAAAATGGAATTTTTGTTACCGTTTAAAAAAAATTACAATAAAGAGTAGAATGATGAAGAAAATTATTAAAAATAGTATTGTAATACTTTTTCTATTATTAAATACTGCAGCATGGAGTGCCGCAACCCATGTAGACTGGATTGAAGCAAAAATAAAATCTACCGGCAGCAGCAGCATGGCTATAGATGAAAACGGTACACCGATAGATATGGAATCGGGAAATAAACTATCAATATCCGAGGCGAGAAATATCTCGTATGATAGAGCAAAAGAAAAAGCCCTGATTGACGCAGTCAATGCAATAAATGAAATACAGGTTGATAACGAAAAAAAAGTAAAAGACCTTGTTCTCAATGATATGGTCGTAAGGCAGAATATTGCTAAAGTTATCGAAGAATATTCACATTATAAAGACAGGCCGGAAGGATATCTTTCATCGGCGTGCGATCTCGAATTCAATCTGGGTTACCTTTTAACAGCAATCAATTACAGTTTCCCCGGTGATATGTTTCCCGTTATCGACAAGATTGAAATTTCGACAATGTACACTTCACTGATAGTTGATGTGAGGGGTTTAGGGATCAAACCTATGCTTATACCGGCAGTTCTAAATGAAAACGGCCTCGAAGTTTATAACAAAAATTTTATTAAACCATCTGATGCGGTGAAGTACAATCCGGTATCATATGTTCATAGTGAAAAAGAGGCAATAAAGCATAAAAAAGCGGGAAAACATCCTTTATTCTGTGCCGCTCTGAAAAACATGAATGGAAATCCGGTCATTTCTGATAATGATATAAAAAAGATGTTCAGCCATAAAAAAAATATTGAATATTTAAGCAAATGCAGAGTTATATTTATAATTGACAGGTAATATTATGAATCCAGTTCTTAAAATATTAACATCACTAATTATATCAATCAACAGACTAATTGATTCAATGAGTCTCAGAACCATAGAATCTGTTAAAAGAGGATTCTTTTTCTTTATTTTTCTTATGTGCATTGTCGGAATAGTGATCGGCTACAATATGGGTACTAAATCAGCAAAAATTAAGAGTGACCCTCTGGCAGAATTTGTTAATGATACTTTTAAAATTGATATCAATAAAGAGAGAGCTAACGGTGATTTTTCAGATATGCTTGAGAGCGAAATAGTCAATGAATCACCTATGAATAATTTTACCAAATCCGCCTTCCCGACCAGAGAAAACCTGAATCCGGAATTAAGCAAACAGACTATTGAATCTGAAAATAAAATTCCTGAACCTGACGTGATGGACAAACCATTTAAACCTGAAACACCAATTGATGAAAAATTCAATACAAACCAGACTCAAAGTGATCAATCAATGAAAATACTTGATAAATCATTTCAGCAGAATAAAGCAGATAACATAATATTTAAAAATGATGAAATAATGAAAAATCAGCCGGAACAAAAAACGGATGATAAAAATAAAATAAAAATCCTTGAAAAAGACAAAAAGATAATCCCCGGCCCGATAAATAAAGATACTGGAATTATTATTAAATGAAAAAACTGATAACCATTTTTATTTTACTGATTATAGTCCCTCTATACTCAAAAGATTATCATAAAACCGAAGAGATGATTAACAGTATCCTGACCGAAGAGACAAGTTCAAATAAAAAAACTGAACCGGCAGAAATTATACCGGGAGACAAAACTTCTGAAATTGGAAAAGATAAAAATGCTGCGGAGGATGAAGCTGCTAAAAACAGCGCAATGTCCGGCAAAGATGAAGTCCTTCTCAAAACCGGAATTCAGCTTTATGAAAGCGGCCTGCTGGACCATTCCCTTGCAAGATTTACAGACTTAATAAAAAACAATCCTTCAAGTAAATTTCTCAGCAGCGCAAGAATGTTTGCCGGAAAAATTTATCTGAAAAAATATCAGTATGATGAAGCAATAAAACAATTTGACGAAATAAAGGAACAATCCGGGGAATACCAGGCGGCATTGTACTACAAAGCAGAAGCTTTCAGATATAAGGGTGATCCTATCAATGCGATCGAATACTATCAGAAATTGTCATCCTCCTACCCTGAGCATGAACTTGCTGATAATGCCATACTGACTTCAGGTAAACTATATCTGAACAGCAACAAGGGTTACCAGGCTCTGGAGTCCGCAATTAAAATTATACGATACTACAAAGATAAAGATACCATTGATGACGCATATTATCTTATCGCAAAAATCTACGAAAAAGATCCCCTTTTGAAAGATATGGAGATGTCGCGTAAATTTTATAAAATTTTTCTCGCTAAATCAGAACAGAATCAGAAAAACTTCGCTGATTCACCACTTATCCCGGCTGTTAAAAAGGACCTCCAGCATCTCGAAAAAACTTATTTCAAGTTTGAAAAATAACCTCATTAAGCTTATATATGCGTCCTGCACTTTTTTTCATTGACATTAGAATTTTATAAGACTTCAGTAGACTGACATTATTCAGGAGTCTTCTTCAAAAAATAACTATGATGATTGATATTTATTCCCTTGATATAGAAAAGCTTTATGCAAGTACCGACCTGTCTCCTCACATGGAAGATTACATTGAAACCATAGCTATACTCTCTGAAAATAACAGGGTTGTAAGAGTTAAGGATATCGCCGCCCTGCTTAAAATTAAAATGCCCAGCGTTACCTCCGCCCTGAATAAACTTAAAGAACTGGGACTGATTGATTATGAAAAATACGGTTTTATTGAACTGACCGAAAAAGGTAATATTATCTCCAGCAGGGTTCTGAGCAGGCATCTATGCCTTAAAGAATTTTTCAGCCGGGTACTTAATATTCCTGAAGATCAATCAGAGGCTGAAGCATGCAGAATAGAACACCATATAACTCCCGAGACATGTAAAAGAATACATAAACTGCTTATCTATATAAACTCCGAGGATTCTAGAAAGAATGACTGGATTAAGTATCTGAACAGGCAGAATTAAATTTCAGTATAAACAAAAAGAGACTGCTTTAATAAGCAGTCTCTTCTCTTTTTAATATATATTTTTTTTACTTTTCTTTCTTCTTCTCTTCAATCTTCTTCAGAACTTTTTCCTGAATTTCTTTTGGAGATGAAACATATTTATGAAATTCCATAGAATAATTTGCTCTACCGCTTGAAATATTTCTCAGCTGTGTTGCATAACCGAACATCTCCATCAGAGGTACAAAACCGTTGAGTTTCTGAGCGCCCTTTCTGTATCTTCTCATAGACTCGATCTTTCCTCTTCTACGGTTGATATCACCAATTACATCTCCGATATAATCATCTGGTGTGTTAACTTCAAGTTTCATCATCGGTTCGAGAAGTATCGGGTTACACTTTAAGAATGCCTGCTTAAACGCAATTGCAGCACAGATTCTGAAAGCCATATCTGAAGAGTCAACATCATGATATGATCCGTCAATAAGAACGACTTTTATTCCAACTATCGGGAATCCTGCAAGAATACCAGCCTGCAGAGTAGATTCAATTCCTTTCTGTACAGATGGAATAAACTCAGCAGGAATTGCACCTCCCTTTATGTGATCAACGAATTCAAAATCTTTACTTTCGTTCGGCTCAACTCTCAGAACAACGTGAGCATATTGACCCTTACCGCCAGTCTGCTTTGAATGTTTGTAGTTTACTTCATATTCTGATGTGATAGCCTCTCTGAAAGCAACTGAGGGCTCTCCTACTATCGCTTCAACACCAAATTCATGTTTAAGCCTGTCGACAATAATTTCAAGATGAAGTTCACCCATACCTGATATGATTGTTTCATTAGTCTCATCATCATATCTTACATTGAAAGACGGATCTTCCATAGAAAGTTTTCTGAGTCCCGCTCCAAGTTTTTCATCCTCTTTTTTTGTGGGAGGAGCAACTTTCAATTCAATAACTGTTGGAGGTATGAATATGTTTTCAAGATAAAGAGGATGTGCGGGATCGCAGAGAGTATCTCCAGTCTTTGTATATTTCATACCTATAAGAGCAACAATCTCTCCAGGCCCTGCATATTCAACATCTTCCCTGTCATTAGCTTTTATTTTTAAAATACGCCCAATTCTCTCTTCTTTATCTTTTGTGGAGTTATAAACCTGCATACCGGTTCTCATTTCACCCGAATAAATTCTCACAAAAGTCTGCTGGCCTACATAAGTATCATTTATCAATTTAAAAGCAAGAGCACAGAATGGTTCCTTTGTTGAAGGATTTCTTGTATGAGTTTTTTCAGGATTATCGACATCCAGTCCGACTGTTGATCCGACATCAACCGGAGACGGAAGGTAATCTACTATCGCATCAAGGAGCAGATGAACACCCTTATTTTTGTAAGATGAACCGCAGAATACCGGTGTAATCATAACCTTAAGTGTAGCTTCTCTGGCAGCTTTTTTCAGCAGTTCAGTCTCCACTTCTTTACCCTCAAGGAAGAGTTCCATAATTTCTTCATTATAATCTGCAACCTTTTCAATGAGAAACTGTCTCGCCGTTTCAAGTTGCTCTTTATATTCTGCAGGAACTTCTATCTCTTTTTTTGTATACTCTTCGAATACGTATGCTTTTCTTTCTATAACGTCTATCGATCCCATAAAAGTATCCTCAACACCTATGGGAATATGAAAAGGAACCGGATTGGCATCAAGATATTTATCCATCTGGCTTACAGCTTCATTAAAATCAGCCCCGATTCTATCCATCTTATTAACGAATGCAATTCTCGGAACCTTGTATCTGTCAGCTTGATTCCATACAGTTTCACTCTGCGGTTCTACACCGGAAACAGCACAAAAAAGAGCGACCATACCGTCAATAACACGGAGAGATCGTTCAACCTCAACTGTGAAATCCACGTGTCCCGGAGTATCAATAATATTTATCTGGTAATCTTTCCATGTACATGAAATAGCGGCGGATGCAATAGTGATACCTCTCTCCTGCTCCTGCTTCATAAAATCCATGGTTGCTGCACCATCATGCACTTCACCGAGTTTTCTTGTTACACCGGTAAAGAAAAGAAGACGTTCTGTAGTAGTTGTTTTTCCCGCATCAATATGTGCTGCTATACCGATGTTACGGAGTTTTTGTAATGGCATATATACCTCACCTGTTTATAATGACATAGTTATAAATAATTTATTTTATTTTTCGGCCCAAGTGGTTTCATAGAATCTACACTAATAGCAAAGCTGGACAATAACAATAAATTTTAAATATTAGTTGAGTCAGAATGGCATAATCGAATCAGCTGTGATTTATGTCAAATTATTTTTGATCTGCAGAAATTTTTAACAAATCCAGCTGTATTTCCGAATTGTAAGCGGCAGTTGTGCCGGGATGTTCATCAACAATATACTTGAAGATTGCTTCCGCTTTGGAATCAAAACCCATTTTTTTATAACAGATTCCAATCTGGAAATAAGCATCAATCCCTTCATCAGTACTGCTGTACTCCTGATAAAGCGTTCTGTAAGCCTCTATGGCTTTCTGGTAATCAAAAAACCTGATATGAATTTCGGCAATTTTTTTTAACGCCTCATTCCGGTGAATACCGTCAAAATATATCTCAATATATTCATTAAATTCATTCAAAGCACGGTCAAATTTTTCAAGTTTATAAAACTCCATGCCATTCTGGAACTTCATATCATCGGCAACTTTTTTCAGATTGGCAAGGCCTGAGTTTTCTTCAGCAGATGAAATTACTGCAAAACTGAATATTAACAATATTACGGCCATAAATCTAAATGTTTTCATATTTCCTCTTTTAAAATTATGTCACATTCATTATCGGAACAAAGACCCTTTTTCTGAATAAATTGATTAATTTCAGAACATAAGTTACTTGACAAACAATTTTTATTATGTCAATAATAATCTACTGACATAAATAGTTGGTTTAAGTGGTAATTTTTGTTATATTCAAAATGCTTATAACAAAGCCTTAAATTCTGATTATTTTGTAATAAAATCCCAATATCGGTAATTATATTTTAATGAAAAAAATAGTAATAATTGAAGACGACATGGTTATAAGGGAGAGTCTTAAAGAAATTCTTGAAATGAATAACTATGAAGTACTTGCCATAGATAGCGGGATTGATTTAATGAAAAAAGTTAAGGAATTTCTTCCTGATATTTTAATTACTGATATAATTATGCCCGATAAAGACGGTATAGAAATTATAATTGAAGCAAAAAAAACATATCCCAACATCGTGCTTGTTGCAATTTCGGGAGGGGGAAGAATAGATTCTGAAAGTTATCTTAATACTGCTAAATATCTCGGCGCCGATGCTACATTAAAGAAACCATTCACACACGCACAACTGCTAGACCTGTTGAAGAATCTTACGGAATAAAAAAAATCAGATGTCTCCCCAGATCAGTGAAATACTCAACGAGAAGGAATTAAATAACTTTCTGAATATAATAATTAATTCATTTTCAACGGTCTCTGACGAAATGGGAATAACAAAGGAAACCGCTCCAACTAATCCTGCATTTTTAACCATAGACAGACTTCTTGATATTTATAAAAAAATGAAGTGTTTCGGCCTTTATTATGAGGATTTACCAATAGGTTTTTTCGGACTGGAAGAATCGAAGGACTCTCCCCTGATGCTGGAAAAAATATCTGTTCTTCCTGAATTCAGGCACAGAGGATACGGCAGGATGATACTCGATCATACAGTAAAATATGCTATTGAAAAAAAATTTAAAAAAATTTCAATAGCGATAATCAATGAGAATAAACGGCTTAAAGAATGGTACACCGGTTACGGTTTTTACGAAGTACGCGTTACAGCCTTCCCGCACCTCCCTTTTGAAGTCTGCTTTATGGAATATACAATCGATTCCGGCAGTAATTGAAGACTATGAGTGAAATCATTATACGGAAAGCTCAATTTACGGATATTGAACAAGTACTGGAAATTGAAAAAGAATCAATCAATTCATGGACTTACAATCAATTACAACAGGAACTTAATAACGGATTTTCTCTTTTTCTTGTAGCTGAACATAATGGTTCTGCGGCAGGTTATCTCATTGCATGGAAGGTTGCCGATGAAATACAGCTCAACAGTATTGCAGTTAAAAAAGATTTCAGAAAAAAGGGAATCGGAAGTAAATTGCTTTATGAACTGACGGGAAATAATTCCGATAAAAAATTCACTTCAATTTTTCTTGAAGTAAGAAGCAGAAATACTGACGCGGTAAATTTTTATACAGATAATGGCTTTACAAAAACAGGGGTCAGAAAGAACTATTACCATGACGATGACGCGCTTTTAATGGAGAAAAAATTATAAATGAAAATAAAAACGGTCTCTTTCCTCAAGAGCTGTACCAATCCTGTTCACTTTCCAGGGTATGATTTTCCTGAATTCGCATTTTTCGGCAGGTCTAATGTAGGGAAATCCTCTCTCCTGAATATGATTTTAGGACAGAAGGATCTTGTTAAAACAGGGGCGCGCCCTGGAGTTACACAGACTATAAATTTTTTCATAGTGAATGACAACCGGTCATTTGTAGATCTGCCGGGGTTCGGCTACGCCAAACTTCCCATGTCAATAAAGAAAAAGCTCCTGCCGATGATAAAAGATTATATTGAAAAGAGGAAAAACCTTAAACTTGCATTTCTTCTTATCGATATAAGAAGAGTCCCCGGTGATTATGAAAAAGATATTATTGAGCTGCTTGCACAAAATGATGTCCCCGTTGTAATAACTCTAACGAAATGCGATAAACTGTCAAAAAACCAGAGACAGAAAAACATTTCAGAAATCCAGAAAGCGCTTGAAATAGAGAGAGATTCAATCTTTATTACATCTTCCGAGACAAATGAAGGGAAAAAAGAACTCCTGATGCTGATAGATGAATTTTCTCATTCAAAAAAGAAATCTATAGCTGAGTCATCAGATACATGATTCTGCTCGCTTTCTCCTTCGGGAAAAGCGTCATTAAATATGCAGTGATACTCATCCTTCCCTGGGCCTCCGAATCCGCATCCATCTGGCGGAGAACATCAATTATCAGCGGATCATCCCAGTTTGACATTATCTTTACAGATTCCTCCGGCGGCATATTAGACATTTTATTTGCAAGAACCATAACATTCTTTCTGTATCCGGAATCTTTTTTTCTGTCGTTTTCAAGTTTTTTCTGTTCAAGCTCCAATCCTTTTCTTATCTGTTCAAGTTTATCCTTTTCAGAACCGATCTCTTTCTCTTTTTCGGCCAGCAGCGCTTCCCGTTTATCCAGGTCTTCAATCCGTTCCAGCAGCTTTTCCTTTTCTTTTCCGAACTCTTCTTTTTCAATCAGTGACGGTTCATCACCCGGAGCATCCAGTGAAAGTTCCTCTTCACCTTTTAAGAATCTGAATTTTTCTCCAAGGTTAATGAGACCGATATTATCAAGCCAGAAAACACTTACTCCCGCCAGAAAAAATATCAATACTATCAGGTATATTATTTTTGATTTATTGGATACAGCCATGACCTTTACTCCGTTAAATATTTTTTACAACTGTAAAGTTTAAATCCGCAGATAGAATATTCGCTCAAGCCGTGTTTGCTGAGAAATAATTTATCCGCGATTTTAAACGGTTATTTACCGCTCTCTTCTTTATACAGGTTTGAGACCTTTTTCACATACTCACGGGTCTCTTTAAAATCAGGGATACCGCCGGCTTTATCAACATTACCCTGACCGGCATTGTAGGCAGCCAGAGCAAGTTTATAATTACCTTTATAATTATCAAGAAGGCTTTTCAGGTGAGTCACTCCCCCTTTAATATTTTCCTCAGGATTAAAAGGATTTTCCACGCCAAGCCCCATCGCTGTTTCAGGCATAAGCTGCATCAGCCCCATTGCTCCCTTAGGAGAAATAGCTTCCGGATTATAATCAGACTCTGCCCGTATAACTGATCGCACTAACGGTGCAGGCACACCTTTTTTTTGGGAATAATAATTAACTATTTTATCTATATCATTTTTTGAAACAGTACCCTCTTCATAAACACCAAAGTCATTATCAAGTAAACTTACCGCGTCATCAGTCATCTGCCCGAAACTCTGACTGTTACCGGTTTCCGGAATTGTTACCTTTGATTTATTCAAGCCGAATCTGCTTTTTATTTCATTGATTCTTGACATTACGTTGTACATATCTTCTATCATAAATACCTCACATGTTTTGTAATTGACCATAAAATCCGGGTGAAAGTTTTTCACACTTACACCGTCATAGTATACCAGTACTCTCTTACATTTATGATTGTTACATTATCTTTTTATGATATAGTTTCTGGTTCATATCATCATTCTCTTTTGACATTTCTCTATTGAATTCATATTCATACTCTTCGAACTTCCGTTCCTTCAGCTTCTCTACAATTTTTTTTTCTCTTGAAGCTGCAACAAGTCTTTCCCTTATTCGGTCAACTTCCGGCTGCAGATCTTCTATTCTTCTCTCTGCCTCAATGATAGCCTTGCGTGCGACATCAGTGTACCTCATCATTGACATAACTTCTTCTGCTGAAAAAAATCCTTTTTTTATTCTCTCACTGTACTGAATTTCATATCTGCTTATTTTACTCCTGAGTTCTTCCTGAAGTATCCGTTCTTTATTCTGAAGGCTCAGGACTTTCATAAGCTCATTTTTAATCTCGGTTTCCCTTGCTTCTCTTATATCAAGAAGTCTCTGAAGAGTAAAACGAAACTTTTTCATTAGCTTCTACCTATCTCAGAACCTGGGCAAATGCCGGAGCCTTCGAAACCGTAGAGGGCGATTTAACCTTTGTCTCTTCAGGAATCATCATCGATATAAGTTTTTCCCTGATTGCTGCAAGATAATCCTGTTCGTAAATTCCCTGTTTAAGAAATATATTCATTTCATTGATCATGCTTATAGCCCTGTCAACAACCGGGTTTGCACCCCGTACATAACCGCCAAGATTAATGAGATCCTCAGCTTCGGTATAAGCCGCTAAAAGTTCCCTGAATGTATATGCAGCTTTAAGATGTTTTTCATCTACTACGTCCTTCATACATCTTGATACAGACGCAAGAATGTTCACAGCAGGATAATGGCCCCTGTTGGCAAATTTACGGTCAAGGACAATATGCCCGTCAAGGATACCCCTGGCAGCATCGGCAATCGGTTCGTTCATGTCATCGCCCTCTACAAGTACGCTGTAGAAGCCTGTTATGCTCCCTCCGGACGAGCTTGTTCCCGCTCTCTCGAGAAGTTTAGGCATCATGCTGAACACGGAAGGCGGATATCCCCTGGTTGCGGATGGTTCACCTGCAGCAAGTCCCACTTCACGCTGTGCCATTGCAAATCTTGTTACGGAATCCATAAGCAGGTTGACAGCCATTCCCTGATCACGGAAGTACTCTCCGATTGCATGAGCAAGGAAAGCGCCTCTAAGCCTTATCATCGGAGGCTGGTCTGATGTCGCCGCAACTACGATTGATCTCTTTAAACCTTCAGGGCCAAGTTCTTTTTCTACAAAATCTTTTACCTCACGCCCTCGCTCACCGATAAGCGCGATTACGTTTACATCTGCATCTGTATATCTTGCTATCATTCCGATAACTGTTGATTTTCCTACTCCCGAGCCGGCGAAAATACCTATCCTCTGCCCGCGGCCGACCGTTATAAGCGAATCTATCGATCTTATTCCAACTGACAGAGGTTCAGTTATTACCCTTCTATCAAGAGGATTGATCTCTTTTCCTTCAACCGGATACTTCACTTTTGTATAAATCTCGCCTTTACCATCAAGAGGTTTTCCCACACCGGAGATCACTCTCCCCATGAGTTCCTTCCCTACCGGAACCATAAGTGATGTTCCCACGGCATAAACCTCAGCGCCGGAAACCACGCCTTTCATGTCGCCGATCGGCATGAGAATTACCCTGTTCCTGTTGAATCCAACTACTTCCGCATAGAGATACTGGCTCGGTCCGGTTTTAATTTTACAGAGATCCCCGTACTTGACAGAAGGCCCGACAGATTCAATCGTCAGCCCCACTATTCTTTCCACAGTCCCTGTAAACTTTATTGTTTCAAGTTCATCAATCAGATCCTTGTATTTGGTAAGGACATCAACCTTTTCATGTGGAAGTATATTTATCAATATTATGTCTCCTCAGAGTATTAAAAACCGGGATGTTTTAAAAGTTATAATCATCCATTTGTGTCATTCCGGTTTTGCAGCTTCACATTCAAGCAAATACCGGAATCTCATAATAAACTTTTCATATGAGATACCGGCATTCCGTTTCACTGCAGCCGGTATGACAGGCACATAACTTTTTAAACACCCCTTCACAGCTTATAGCGTACTTGTGTTTCTTATCGCTTCTTCTATTGCATCAAGCTGAGTCGAGATACGCGCATCAATCGCACCAACATCAGTTTCAATGATACAGCCGCCTCTCTCAACCCGTGAATCTTCATAGATATTAACTTTCTTGAGAGATTCCATCATCTTAATAAGTTCATCTTTGTGCGCTGTAGTCATATCCAGATCCGCGAAGTTAACACGGATATCAATTCTGTCTCTGTCTTTAACGCGCTTGATCGCTTCTTTTATATTGTTAATTACAACTTCTCTTCTTTCTACAATTTCATCTTTAATGACTTTTCTTGCGATCATAAGAATCATCTCTGTCATCAGTTTTTCAGATGACTTGATAATATCATCCCTGATATCAACTGCAGTGGATACAATAGTTCCGAGCCTGTCTATAAGCCTCATTACCTCGGCCTGCCCCTCTTTGTACCCTTCTTCACGTCCCGCTTCATGGCCTTTCATATACGCGTCGTGTTCGATCTCTGAAACTTTCTTTTCCGCTTCGAGGATAATTTTTTCCGCTTCAAAATTGCTTCTTTCAACTTCACGCTCAGATTCTGAACTGTGACGTTCTTTCTCTATTTTTATCTGTTCCCGAACCTTTTCAAGCTCGGCGAATGCAACAGCTTTACCATCTTCCTCTATCTTGCGGGCTCTCTCCCTGGCCTGTTCGAGCATGAGCCTGACTTCTTCTTCAGTTTCACGCCTGTAGCGCTCAAGCTCAGCCTCCATCTCTTCAATAGAAGGCCCCTGATAGATATCAATAGGATTTCCGGCTTCATCCATTTCAAATTCATGATAGTCTTCTGTATCGATGAGATTCTTCTGGTATTTAGCCGGCAGCTCCACCTGTTTGACAGTTGTTATATGCTGGATCTCTCCGGGTTTAAACACTAACTTAGACAACTAGTTCCTCCTCGCCTGTTCTGGCAACGACTATCTCACCTGCATCTTCAAGTTTTCTTATTATATTAACGATCTTCTGCTGCGCCTCTTCAACGTCACGCAGACGTATAGGACCCATGAAGTCCATATCCTCACTGAGCAGCGCCGCCGCACGTTTAGACATGTTTCTGAAAATTTTCTCCTGTACTTCGTTATCAACACCTTTAAGCGCCTTTGCAAGCTCCTGGGTATCAACCTCACGCATAACCTTCTGGATAGACCTGTCATCAAGCAGCACGATATCCTCGAATACGAACATACGTTTCTTGATCTCTTCCGCGAGTTCCGGATCCTCTTCCTCCAGGGCCTCTATAATGATCTTTTCAGTTCCACGGTCTACATTGTTCAATATCTCAACAACTGTATCTATACCACCGGCCTGAGTAAAGTCCTCACTGGCCAGTGTAGACAGTTTTCTTTCAAGAACCCGTTCAACCTCCCTGAGAACATCAGGTGAAGTTCTTTTCATCTCCGCGATACGACGGGCAACGTCAGCCTGTACATTATGCGGCAATTCAGCGAGTATCTGCGCACTCTTCTGCGGATCAAGGTACGCAAGTATAAGTGCTATCGTCTGAGGGTGTTCCCCCTGTATAAAGTTCAAAAGGTGCGAAGGGTCTGTTCTACGGATAAAGTCGAACGGCCTTACCTGGAGTGATGAAGTAAGCCTGTTTACAATATCAATAGCTTTCTGGGTTCCAAGAGCTCTTTCGAGAATATCCCTGGCATAATCTATACCGCCCTGGGTGATAAACTCCTGGGCCATCATCATTTCCTGGAATTCCTGAAGTACCCGGTCCTTGTCGTCAGGCTCAATCTTATCCAGTCTGGCTATTTCGAAAGTAAGCTGTTCAATTTCATCTTCCCTTAGATGCTTGAATACCTCCGAAGAGACATCAGATCCGAGGGAAACGAGAAATACCGCCGCCTTCTGCCTTCCTGTCAATTGAGATTTTTTAGACTGAA
>DAONFJ010000060.1:0-10626 GCA_035403545.1 Spirochaetota bacterium
AACATTTTGAAAGTTTTAAAAAATTCAAACATTATGATGAGAGAATTCAGAGATACCCCACCGATATTGAATTTGCAATAAGAGGCGGAATGACATATATTGTTCAGTCAAGAATTTTAAAGCAGTCCCCGATAGCCAAAATTATCAACAGCTATGAATTTTATAAAGAGAATATTTATACAAAATATAAACTTATAAAAAGGACAGCATTCGGGCTTAACAAAAAAATTATAGGAACGTATCTTGACAGCAGGTTTCTCAATGACTCGCCGGTGATCATGCAGGGCAAGCCTGTTAATGGCGGAGCCGTACGGGGTAAAATAATAAAGGATCAGAACAACATTTCCAAGTTTGACGGAGAGCTGATATTTATTACGGAGAGCAATGTACCTCCGAAAGTAATTATGGCCGAGAACAGATTCTACGGATATATTTCGAAGGAGGGGGGAGTTACATCTCACGCGGCTCTTGTTGCAATAGGCGAGGGGAAACCGTGCGTCACCGATGTACTGTGGGAGAACAGCCCTGACGATATGATAATACTCGGATCAGCAGTTCTTCATGAAGGGGACTATATTACACTTGATGCGAACACCGGCAGAATATATATAGAGGATATTCCGATACTCGAAGTCTCGGTCGTTGACCATGAGTACAAAGAGATCAAGGATGAAATACTCGGTGTAATTGAAGAACTTGTCGCTCCTGTTGAACAGAAATAATTTTCTTTTCGTATACGGAATGTGATCGTCATAAAATTTAAAAAAGGTTTTACAAAAATGTATTTATATGATATGTTTGTAATCTACCCGGTTTTAAAAATTATGAATTCACGGTTTTTTCAGTTACAGGGCAGGCGGAATAATCATAATACTTATGGGGCCTAAAGGAGGAAATTCCTTGGGAAAACCCCGCAGGGTAGTCTTTTAATTTTTTTTCTGGGTTATATAATGGAATATATATTTGTACCAAAACTATTTGCTACTGTAATATTCGGAACAGTTTTAGGCTTTCTGTCATCCATCCCTGTCGGCGCAGTTCAGCTCGAGGTAATTAAGAAAACTATAAATGGCCATAAGAAGCCTGCCATTGCAACTGCAATGGGTTCCGCGCTATCTGACCTTCTGTATGGAATGCTTGCTCTGTTTGGATTTGGTGATTATCTTCTTCATAAAGATTTCCAGGTCTGCATATACAGCCTGGGAATAGTAGTACTCTCATACCTGGTGTATAAATCATTCCGGGAGAGGGAGTATATGCTCCATAAAGAGAACCGGATAAAATACGGCAAACGGCTCTCTTTCATAACAGGATTTACAATTGCAATTACAAATCCGGGAATGATAATATGGTGGTTTATCGGATTTAAACTTTTTGCAGATCTGAATATGTTTGTCACGATGACTCTCCCGATAAAAGCGCTTTTTGTTTTTTCCGGCGCCTTCGGACTTGCACTGTACCTGACTCTTGTAGCGGTTCTGCTGCATCGATATAAAAAATCATTTTCTGAAAAATTTTTATATAAAGCCAATACATTTCTTATGGGGATACTCGCTGTTTTAATAACCTACTTCATAGTAAAATTAGTTTCTCTAATATTTAATATAAATCTCCATCTCAATTTTTAACAATTTTCATCGGTGCTGTTTAAAAAACCGGAGTGTATAAAATGATCGCCGCTATTATTGCTGTTACTTTTTTTTCTATAATTATACTGATTGCTCTGTTTCTTCTTGTAATGACTTTTAGAATGAAGAGAGGAAGATTAAGAGCGGAGAAAGAGCTCGCCTCATTGAAGATCGGGAAGATCCAGGAAATGGGCCAGGTCGATTCGCTTACGATAACTCCGCTGATTGACTATTACGCCTCTGATGATGATTACAGGACGGAAGAAGGAGTCTCATACTTAATCAAAGCGGGGAGTACAACTATCCTGTTTGATCTTGGATTTAACAAAAAGAATGAACATCCGTCGCCGCTGATGCTTAACATGCGGAGGGCCGGAGTGTCACTTGAAGAGATAGATAAAATAGTTATAAGCCATATCCACCGGGATCACATCGGGGGCAATAGCGCAGAGAGGAACCATCAGTTCAGTTTATCCGCAGGCAGAGTGGAACTCCCGGCAATCCCGGTCTATTCTCCCGGGAAAATTTCACCGTCGGTGTACAATCCGGAACCATTTGTCAGAATAGTAAATGAACCTGAAGTGATCGATACAGGTATAGCTACAATCGGAATATATCCAAGATCACTTTTCCTGATCGGGTACACCGCGGAACAGAGCCTGGCTGTAAATGTAAAAGGGAAAGGGATAGTGCTGATAATAGGATGCGGACATCAGGGTATTGATCAGATATTGAAACGGGCGGAAGAAATTTTTGATGAACCTGTTTATGGAATAATTGGCGGGCTTCACCTTCCTGTTAACGGAGGGCGTGTAATGGCCGGGCCGTTTAATCTGCAGAACATAGTCGGCGTAGACAAAAAACCTTTTCGTGGAATCAGGGAGAGCGATGTAGAGTCGGCAATAAATAATATTAAAAAAGTAAACCCGCAGATTGTATCACTTTCTCCGCATGACAGTTCAGACTGGACAATAGAAAAGTTTAAAGAGGAATTCGGTGAAAAATATACTGAACTTTCAGTCGGTAAAGCGATAGTAATTTAATAAACCCGCATTCGGCTGCTGCCGCACCTTTCTCAGAACAAGAGGAATTATTAACAGAAAAATTATTAGAAATGATTATAGCTATTCTCTGCAACATATGTCAAGGGGGTTGTAACCCCTTGCGCTGAAGGATTAAATTTTATTAAGCTATAAAACTATGTAATAATTTGACTTGTAGCCATTTCTGATATTTATTTATTACAGGTATTTTTAAAGGAGTATTATAATGCTGAATAAAATTGCAGTTATAGTTTCCGGTTTAATAATTCTTAACGGCTGCAGCAGTGCTCCTGCAAAGGCTCCGTCCATGAAACCGGTCCAGGAGCAGCAGCTCGCGGGATGTGCTAAATATCTCTCACCGTCGTCAGTTTATAAAGGGGGCTGTGCCGAGGGGGATTGCAATAACGGATCAGGTATTTTTGTTTATAACAACGGTGACTGTTACGAAGGTGATAATACAAATAATATACGCCATGGCCAGGGTGTCATGTATTACAAAAACTGGGGCGAAAAATATGAAGGGAGCTGGATCAATGATAACAGGGTAGGGCGTGGTACTCTTTTTTTTAATAATGGAGATTCCTACACCGGTGAATTTCAGCTCAATGTCCCGTGGGGTATCGGCACATACAGATATGCTGATGGTTCAACGGAACAGGGCGAATTTTTTGATTACCTTTTTGTGGATATTATAAAACTCCCGGGGCTTACTGATGAAGATAAAGTTGAGATAGGCAAGGTTATGGGTGTTGATTCCTCCGCCGGTGAGGTCTCTGTGACAGGGAGTGATCTGAAAACGGGAGATAAACTTTTTGTCGAAATAAACGGATTGATGGCTGCACTGGAAGTTGTTGAACCAGTGCCGGGCGAGTCACGGTGCAGGATGATCGGCGGCACTAATGTACTTATCAGCAGAGTATATGAAGGAATGCCGGTATTCAGGTTAATGCAGGGAATCAAACGTGGTAATAATACTTTTCTTTTTTCCAACGGGAACCGTTATATCGGAGAATACCAGGGAAGCCAGATGCATGGGAATGGCGAGTTTTACTGGACAAACGGCAATACATATAAAGGCGATTTTAAAAACGGGATGAGGCATGGCAAGGGTGTCCTTACATTTTATAACGGTTCAAGCTACTCCGGAGACTGGAAGAATGGTTACATGGAAGGTGACGGAGTATATACATGGTCAAACGGAAACCAGTATACCGGGGATTTTGTAAAAGGGTTCAGGGAAGGTAATGCGACTTTTGTATGGGGCAACGGAGATAAATATGTCGGCGGATTTATAAAAGATCTCATGGACGGACATGGAGAATATACTGCAGTAAACGGAGAGTCATATTCCGGTGAATATAAGGATGATATGAAAGACGGCAAGGGGACGTACATCTGGAATACCGGAGATAAGTATATTGGAGAATGGAAAAAAAATCTTCAGGATGGAGAAGGAACATATATATGGAGTGACGGGGGACGTTATGTGGGGCAGTGGAAAGACCATAAAATGCACGGCAAAGGTATTGAATATTCTCCGGACGGAAAAATTATTCAGCAGGGATTGTGGGATAACGGAAAATTTATTGGTGAGGGGATATAAAGACTCCCCCTCCGGCTGCTGGCCATCTCCCCCACGAGTGGGGGAGAGTTGATAGTATGTCATCTGATTTTATCTTTTAAACGAATCCTCAAATATTTTCCGTACATCTTTTTCTTCAGGCTGCGGGACGGTGTTTGATATATTTTTTGCAGCCATTGCTGTTTTAGTGAATAATACAAGTTCTTCTTCGGTGATTATTTCTTTTTCACCCAGCAGTTTTTCTATCGATTTTCCGAACTCATCAACATTTTTCATTCCTATTGCGTCTGTTATATGTTTAACCTTTATTATCGACGGTTCAAGAAATTTCAGGTAATGATAAAGGAGCAGCCCGTTTGCCCTGCCGTGATCTATATTCCTGTGATAAGTGAGAGGATATCCCATTGCATGCACTGCGGTTGTTCCTGCGTGTGCTATTACAATTCCGGCAAGCATTGATGCGTATAACAGTTTTTCTCTTACTTCATCCTTTATTTTATCCGCTTTAAGTTCCGGAATGCATTCTCCGATAAGCCTGATACTTTCTATTGCGTAAGGATTTATTACATCAGTCGCTTTCGCCGAGAGATATCCTTCTATGGCGTGTGATAATGCGTCAACAGCGGTGTTTACAGTTGTCTCAGATGAAAGTGTTGTTGTATACGCTGGATCAAGGAATGCCGCTGCCGGGAAGATTGCGTCGGAGCCGATACTTTTTTTGTTGCTGATTTTATTGTATGTAAGTATTGAATATGGTGTTACCTCACTCCCCGTACCTGCAGTTGTAGGAATTGCGGCAACCGGAAGCGGTTTTCTGCTGTATACGCCGCCGAAGAGAGTGTCGTCATCTATGTCATTTACCGCTAGTACTGCGATCGCTTTTGCAGCATCGAGCGGTGACCCTCCGCCGATACCGATTATGAAATCTGCACCCGATTCCTTTGCAAAGAGAGCCGCTTCACGGACATTTTCCACTGACGGGTTCGGTTTAATTCTGTTGTAGTGAGCGTAAGGTATCTTTACTTTCCCGAGAATTCTTTTCACATCTGCAAGGGAACCGTTCTTTTCAGCGGATGATTTTCCTGTCACGATCAGGGCTTTTTTCCCGAGCAGCAGAAATTCGCCGCTGTTTTTTTCAATGCAGTTTCTGCCGAAAAAAGTTTTAACAGGCATATAGTATCTGAATTCCATAGTATCCTCCATCAATATAATGTGTTATTTTATAAACTATAATTAATATCCCGGCAGGTGAAGGTTGCCGGGATATTAATGCATTTGTTATCTTTTTACAGGGGGTTCGAATCTCTCATAATAGCCTATAAGATTTCCATTCTCATCACGTACGGCACGCATATATATTCTATGCTTTTCGTTGTCAGTGATGATCTCCTCCGTAAGTCCGGATTTCATCTTTTCGAAAATTTCAAGTATTATCTCACGCGAGGTGCTGTTGTGGCATGAAAATATTGACCTGCCGATCAAAGACTCTCCATCTTTGTAGCGGGATACAGCAGCGCTGTTCATATATCTTATCATATGCTCTGTGTCAACAAAGACATATGCGTCTTTTAAATTGTTAAGAAGAATGGAATGAATATTATCCGGCAGTGCAGGGTTCATTTGATCTCCTGAAAATAAATTTTCTTAGTTTAAGCAGCCATACTTCAATTGTAGCAAGTATCATCCTTGGTAAAATAATCCAGAGGGCCGGTACCCCTATTGCGACAAATAGCAGCGTATCCTCAAGAAGAGAGTGCGAGATTCCGATGTGATGATTCAGAAGGTCCGCATCTTCCTTTATAAGTTTTCCCGATTCGGACTGTTCAATCATAATAGCCGAACCGTACGCAAGTCCAAGTGTATTTGCGACAATCCACAAAAAAGCGACAGAATCCGGGAGGCCCATTATTCGGAGCAGCGGCCTGAATACAATTGCGAGTTTATCGATAAAACCGAATTCGTCCAGTATTTTCTGGAGGATAAGCAGCAGCGTAACAATGACAAGTATCTGGACAATCAGGTAAAGTGAATTGTAGAACCATGATGAAAGAATTCCTGTAAACGATAATTCCGTACTGCCGGATGATGCTGTTATTATTTTGCCCGAACCTGCAGGCATCAGCAGATTCAGAGAGTAGGCGCCGATGAAACTGTATATAAAACGTACCATTGTTATCTTAATAGCAGATGAACCGGTTTTTTTCTGAATAGCTGTTTCAACGAAATAGTTATGTGAAATCAGGCACATGATGGCGAGTATTGTAAGTTCCCTTTCACTGAAGGGAAGTGTGCTGATTACCGCTATCGCAGAATAAATGTTGAGTGCCATACTCGTAATAAATACAAGAGCCGCGCTTCCGGGAAGGCCAATGAGGCTGAACATCGGATTAAGCCAGCCTGCAATAATTTCAAGTATTCCCGTATATTTAAGAAGCGTTACCGCAAGTGACACAGGTATCATTATTGAGAGAAGAAATCTGGCGGTTTTCATTGCAGACGGGACAGCTGATTTAACGCATCCGTACAGGCGGTGATTTATTGAATTATTTATTTTGTCTGTGGTTTTCATGGCAGATTGATAATATTTGGGCAGTTTTTGTCAAGGGAGATTATGGTAATTTTATTCTATTTTTTTTATTACAGCAAAGTACTCTCGTATAATTTTTTTTATATTTTTGTCATAACATTCATCTATGTAAATGCTGTAAAAAGTTGACGGGACCCTGTCTTCATTCAGCATATTCCTGAGTGTAAGTTTTTTCCAGAACATGTTTATTGTCATAAGAGAAACAGGGGAGTTTTTTTCTTTCAGATAGATAAAATATTCACCTTCACTTTTTTCCGGTTTTACCGCACTCTTTATATTTTCGATGAATTTATCTCCCCCCGGAAAAGGAATTGTAGATGTATTGTTTGTATCTCCATTTCTGATGAGTTTTTCAATTTTAACATTAAATTCATGCTGCTGCATTGCGGGCACATTAAGATGAACCTCCTCAACGCGTGAATATGCAGAAACAAAAATTTCACTATCCTTCTGATTATCCCTGTCGGTGTAGAGTATAATTTTTGTATTAACAGATAGAAGAAGCTGGGTAACGTTACGGTATGACCGTATCAGAGAGTATTCTCCGAAGGGTAGTTTATTCTCTTCCACTTTTGAAGATAAAAGAGGAGTATCTCTGTAATCTCTAAGGTCAGCCGCTTTTATGCAGAGTGCGGCAAAGAGTATGATAATTGTAATTACTTTTTTCATAGAATTAATTTCTATTCTTTTTATCGGAAAAATGACGTTTTTATGTGAGATGATTAAATACTGAACCGCGAAGAAAAACTTTTTATATACCCTGAAATAAAGTATAATTAGTCAACGGAAATGTGATAAATGAAACTCAAACTCGAAAACGGCAGCAGTGTATGTATTGTGGGCGGAGGGCCGGCAGGATCTTTTGCGGCGATACATCTTCTCCGTTATGCGGAAGAGCATAACCTTATGCTGGAAGTGTTTATATTTGAGTTTAGAAACGGTGCGAATAGCGGGCCTGCGGGATGTAAAGGGTGCGCTGGTGTACTCTCTTCGACTCTGCTTAAAAATCTTTCCTCAATCGGCATTGATATTCCCGGGCCGCTGATTCTGAATAAATTGAAAAGCTATGTGCTGCATCTTCCAAATATCGGCGGTGATGTAATAATAGTCAATCAGCCTGATCCCGAAAGAAATATATTCAGTATCTCCAGAGGGAACGGTCCGCGGATTTCACCTTCAGGCCCCACAGTATCTTTTGATGATTTTCTGAGGGAACAGGCAATTATCAGAGGAGCGAAACTCATCAGCTCCAGGGTCAGGACCATAGAGTGGGGGGAACACCGGCCTGTAGTTATTACCAATGGAGATTCTTATCCGGCTGACTTTCTTGTCCTTGCGACAGGTGTAAACAGCCATACTGTACTCAGCCCGTATTTTAAATACGAACCGCCTGAGACTGTAATAATGGTGCAGGATGAATTTGTAAAACCTGATAAACTGCCTGATGATACCGTAGCGGCTTTTTTTGATGAACCGTGGGATATTTTTTTCGGAACAATGGTTCCGAAAGGAAAGTATATGAATGTATCTTTATTTGGCAGGAACTGGAAGAGGGTCCGCAAAGACGCGGTCAAAAAATTCATGAGTTCTGAAGCTGTCAGGATGGGAGAGTTGTTCACCGTCACTCCGGAAAATCTCTGTGGATGCATGCCGCGGATTGTTGTGAAACCTGCACGTAAGTATTACGGTGACAGGTGGGTAGCTGTTGGAGATGCTGCAGTCAGCCGTCTTTACAAAGATGGAATCGGGTCTGCCTACCTGACATCCTCAATGGCCATGCATTCAGCCCTGACGCACGGGATATCAGAAAGTGATTTTAAAAAAGATTACAGAAAGTTATGCCGGAGCCTTTCGCATGATAACTTTATCGGAAGTATAATGTTCAGAATTTTTTCCTGGATGCTGGAGAAACCGTTCATAGCGCGATCAATAAGCAGATGCGTTCATGAGGAGATGAGTTTACCTCCGGCAAGGAGAGTTTTTACAATTCTTATATGGGGTATGCTCACAGGAGATTACAGCTATAGATTTTTACTCGGGAAACTGTTCAGCATGCGCGGTACAGTGAGATTCATTAAAAATTTTATTATCAGGCATACAATGTAATGCAGCTATCCCCATTTCTGAATTTCTATGATGTTCCCTTCCGGATCCCTTGCGTATACAACATGAAGTCTGCCGACGCCATCTACGTTCCCTTTCACGATTTCGCCAAGTGAACTGCCGCCATGTTTCTTTATTAATTCAAAACAGGATTCAACATCGTCAACCGCAAATGCGATATGTCCGAAACCTTCCCTGTTGATATTTCTTCCGTCATTGTTTATATTTTCGTCGAATTCAAATATTTCCAGTGTCGGGCCGTTTGTACCGCAGCCCGGCATGAGAAGATGTATGCCGCGAATATGTGCGTTAGCCAGTGAGGTCAGTTTATCCAGCCATCCTCCTGATAAATTTCTTTCCGGCGGTTCGGGTACGCAGCCGAATACATCAATATAAAACTGAGCTAACTTTTTCCAGTCATGTGCTATCAGATTAGTGTGCACATATTTTATATTCATGATTAATCCTTCTCCTTTTATTTTTCTGTAATCAGGGCCGCTGATAATTTTATTGATTAACTAATCAGGAGTTTGTGCATGGAATAAATTTCCGGGAAATTATTAAATACATTATGCTAATCAACTATCAATAACCTGACACCGGTTTCTGTAGTAGATTTGTGCGCTTCAGCATGGTCTGCTACAAGATAACACATCCCTTCTGATAAATGGAATTTTCTTCCGTCACTGAGCTCCGATATAAATTCCCCTTCGAGCACAAAAACAGCATGGCCTTTTTCACACCAGTGATCTGCCGTGTATCCTGGAGTGTATTCAACTATTCGGATTCTGACGTTTCCTCTTGTAACAGTTTTCCATAAAGCTTTCCCCGAAATTCCGGTATGCTCCTCCTGCGTGGTATTCTCCAGGTCAAATACTTCAAATGGGATGTTTTGAATTTCCATGCTGTTATCCTCTGCTGTTATGAATTTGAGATTCTATTTTTCCATTGCTTTTGTCTTCAGTTCTTTCGGCATTTTCTCAATTGCATATCTCAATGAAGTGCGGGGCATTACTGATTTATTTTTTATTACATAATCAAATACTTCTTTCTGATGTGTCTCGCCCGCAGCTTTAAGCATCCAACCGTAACCTTTCTGTACGAGGTCGTCACGGTCTAAAAGCATAATATCCGCAATCTCAAAAACATCTTTTAAAAAATTCCCCTCTCTTGCAGGGATGATGAGAGAAACAGCCGCAGCCCGGCGAACCCACCTGTTGTCAGACTTTGCCCACTTTTTTAACTCATCAATGTATTCGGGATACATTTCTATGAAAGCGCCGACTGTGTGATTGCAGAGAGTATCACAAGAGGCCCAGTTGCTTACATAGTTTCTGACCCATTTTTCAAATACTTTGAAATCTCCCGATTCATAATCTTTATGTATATAATAGGACCAGCTGCATGCGATAAATGATTCCTCCATATATCCGGACTGCCAGAGTTCGTCACAGAGTTTGAATATTTCAGTTTTACTTTTATCCTTAATAGTTTTGAAATATTCCTTCGCGATTTTATTTGCAACTGCTGATTTCATCCCGTACATTTTAACATCTTCTTTAAAGAATCTCTCGCCGGATTTTTTAATCGTTTCGTCGCTGTTCTGTTTCAGTACTTCACGGAGTTTGCTGATTATATCGCTCATGGTTTTACTCTCCTTCAATTCAGTTTAAAAAATATCAC
>DAONFJ010000060.1:10726-17160 GCA_035403545.1 Spirochaetota bacterium
TTTTCTTAATTTCAGCCAGATGCTGATTCCGGGCTATAAAATATATATTTAAGTTTTTATTGTCTTTAAGCAATCGGCTAAGTTTTCCTCCGAAGTAACCTCCGACTCCTCCAATTCCTATAACTGCTATATTCATTCAGTAAATCTCCTTATTATTAAATATTTTAAGCCGATGCATTCAATGTACATCCTGTTATTTTCGGGATTGTTTCTGCAACCTGAATTAATCATTTATATAAATGTCTGATTAATAAATTTTATTAAAAATAACAGGAATGGAAGTATAATGATTTAAAATTCTAAGCAAAGTGAGAATCAATAATACTTTTTAGTTTAAATATTTCAAGCGGTTTTTCAAGAAAACCCAGCGGATTAAGAATCCGGGCTCTCTCCCTGGTTGTCTGATCATCGTAAGATGTAATAAATATAATCGGGATGCCGGTTTCGGATCTGATCACCGAGGCTGCGTCAATCCCGTCGATTCTGCCGGCCAGCCTGATATCCATTAAGATAATGTCAGGCCGTTTTTCTTTTGCGACGGCAATAGCATTTTCACCTGTAGTTACATGTCCGGAAATTCTGTACCCGATTTTTTTTAATTGTGCCTCTATTAGCATAGCTGTTATTACTTCATCTTCCACAAGGAGAACATATACTGTTTTTACCATGTTATACTCTTGCCCTATACAGACTGGTTAAAATTTCGATTGTGCAGCTGACACCGTTTTCATTTTTAAAGTTTACTTTCCCCATCAGCTGGAGCTCCCCGATATTATGAACGAGTTTCAGTCCCAGCGTGTTGCTGTCGCGAAAATTAAATCCTTCCGGGACGCCGATTCCGTTATCCGAATAGACAAGGATACTTTTCTCCGGCCCCGCCTGCGTGAGACTGATGGATATGCCGCCTTTTCTGTTGTCAGGAAATGCATGGTTTATTGAATTAGTCATGAGTTCATTTAAGATCAGCCCGAGGGGGATTGCTGTATCAAGCAGGAAAAACTGATCATCGATTCTGATATCTGTTGAAATTCTGCCGTCAAAAATTCCGGAACTCTGCAGGATTAAAGTTGAGAGTTCCTCAACATATTCTTTTATGGAAATATGCGACAGATCCTTTGATTTATAAAGCATCTGGTGCACAAGAGATATAGCCTGAATTCTATCTTCCGTATTTTTAACAAGCTGCTGGATATCTTTATTCTCCGGATAATCCTCCGCCTGAAGAACAACCATCCCCCGGATAACCTGCATTGTATTTTTCGTTCTATGATAAAGTTCACGAATGAGTGTTTCCTTTTCTTCAAGTGATTGCCTGATCTTCTCCTCGGCCTGCATATGCTCAAATATTTCAATTTCAAGATGTTTAGTTTTTGAAACAACCTGCCGTTTAAGAATGAAATTCCATAAGCCCAGAAAAAATCCGGAAGCTACAAGGCCGAAAAAGCCCCATGTGATCCATGCCGGAAGTTCGCCATTCGGCCGGGGTACAGTCCATTTGCGGAATGACCGGCTGTATAAAGATTCGGGATCGCTGATCATGGATGACATAATTCTGTTGATATCGGCGATCAGGTCGGAGTTCTTCCCTTTCGGTACTGCGAATTCCAGGGCTATAGGGGAAAAACTGATCGGGGTGAGTGTAACTTTGTACTCCTTAACCAGTTCGTTACCCAGTGAATAGATACATACACCGGCATCGGCATCACCGTTTTCAATTGCCTGCATAACCGCTCTGTTGTCTTTTGTAAGTATGATATTACATTTTACTCCGAAAGAAGATATATAACGCATGAAACCGTCAGTGAAGATGCTTCCTTTGAGAGCTGCCACACGTTTTCCCTGAAGGTCAAATACTGTATGCAGTGTGAATTTAGGGCTGGTGAACAAAACTCCGCTGTCAATATAAACCGGATTGCTGCTGAAGTCGTAAATACCGGCCCTCTCCCTTGTGTATCCCACGGCGGGGAGAAGGTCGATCTCGTTCTTCTCCAGGCTCACCAGTAATTCACTCCAGGAGCCCGGCACATATTGAATCTGCCACCCTAAGGCCTGTGAAAAGTATTCTATCAGATCGATGAATAAACCCTCAGGTTTGTTGTCATTGATCATCACAAGCGGGGCGGCCGGAAAAACACCAACACGTACAGTTCTGGATTCTCCGTTAAGCGGAATGACAAAAGAAAATGCAAAGAATATACCCGAAATAAAAGCATAACGCATTATCCTGAGTTGTGCAGCTTTGAAGAAACAAACAGCAGTGTAATGCTTCATTTGCGAGAATCCATTTGCTGATTCCGGAGTTGCAGGAGCATCTCCTGTACTGCTTTCATCAAAAGCATTTTTTGACACGGGCACGATCTTCCTCCTCTGATCCGGACAATGGTAAATTTATCATTGTCATGCGGTTCAGTATCGCAGCAGCTGTTATGCCGCAGAATTCACTGCTGCTGATGTTCTGTGTAGTTTTAAATCCGGCACCGCTTCATTCGTATTATTCAAGGCGGTCCAGATAATCAGTCCACCATGAAAATTTCCGCTATTTCAAGACCGGTACTACATAGTATATTATACCCATAAATCAGCTTATAGTAAAGCGGATCAATATATATCCGGTTATTTTAATTCTAACTGATTGTAATTTGTTTCTGAAGTGAAACTTTAAGTATTTTTTATACAAATAATTAATATCTGAATTTTAGTGTAATAATTAGTGTTATTATAACTGAACTGTCAAGCGGTAAGAAAAATGGCGCAGTAGAGATTTATATTTTAGTTTTTAATTCAGCTTCAACTTTTCTCATATCAATTTCCCTTTTAAAGAGCGGTGTTTTATCCGTTTTATATATTTCAAGATTTTCTTCAAAAGCTGTACGGTGGCTGCTCCTGTAAATTATACCAAGAGGAAACGGTTCTTCTTCAAGAGATTTATTAAACGCGGAAGCCCTGTCGGACGGATCGTAACCATCCGGCAGATTGTAAGAGTTATCCTTGAACCATTTAAAGGTATTTATTTTGTTGAATGAAACACACGGCTGAAATATATCTACAAGGGCAAAACCCTTGTGTAATACGGCTTCCTTCATAACTTTTTTTGTCTGTTCAATATCTCCGCAGAAAACCCTGGCAACAAAAGTCACATCAAGCGAGATGGCAAGTGCAATCGGATTAAGCGGTTTTTCAAATACACCGGAAACCTGTACAGGTGTTTTCATCCCCGGCCTTGTAGTAGGTGCCGCCTGTCCCTTGGTAAGGCCGTAAACCATGTTTTCATGGACAAACAGTGTGATGTCAGGGTTCCGTCTTGTAGCATGAAGGAAGTGGTTTCCCCCTTCACCATACATGTCTCCATCACCGCCGACGGCTATAACAGTCAGTTCCGGGTTAGACGCCTTTATTGCGGTTGCCGGAGGGAGCCCCCGGCCATGGAGCCCGTTAAAAAAACTTGTATTGATATATTGAGGCATTTTGGCAGCCTGTCCTATTCCGGAAACCAGGACTACCTTTTCCTTCGGAAGATTCAATTCCTTGAGCGCTCCAAGTAATGCTTTTCTGATAGAAAAATCACCGCATCCGGGGCACCAGGCGATATCAATATTATTTTCAAAATCAAAAACGTTTTCCATTATGTTCACCAGATTATATAAATTGTTTAATTTCTTTTATAATTTCCTCTACAGAGAAAGGAAATCCGTTATATTTTAAAATTTTATTATCGATAGAATACCCTGTTGAAAGCTTAATAAGCTGTGCGAATTGTGCGGATGAATTATTTTCTACTATAATTATTTTCCCGGCCTTTTTCAGGTAGCCGCCTGTTTCATCAGGCAACGGGTATATCCATGAGAAATGTAAAACAGCAATTTCTTTTTTCCCCAGAGCTTCAACGGCTTCGGCAACAATATTAATTGTGGAACCCCAGCATACAACAAGTGTTTTATAATCTGCATTGCCGTAAAGTTTTGGCGGTATAACCGCTGATTTAATTGAATCGAATTTTTTATGCCGTTTATTTACCATTTTAATCCGCATGTCGGAGTCTTCGGTAATGTAACCGGCTTCATCATGCTCGTCACTGTCAGCACAGACTTTTCCGTTTCCATATCCTGGTATTCCCCGCGGAGATATGCCGTTCTGCGCAAGAGAGAACCTTTTATAATCTTTTTCTGTTTCAACAATATGTTTTTCAGAACTGATCTTTACTGTATTAAACTGAGGAGTGTTATAACTGCTGTCCACAAAAAACTGGTCTGTTAAGATGAACACCGGTACCTGGTATTCCGCCGAGAGGTTAAAAGCTTTTTGTGACAGTGTAAATCCTTCTTCGAGTGTACCGGGGGCAAGAATTATCCTCGGAAACTCCCCGTGGCCTGCATATAAAACCAGGTTCAGGTCACCCTGTTCCGTCCGTGTCGGAAGCCCGGTTGCCGGGCCGGGACGCTGTGCCAGATGGAGAACCAGCGGAGATTCGATCATCCCGCAGAGGCTTATACCTTCAGTCATGAGAGCAAATCCTCCGCCTGAAGTTGTGACCAGTGCCCTTGCGCCCGCATACCATGCGCCAAGCGCCATGTTGACAACACCGACTTCATCTTCGACCTGTTCAACAATTATGTCAAATTTCCGGGAATACACGGCCAGTTTTTCGAGGACGCTTGTCGAAGGGGACATTGGATATCCGCAGACATAGTTGCATCCCCCGGCGATTGCTCCAAGTACAACCGAGTCTGCACCTGACAGCAGGAGGTGTTGTTTTACATCATCAGATTTTTTGATATTTATATTAATATCCTTGAGACTTATCCCGGCTGCATGGCCTTTCCTGACTGCCTCTGCATTTTTTATTTTTATATCTTCATTTTTGCCGCGGAAATGTTCAAGGATAAAGTTTTCACATTCCTTTATATCAATTTTCAGCAGGCCGCATATAAATCCGGCAGCTACAGTGTTTGAGAAAATTGCACTCCCTGTCTCAGCCGCCATCTTTGTAAACTGAATATCTATTATTTTGCCGTAATTTATTTTATCTTTTTCACCGATAACAATTGTTGATTCTGTTATTCTTTTTTTAAGATGCTGAATTGCCCCGTTGTGCAGCGGAATCAGTATATCTATACGATCCATAAATCCGGCTGCGGGTTTCGAAGATACCCTTATCTCGGTGGAATTCGTACCGCCTCTTACCCTGGACATGAATTCAGAAGTTGAGAAAAAATTATAACCGCTTCTTTTTAATAAGGACGACAGGATGCTTTCAATAGCCTGTAATCCCTGGCCGGCCTCACCGGCTAAAACAATAACTAAATCATCGGATATGTTTTTTATCATATAGTGCCTGTTTTAAAATTATCGGTTAAATTTAATGCGCAGTTATAAACTGTCCTATGCATAATATAAACAATACAACCGCTCATGATTAAAAACCATAATTAATTACTGAATTTAGTAATAAAAAATATTTTTTTACGTTAAACTATATAAATTTATTATACAAACTATACCGGAGGTAAAGATATAATGGCGAAGACTGGTTATACATATAGATGCAGTAAATGCGGCAGAACGGATGTGAGAGGGGAAGACAAACCTGCCCCTGTCTGTTGTGAAGAAGTCATGGTGAAAGACCCCCTCCCGCAATGTACTACAGCAGACCATCCTGAAATGGTGCGGAATACCGATGAAGGCGAACCTTGTGACGATGGAAGAGGCAAAGAGCATTAAACCGGATAATGTCCGCATCCTGTTGGTGGAATAAAATATAATGTTATAAAACGGGCTGTCAAAAGAGACTGCAGCCGCGGGCGGATAGAGAAATATGCAGTATCAAAATAAAAAGATAAATTTATAATGATACGGGATTAAAAATTTAATCCGGAAATTATGGCTCTGTCCGCTGATCTTTTAACATGGTGTGCCACGGTTTTAGAAGAAGGGATGGTGGTATTGAAAACAGAATTTTCGACGCTATGCCCGTATTGGCTGCATGATTTATCATTGCCGCTGAACGGCTGATAAGAATTATAATTGGTTGAATTACTGATACGCCTCAAGCCCGGCTGCTTCTGCAATATTATCAATCTGTCTTGACTCAATAATATCTTTTACAAAAATTTCAAATTCAGGTACCGATCCGTGAGGGTAAAGATACAGGATGTCTTTTACTTTGTTGGCAGCCCAGAAGCCGCCTATCAGTGTATTATCCGGATGTGAGGAATTCAGGGGGAGGACATAAAAAGCGCCGGACTTTGTCAGGCCGAATCTTCCATAAACGGCAAACTCGTCACTGAGATATAAATAGGAATTAATGTCCGGCTGTCTGATAATTATAATTTTCATTGCGACACCTCCCCGGTATTGCGCATGAAGAAATTCAAACAATTATCTATTTATTTCGGCCCTTTTATGATATTTCTTAAGGATAAAACAGGCGGCAATTA
>DAONFJ010000060.1:17260-22985 GCA_035403545.1 Spirochaetota bacterium
TGGATAAATAATTATTAATTTTACAAGAAAATAACACACAAAGTTTTTAATGATTTGACTTTTATAAGAAAGGTTGCTATATGCTGATAACGAAATCATTAACATATATTTTAGTATAAAATAAACGATTATATCTCCCTGTCGCCGAATGCGGAAGAGCGAATAGAACATTTTCTATTATAAAAAGTTTAGGAATTATTACTGAATAATAAAACAAAATGATTAAATATAATCCCTCAAATACATCTTTTATCCGCTTTTTTTTTATACTGATAATAGCTTTAGCTATTATGCCGGTTCTCGTCTGCTCTGATAATGAGAGCACTACCAGTGTTGTGACCATAACCGGAGTTAACGACTATTATACAGATACGGATGCCGCCTTTGGAGTGAAAACTCTTGAAACTACTATCCGTGTCAGGATGCCGCACAGCAGCCATGAGGGATCAGGTGTAAAATGCGAAACGTGCCATCATAAATCCCATAATGATGAGAGGATAAAAAAATGCGCCTACTGTCATAAGGGCCTTGCAGGCGCTAAGCTGTTTCACACTTTCTGCGTTAAATGCCATACTGACAAAAAGAAAGGCCCGGTCCACTGTAACGAATGCCACATTGAAAAAGAAAGGAAGACGGTTTACAAAGACATAGAAAATATGTACGGCAGTACATTTGTCTTTGATAAAAAAAGTCACCAGGCTCATGAGAACGTAAATGTGCAATGCAACACATGCCACCATGATGCGGGGAAGGAAGCTGAAAAGAAAAAGTGTGATGCATGCCACGTGGGCAAATCAAAAATGGTAATTCTTCATTCTTTCTGCAAAGACTGTCACAGGAAGAAGAATGGGCCGGTAAAATGCCAGGAATGCCATGCAGGTGTCAAATCCGAATACCAGAATGTTAAAAATATTATTCCTCTGGATAAAACAGGACACCGTCTGCCGCAGATACAATTCAATCATAAGGGACACGTTGAGGAGTACAACACCGAATGCATTGACTGTCACCATCTGGGATCAATGGCGAAGTGCTCCTCATGCCACGGGAAAAAAGACGAAGCTGCCGTTATTAATCTCAAGGCCGCATTCCACCAGCAATGCCATGAATGCCATCGCCGTAAGGCGGGGCCTCAGGGCTGCCGCAGCTGCCATAGGGAAAGGAATTAGATGTTTGTCAGGTATTGATGGGGGTGAGCCATGACTCTGTTAACGCGAGTGATCAACCGGATTCATAACGCCAGCATACGGAATAAAGTTAAGTATGTCCTCCTGACTGTGTGCATTCTTATTACATTGATTTTTGTTGCAGTAAATTACCTGTTAACCGGCTCCTGGATAGAGGAGATGGTCCTCTCGAATTACAGCGAAATCGCGACCAAACAGTTTGAGTTTATCGAGTACTGGATGGAGTGGCGTGCCGAACATATTGAAAAGATGTCAAAAGCACCGGTAATTGTTGATGGCGCGTCTCAGCTTAACACGAGAGGGCTCAGCCCTGACACCCGGGCCGCACTGAAAAAATATATCGACGAAGTGATGTACGACCAGGGCACGTATGCGTGGATAATGCTTATTGACAGCAGGGGAAATATCGGAGCCTCATCAGACAACCGTTCGGGAGTTCTGGATAAGGCAATGTTCAGCCAGATACCGAGACGGAACGAGATACATATATTTAAATCATACATCGAAAATCGTAATGGACAGAATGTCATTATACAGCCCATAAGCTTCCCGGTATTTTCTGCAAGCGGAGAGCGGAGCGGATATATTATATGTGCTGTAAACATGAATGTCATGGATGATTCCCTTAACATCATCAATCTCGGGAAAAACGGCAATGCCTTTATTCTTGATGCAGGGGGGAAAGTCATATGCTCTTCCAGGGATTACGAGTATAAAAAAACATTCGGAGTACTGAATGATTATTACGTGGCAAATTCTGCCGCGGGACAGCAGGACGGATTCTGGCTGCTCAACCGGGATTCCCGGCAGCTGGTTAAAAGCGTGTCAGCGTGCCTTGAAAGCCGGCACGCCGGGCATGATATATACATAAACCATGAAGGAAAAGAAGTGATCGGCATCTGGAAATGGCTCAGCTATTTTCAGTGGATGTTTCTTATTGAAGTGGAAAAAAGAGAAGCCTTTGCTGCAATAAATAAAACCATAATTATCTACCTTGTTATCGGTGCTGTTTTCGTTGCTCTTTCCGTTGTAATAGCCGTATTCCTTTCCCGGAACATTAACAGATCCATTTCCTCATTCATGGAATCTTTCGGTAAAGGCGTATTGGGAGACCTTTCGGTGCGTTACCCTACATCTGAAAAATCTTCAATGAAGGTGCATCAAAGGCGCGGCGATGAATATATTGAATACGACAAAGGGAACGGTTTCTGTTTCTTTGAAATCGGCTCCATAGCGAGGCGCCTGGGTAAAGAAACATCCTGTAAATACATAATTGAAAATAAATATAAAACATGCGTCATGTGCCCGGTCTACATGGCAAATACTGAAAACGAGATGCATAGCCTCGGGGTCTGGTTCAATATCTTTATTTCGAAAATCAATGAAGTCGTTAAAAATACAATGGCGCTGTCGCACGAACTTTTTTTGTCGTCCGACGAAATGTCTGTAACAATAAGTGAATTCTCTGAAAATGCCAATACACAGGCCGCATCAACTGAAGAGATCATAGCAACCGTCGAAGCGATCTCATCCGGATTTGAAAATATTTCAGAACGGGTCAAGGATGAGAACTTAAGCCTCAAGGGGATGATACTCCGCGTAACGGAGCTGACAGCGGTCATCGATACAATGGGTGAAAGGATCCGGACAACACAGATAAACACAGATGATTTTACCGGAAAAGCCAGGCACGGAGAACAGATGCTCAATGAAATGAATCAGTCGATGATGAAGATCGGCGACAGTTCTACCGAGGTAATGAATATCATCCAGATTATCAGTGATATATCAGAAAGAGTCAACCTCCTTGCGCTGAATGCCGCTATTGAAGCAGCGCGCGCAGGCGATGCGGGCCGCGGATTCGCCGTAGTTGCTGATGAAATCTCAAAGCTGGCCGATCAGACCGCGTCGAGTGTCAAACAGATTGATTCACTGATAAAGGTGAACAACAGCGAAATAAAAAAAGGACTTTTTAATGTGCAGGATACAGTAGAGACTATAGCTGCCATAATTGAAGGATTTAATCTTATCAGTAACATGATGAAAGAGATTTCGGAAATAATGCAGACACAGATAAATACAAAAGAAACTGTTGTGGATGAAATGGACAGCGTCAGGGTAAGTTCCGACGCGATAAAAAATGCTACCAGGGAACAGATGGATGCCTCGGAAGAGATTGTAAAACTGGTCGGTGTGATTAATGACACAACCCAGCTTATAGCGGCACGGGCCGAAGAACTGGCTGCCAACTCACAGAATATGCGCAACGAGGCAGATCTCCTTAACCGGAGCATCACTTATTTTAAAAGCAGCAGTACAGACGCGTAGCAGCGTTCATCAATATTTATTTTCATTTCCTGTTATATTTAATCGGCGCCTGACAAATATGTTTTAATTACCGACCACTCCTTCAGTTTGTCATCAAACTTAACAGCATGTGCCGGGCTCGAGGAGGGGAGCTTTTTATAGACAAAGCCGTCCTGATCGTTAAACCCTGTATGCCTGCGGAACGAGTCATAAGCTTTTGCGCCATTGAAAATAATATGTTTTATATCCGGGTATTTACGGAATAAGTTTATGAAATCATTCGGCTGTTCATCCCTGATGTTTGAGTCGAGGCTCCCTTCCCTGTAACAGTTATTGATGACATCCCACAGTGCGATTTTTTTCGAGAGGATAAATGCAATTCTCTTTTCGTAGGATGGATCCGGCACGGCATCAAATAGCGCGTAAATAATTTTCCAGAAAAGGTTTCTGCTGTTGGCATAGTACTGATTCTTCCGCAGTGATTCGTTCCCGGGCATAGAGCCCAGGATCAGAATGCGGGAGGACCTGTTAATAACAGCGGGGAATGATTTCAGTGTCTGCATTGGCTCTTCTTAATCTGCCGGATGTTATTTGACTTTATTCAGCAGGTTTTTTAAATCATCCGGACTTAAAATATTATTTCTAACCCTGTGAATCATCCTGTGGCAGTTTGAACACAAAACGGCTAAATCTTTTTCCGGATCAATTTCTTTTTCAGAAACAAGGGATGACATGGGAGTGAGATGGTGAACTTCAATATAATTCTCTCCAAGGCTGCCGTATGATTCTTCAAAATTAAAATTGCATACCTGGCAGGAGAGTCCGTGTATCTCTATGGCCTTAGCTCTCAATGAAGGGTTTCTTTCATAAAAGCTTATAAGTTTTTCTTTTTTATCCCCTTCAACAAACGATTCATTATTTTCATTATTGATGGAATCAATATCTTTAGTCACCTGATTTAATAATTTCTGATCAATTATAAGTTTACTGTCAAGCTCGCTTTTTGGTATATAAATCCCGCCGGTACCAGAAATTGTTTTCATGGATATCTGTTTACCCATTGATTTCATAAATGACTCTAATTTTTTATGAAGCAGGTTATATTCCTGAGAATCACGCTCAAGTTTTATAAAATATTTTTTCAGTACCTGCTGACTTTCAGAGCCGGATCCTTCACCTTCATAAGCGGATAGTGTCATCCCCTGGTATCCGAGAAATTTTCCCGGTGCAAAAGTTTCAAGAGAAGGCAGGTAATACCAGTGGAAAAACCGGCTTAATCTTTCTTTTGCTTTTGAGTCAGAAGTTTCCAGTGATGCGTTAAAGTTCTGGAAATTTTCAATCACTTCTTCCCAACTTTCAATTACTGTTAACATTTTACACCTCTGTAAGAATTTTATTTTTATAGCAGGCATGGTGATTGTTATGTGACGGAGATTTCTCAATGCTATTGTATGTTTATATCTTCAACTTTTATACAATGGTATTCCGTTACAAATCCATCATCGGTTTTACTCTTTTCAATTTTAAATCCGGCTTTTTCAATCATTCCTTCCAGAATCCAATTGAAGGTACTGTATTCGTCTCTTATATGAGTTTCTACTTCTTCTTTAAATTTTTTCCCGGCCTTCAATTCAAATCCCGAAACCCAGTCATTAATTTTTACTTTGTATTCCAATGGATTAAAATTAAATACAACATCGAAAATATATAATATCCCACCTCTCTTTAACATGCTATTCATTTTTAATAAAGAAACCTGTTTCCAGAAATCCGGTAAATGATGAAAAGCGGCTTTAGTTATCATCAAATCAACGGGTTCATCTTTATGAGTATAGGTTAAGAAACCTGCATTAATAAATTCGATATTTGAAATATGTTCTTTTTCCGCTTTGCTCTTTGCCTGATTTATCATCACATCTGATACGTCAATTCCATAAACTTTTTTAAAAATCTTTGCAGCATAAATTGATGTCGCACCGGTTCCGCACCCGAGATCTATTATAGATAAATCTTTGGTATTGCCTAACGATAGAAATTCTATCATCGCATTAAATTCTTTTTCATAATCCCTAAACTTCTGATGCTGATTATCATAATTCTCCGCCTGTTTTTCATCGGAATAATCAACTCCGCAATGTCTATATTCATCATAGATCCAGTTTTCCATTTTGATTCTTCCCTGGTAAAATTTTATTTTTTCCGTCGGCTGCATAACACGCATGCATGGCGGC
>DAONFJ010000061.1:0-14208 GCA_035403545.1 Spirochaetota bacterium
TGACCATATTATAAAAAACCCGAAGGTACTAATACCTTCGGGTTTTTTCATTAATTTATACTGAAAATTAACCACTTTTTCATCATAGTGCATCTTAAAAAGAACTCGCCTTTTAAATCTCACTTATAAATGCTGAATTCAACAACTACATACTTTCTGACTTGAATATATAATCATGATTAGCAATGAAAATCATATACTTAAATTAAAAAAGGAGTTAAATAATTAATGAAAAGATATTTTGTAACAACATCACTTATTTTTATTTTCATTACAGCAATGATTCCATCAATCGGATCAGCGGTGTAAATGAGTGCGGGTGTATCAACATGGTATGTATGGTGGGATTATATTAAACAGGATAATATTAAAGCAGAAGTTGATCCAACACTTCTCTATGGGCCGGCTTTATCTTTAAAGATTAACGATGATTTTAATCTTACATTTCAATTCTTTATGGAAAATTTAATGTTGATGAAACCGATTTAATCACTTCTGAAAAGTATTCATACGATGTAAAAAGATTTGATAGTGATAATGCATTAAATTACAGAATAAACAATTATTGTAAATTTTATATTGGTGCAAAATATTCGAGTTATTCATTTGATATTGCGACCTCAGGTTGGGATTCTTCAATGGAACATAATTCATTTGGTCCCGCAACGGGAATCAGTGCAGTATTCCCTCTTAGTAATGATTTTTTTCTAATTGGAAATTTAGGAGGTTTTTATCTCTGGGGAAATGAAGAAAATTCCGGTTCGGGATATAGTAAGACTTCTAAAAGCAAGGATTATGGATTAAATTCAACTCTTTCAATTGCTTATTATATAAACTCAGCTTCTACCACAATAAGTCTTGGGGGACGATACCAGTATTTAAAAATGGACTATGAAGATCAGGACACTACCGATACAAAATTTTATGGTATAACGCTTTCTGCAACATATTCTTTCAGTATCTAAAGGCTAAAGCCACCTCGAAAAAGGTGGCTTTTTTAAAATCACTTTATTCTTCTTAATTCAAACATTGACTTATGTTAAATTAGAAAAGTCAAAATAGTTTAACAGGACGTATAAACTATTATATCAGACCAAAAATGTATCTGGACGGAATTTTTTTATTCCATATCCCAGAAAAAATCTTTATTTGTAAGTTCTTTTTCCTTTTCAGGTGCTTCAGGGTGGAATTCATTTTTTATTGATTCGTTTGCATAAATAATCTTCACCTGATCCTCAAGGTCTGATGTTTCTTTATTCCAGTATTCATCAGTTCCAAAGTGCGGGAAAATCTGCGGGAACGCGGGATCACTCCATCTTCTTGCAATCCATGCGGCATAATATATATACCTCAGCCCTCTCAAAGGTTCAATTAACTTCAACCATGAATTTTCAAAACTGCGGAATTCTCTGTATCCCTCAAGAAATAAATTAAGTTCCCTCTGAGAATTTGCATCTCGTGAACTGATGAGCATCCATATATCCTGAACGGCAGGCCCGACAAGGAAATCATCGAAATCTAGAAAGAAGAAAGCGCCATCTCTCTTCAATAAATTTCCCATGTGGCAGTCTCCGTGAATTCTGAGGAAGGGAACATCAGTTATAAGTGAATCATAAACCCTAACTATTTCATTAACTGCTTCTGAATATTTCGCAATACAATTCGATGGAAGAAAATTATTTTCGGTCAGATATTTCAGAGAATTAATTCCATAGGATTCGCCGGTAAGTTTTAATCTGTACCTGCTCTCTTTAGATGCTCCGTTATTATGAATCCGGCCGAGAAGTCTTCCTACATTTATCATATCAGTATTTGATAGTTCTTCGGGAATTCTGCCCCCTGTTCGCGGCCAGATTGCAAAAAATATTCCTTCGGAATCATGGATCGTTGCACCATCTGAAAAAATTAATGGAGCGCAAACCGGGATTTCATCAGCCGCCAGATCTAAGAGAAATTGATGTTCCTCCTGAATCTGTTCGTGTGACCATCTACCCGGCCTGTAAAATTTTACTATAATATGATTTTCATTTTCAAGTTTGAGATCATAAACGCGGTTTTCATAACTGTTCAAAACCATATAATGACCTGTAACAGAAAATCCGCTTTTTTCTACAGCTTCAATTACTCTGTCCGGTGTCAGGTTGTAGAATGATGTACTCATAGAGTTCCTTTATATTTTTTTCTTTTATATACATCAATACTTTTGGTATATAAAGTAAATACATTTCTGAAATTGTGTAAAATAAATCCCCCTCAAATATAATTTTTTCATTCAAATTTATTCGCGATAATACTGTTCATTAACTTATTATGATATAATTTGTGAATCCGGATTTTGAGGCCGCGCAAAGTACACTTTAAGAAGAAAAGCTTTCGGAACATATATAATAAATTTTCAGGCTAGAGGATTTGAGGCTGCGGATTTTGTAATAAATATGGATATGAGAAAATCATTGATATATACAACAACTACTCGGGTGGTAACTTCAGAAAGACAGATTGGGTAAGAAGCATAAGGAGGATTTAAAAACAAAAAAATTTGTGGTAAAGAATGCATGTGAAGTTGTGAAATAATTGAATCCATGTAATGTGAGGAATCGGGTTATACAAATGTAATTTTTATTTAACTTATACTCCAGGATATAAGATTGTTAATCATTCAATCGGCTATAGGAGAAAAAAAGACGGTGCTTTTCAACACCGTCTTTTATATTTGTTTTAAAATAATTTTTTCAATTTACTTTTAGCTTTGTCTTTGCCTTTATCAGTCTTCTCGGCAACTTTTTCTTTGGCTTTATCTTTCGCCGCATCTTTAACCTGCTCTGTAACATTTCCTGCTGCGTTTTTCAGAGCGTCTTTTGCTATGTCTGAGAGTGAACCGAGTTTCGGATGGATCAATTTTACATCAGGTTTGGAGGCTGATCCTTTAACCGTATACTTTAGAAAAATTTCACCGTTTCCGTTTAGCATCGGTTTTACAGCCGCTTCAGCAACCATTTCAGGTTTTATATAATCTTTAGCTTTTCCGGTAATTACTTTTACTGCAAGTTTTGAAGTTTGTGCTTTAACTTTATCTGTATTTTTTTTAGCGAGTGTCATATCTGAGTTAAGATTTAAATTCATGGAAACAACATTTACAGTGCCGCCGAATGTAAGCGCATAATCGTCGTTTGCAATTTTACCATCAGAAAGTGTAGCTACATTATCTTTATAGTGAACTTTTAAATATCCGTTTTTCCAATCAATCTCTTTCTTCAGAAAATCAAACTTACCTGAATATTTAGCTATCTGTTCAACATTTATCATCTCGTTAAAAATCTGCAGGCCTGTTGCACTACCGTAGGGTGAGCCAGCTTTTAAAAATATCTCGGGATTCATGATTCTTGTTTTTTTATCAAATGGAATTATGTTTCCTGTCATATCAAATGCAACATCAAAAGATTGTACACTACCTGATTCAGGGCGGCTTAATGTTTTGATCCCGGCAAATATTTTTAATGATATGTTGTCATCCTTTTCAAGATTTTTCGGATCGATTTTAATATCATAAACTTTTGCAGTGACTTTATAGATATTAAGCTTCTGTCCGGAAGTAAGGTCGGAGAAGTTAATATTTCCATCTTCCATTCCCACTGAGCCGATATTTACAGCTACAGGTATATCATCAGCTTTGATAGGCTTTGATTCTTCTTTCGGTTTTGCTGCTTCCTCGCGAAGTTTTTTTTCAAGTTCAGCTTTTTCTTCAGGAGTTAAAGGTTTGGATACAAGCAGATCGGAAAAATTGAAAGCGCCGCTTTTATAACGGACAATGTTTATCTGCGGGCCGATGAGCATAAGTTCTTTTAACACGAATTTTCGGCTCAATAGAGGCGGAATTGAGACTTTAAAATTAAAAGCTTTCATTGATGTGAAAATATCTGCATTTGAGACAGGTTTAGTTTTTAAAGATTCGATCTCTTTCTCAGATTTAAAATTGGAGATTTTTACATCTTTTACAGAAAATCCTGAAACTGCAGAAAATAAACCTCCGCTTACATCACCAATTCTAACCTGTCGATGAAGCTGCTTTTCCATTTGGCTTTCTATAAAAGGTTTATCAATAATAATCATGGCTGCAATACCTGCTCCGATAATTATGATAAAAATTCCGCCAAAGAAAATAGCAGTCCATTTAAATACTTTTTTTAAAATTTTCATTTTTTACTCCTTCTTATTTTTAGTTAAACTAGCTTGCTTCCAGATGTGAAAGTTAAATATATTACAATTAACAGTACATAATTATAAATATTTTGTCAACATGCCAGATCTAGGAAGTATTTTTTTATTGTGTTCAATTTTTACAAACTTTGTATGAATACGGGCAGATGGTTCTGCAGACAGCGCAGGTAGTAATGGGATATCCTTTTAACGATAGGCCTTCTGATTGATTTCTGCATTTCTTCTGGATAACAGAATTTTTTTCAAGCGCGCCTGAAGGGCAGTTTTTTATGCAGAGTAAGCAGGTATCCTTGCAGAAAGAAAATGACTGGATTTCGTCAGGCTCAACCTGAATGTTAATCAGGAGGGCTCCTAGTTTAATCATATTTCCGAATTGATAATTGTAAAGAAGATGGTTCCTTCCGAAAACTCCAAGCCCTGCGAGATATCCGGCATGTTTGAGAGAAAGATCACCTTTACCGGTTAAAGTATTTTTATCCCAGAAAGCGTAAGGTTCGGTGTAAACCGGTACAGCAATTATCCCTTTATCTTCAAGGAGTAGAGAAAAATTGTAAGTGATATTACGTATCTGATCCGTAACTATTTCATCTGAAATTGAATAAGGAAACGGATTGTCGGTGCAGGAAGCTCCTTTTGGAATACGACGGGCGAAAACAACTACTGACCTGGTATCTTTATATATGTCTGAGGGATGGAATCCCTCAGGGGCATCGCTGAATCTTTCGAGAGACGCGACGCCGCAAATGTCTGCTCCTGCTGTGCAGGCTGCGCTTTTAATATCATTATTGTTCATAACATCTACTCTGAATTAATGGAATATGCAATATTGAAATCCGGGCTGGTATGTATGTCAAGAATGAATTTTGATCATTCACTTTTCTTTAGAATTACAGACAGTTTGTCAGTTGAATCTGCAAGGTTTTCCGAAGAGCTGCTGATCTCTTCAGCGCCTGAAGCAAGGTCCTGAGTAGCTTCATTAATTACTGATATCGATTTAGTTATTTCTTCCAGGGCAAATTTAAGCTCATGCATGGAAGAACGAATTTCACTCGATTCACCAAGCACCAGTGAAGCATTCTCCTGAAGCATTTTATTCATGCTGAGGTCAACTTCAGATATTTGATTTACTTCTACAACAAGTTCACCGAATTGTGATGCAAGCTTTAAAACCTCCTCGGATGAAATATTTACATTTGTCAATGCCTGGCTTGTTATCTTCATCTCGTTATCTGTTATCTTGACAAGAGCGGTTATCTCTTTCGCGTTGAGCTGTGTTTTTTCGGCGAGTTTACCTACTTCATCGGCAACTACTGCAAAGCCTTTACCATGTTCACCAGCACGGGCTGCTTCGATCGAAGCATTAAGAGAAAGAAGATTTATCTGGTCAGAGACGTCATTTATCAGTGATGTTGCGTCTGTAACTTTGCTGCTGCTCAGAATTACATTATCAAGGGCCTTCTGGCATTTTAGAATTTCTTCAATTGCTTCATTAATTCTGCTGTCAAGGCTTGTTTTTAAATTGAGCGCAAGGTCCATCTTAGCCCGGCTCGCTGATACAAATTCAAACATTTTTTTCAGGTCATCTATAAGGAACGTGATTTTATCGTTTTGAGAGACTGTCATATTTGCGGAAGATTCTGAAGAAGCTGCGATCTCTTCAAGAGTTGAGGTAATTTCTTCAATACTTGCCGCCTGCGCCTGGGCATTATCAGAAAACGATGCAGAATGGTATGACAGTGAAGTAGCTGTTTCAGCCAGTGTAACAGCTACTGTAGTACAAGTCTTGACTATTGTACTTATTCTTTCGATATTTTTTTCGAGCAGTCTGTTTTTTTCTTCTGCTTCATCAAGCGTTGCCCTGACAATTTTAAAAATCAGAAAGCAGAGTCCAGATATAAAGATTGCGACTATTGATACCTGTGAAATTGTAAGACCAATATAATGCCCTTGAATTAAACCTCCCGAAGTTTTAACAATAATAGCAGTAATGGAAATGACAAGGAAGGTTGTTATTCCAATAGTCAATCTATTACCATAAAGTGCAGACATTACTATAAAAATCATAAAGTAAAGGAAGTATACATATTTTCCTACGATTGTATTTATCAGGTACGCCTGAAGGGCTACAAGAACGAGTGGTATGAGAATGCCGAAATAAACCGCTATGTTATAAGCACCGGAACGGAGAATTAATAGGCATACAATAAATCCTGAAGCAATAATTATCATGCTGATGTCATACGTTAAAGGCACAGAATCCGCTGAAAACATATGCCGGCTTGAAGCAGAAGCTATTATCAGTATCAGAAAAATCATCTGCATCCACATGAAGACATTGGCTCTCTGTTTCTTCATGAATGAATCATTTTCATATTTTTTCAGGAAAATTGTTTTTAATGAAGCAGTTATTACACTCATAGGTTTCTCTCAATTCGGAATTAGTATATTTTTATATTTGAAATCAATATATTGAATATTAATAAAAAAAGAAAAATAAAATCTGATTATAAATTAGAATAATTTAATTTTCAGTTACGGCTGCATGATCAGGCTGCTGATTAAAATTGTATTGACGGAGTATAGAATTAATCTGAACTATACGATAGAGTTAAAAAACAATTTGAATAAAGTATCTGAAAAAAATTGTACCTGGTGAAAGGGCGGGGGATGGCAAAGGGATATGAAATAAATAAAAAACGTCAGGATGAGCTCAATATTCTGGGGCGTGAACTTGCCAGAAGATCCGGATCGAAATGCGAGCTTTGTCTTTCATCCGGAGTCAGACTGAATGTCTTTGAGATTCCTCCGGTGTCAGGCGAACCTGATTCGGATAAATGTGTCTTCATTTGTGATACATGCTCATCGGGATTATTTGAACCATTGAAGCTGGCTGATCATTGGAGATGTCTTAACGAGAGCATATGGAGTGAAGTTAAACCTGTAAAAATTATCTCGGCAATTATTCTAAAAAAAATTTCAGGGAAAAATTCCTGGGCCGGTGATCTCATGGATGAAGTCTACCTTGATGAAGAGGATGATGATTGGATTAACAATTCAGGATTGTGACAGTTCTTCCGGATGAGGATGTTCAACAGGAAATATTATTGTGAAGACAGTCCCTTCACCGGAACTGTTAATTGAAACATCGGCATTATGTTCTTTAATAATTCTATGGCTCAGAGACAGGCCGATACCTGTTCCCTTTCCTTTTTGTTTGGTAGTAAAAAACGGACTCCAGATTTTCGGAATAATATCTTCCGGTATGCCGCTTCCGTTATCTTCAATAATGAGTTTTACTATTCCATCATTGAATGTAGTAGTTATTTTTATTACTCCGTGAAAATCTGACGCAGGCCCCATCTTCGACGTTATTGCATCTTTTGAATTCAGTATCAGGTTTATAAATAACTGCTCAAGCGAGAGATTATCCCCATAGATTCTCGGCACTGAATCATCAAGCACAAAGATTAGATCTATACCGATATTTTTCATCTGGTTATTAATAAGTTCAATAGCATTCAATATACATGCATTCAAATCCGCCTGCTGGAAAGAGAAACCTCTCTTCCTGGAAAAAGTTCTTATATGGTCAATGATTGATGATGACCTGTCTACAAGTGATGAAATTTTAGCAAGATCTGATACTGCCTGCATATGGTCAAAATCGTTGTAGCTTATATCATCTATCATATTCTGCGAAATACATTTAATTCCCGTTAGAGGCTGTGCCAGTTCGTGTGCAATACCTGTTGTTACCTCAGCCAGGCTCGCGTGCCGTGCAATCTGCAGAAGTTCAATATCTTTCTGAGAAATTATTTTTTTCAGAGTATCGTTACTCTGCCGGAGCCGTGTGATAACCTGATTAAGTCTTTTGTTGAGAGTATTGATACTATGCAGTCTTAAATTGACAAAGTGAAGCCGTCTTGAATACTGATAAAATACAAAAAAAGAAATTAAAATTGCCAGCAGAACAAGTGAAATCAAAACGGGAATTTCCTGATGAAAATAATTATAGTGAGCAAAAAGAATCAATGCCGGAACAATCATGAAAATTAAAACCGGAATTTTTTTCACAAATTTTTCGTTTAATGAAACAAAAAGAAATGTATAAATCACCGCATGCATGAGTATGATAATTGAAAAATTCTGATATATAAAAAAAAGAATAAAAACAGGAATTGAAACCATGAATGATTTAAAAAGCTGTTTTTTCTTATTTAAAGGGGAGGAATCAATTACAAGAAGTACAAATGTAAAAGGATAGATGAATAGTCCTGCATAGCAGAGGTACTTCATTGAAGAAGTCAGAAGTTCTTTGTTTATAAGAAACGTTGATATGATGATAAGGAGTGAGGGGATTAAATTCAGAAGAAGCAGCTTTGCTTTTCTGTTCTTTATAAATACAAACAGCTGAATGGAAATGAATAGAATAATTATAAAAAGAATTTCTATGAGGGAGTTTGCCACTTAATTCACCTTAATTATTTTCTGATTAAGTAAAATTAAATTCTCTGATATTGCAAAATAATATGTAATTCTCACAGAAAAAGGTTTTTTTATCTCTTTTATTTTTATTTCTCCTTTAGCAGAACTGTCATTTATCGTTATGTTTTTTACTGAGGCAAATCTGTATAAATTTTCTCCGCCTGTTAAATCTTTTTCATTTATAATCCCTGAGAAAGGTTTCTGCCCATCAATCAGTAATTTATCTCCGGAGCTTTTATCTGAACTTATTACTTCTATGAAAAGCAGACTGTTGGAAAATTTTCTGAATTCAATTTCATCTCCGATATTCAGTCCGAGTATAACTTCAGGATTTATAGAAGAATAAAATCTGAGTGTAAAAGGAATTCCGCTTTTTGATATTCTGTTGACATTGTAGTTCCCTGTTTCATCCAGAGGTGTAAGCACATTATAATATGTTGTTGTTTTAAGAAGATTAGATATTTTTCTATTTTCTATTAAGAGTTTATTTTTTTCAGCTTTTACTTTAAATGAATCGTTAAAATCAGAATCTCCATTGAGATCAATATCAATCTGGGAAAATAAAAAATCTTTTTCGGTTAAAACACCATTAATAATCGGTCCCTGTAGTATGTACTTTTCAAAAGGCAATATGACCTGCAGTTTTGAAAATGACTCGGCATCAAAATTATTTTTTATTGAATAGTGTAATAAAAAATCCGATACAGAAATTTCTGAAACACTGCATCCGGAAATTTCAATTTCATTTTGAGCGGAGAATAAATTAATGGAGTATGCTAATATTATCAGTACAATTATTTTTGTTTTCAATGGTTTTCTCAAAGAACTTTCAGTAGTAGTTCATTCATTTTAATCCGGTCACTAGTTGCATCTTCATCGGGGTAGCCGAAGGCAATAAGAGCCATGAATTCATTAGATTGATTGATCCCAAGTATCTCGCTTATTTTATCTTTGTTTTTCAGAATTTCACCCAGCCATACAGATCCGATTCCGAGGTAATGAGCATAAACAAGCATGTTCTGTATACAGGCGCCTATACTCATAATATCTTTTTCCCTGTGGTACCCCGCCGGGCTGTTATAAAAAACAGCAACACAGAAGTCTGATCCGGAAACTATACTTGAATAATTTGTCATTGTAGAGAGTTTGTCTTTAAAAGTTTTATCTTTAATAACAACAAATCTCCATGGCTGATTATTCATACCGGAAGGGGCCCACCTCCCTGCTTCAAGGATTTCGTTAATCAGCAGATCAGCAACATTTCCTTTTTTATACTTTCTCACAGATCTTCTGGAACGTATTACATCCAGCAATTTTATTTCATCTTCCTGTTTCATATAAGTTCCTTAATTATAGCTACTGTTGAGGTGAGGCGGCAATAAAATTCTTCAGTTTTTCCTGTTTTTTATTAACACTTGTAATGTGACTGGTAATAATTTTTTTAAAATCGAGATCCCCGGTAATAATTCTGTATCTTTCAGATTCAATATTACTAAGCTTTGTAGTAATTTTAATTCTGCTTGATTCGGCAGCATGCTTTTTTGCTTCTTCCCAGTAAGGGATTGCTTCCTTGTACATTTTTTCAGCTATATCAAGGCTGTCATTAATATCTTTCGCAAAAGTTACATCGTAGAATTTTATACTTTTTTTATCATACCGTGATCCTATTTTCAGATAGTTTCTCATGATCATCAGATTAATGTGCATGAACATGAGCTTTCTGTATTTCAGGTATTCATCCTCGGTATCGACTTTAACCAGCGCCTGTGAAGGATGACGGAATTTACAGTTAAGGGCGGTTTTAAGCATCTCAATATTTTTTCTTAAAGAGTTTTCATTGTAGTACAGCTTCATCCCGAACAGGAGATAGTAATCCTCCAGATCATGAGGTACGGTATAGTAATGCATTCTGATTTTCGGGACATAATCAGAGAACGGCACATACTCATCCTTCTCGCTGAAATACTGATACTGGTAATCCTCGCCGGATAGAGTTACACCGGAAAATAAAATTATAGTAAGTATCAGAGAGAAAATTTTTTTAATTTCAGAATTCATAGCCGCTTGAATAGTTCCAGTGAATATTTATTATAAGTTTTTAAGACAGAAAAAAATTTAAAGAAATAGTATTTGAAATCAGACTGTCATGCCTCCATAGACGGGTATCCATCAATATTAAAACAATAGATTCCGCTTTTAACAGGAACGGCATAAAATATAATCTAATATATTATCGGAAGAATCGGAGGGAGATATTATATTTAAATAAGTGAACTGATTGTTTTTATTATGTCTATTCTGTTAAAAGGCTTCGACACATATCCATTGAATCCGATCTGGATATATTTTTCTCTGTCTTCCTCGAATGCATTCGCGGTCTGTGCTATTACTTTGCATGAAGGTATAATGTTCCTTATTAAATTCAGGGCTGTAACACCATCCATATCCGGCATCTGAATATCCAGAAAAATCAGATCTATCCTGGCGCCGCTTTCTATAATTTTGATTGCTGTTTGACCCGAATCGGCTGCTATACAATTTATACCGAAGTTTTTCAGCATGGCTGAAAGAAGTTTAAGAACAGTGGTGTTGTCATCAACGATAAGTATATTTTTATTTTTGAGTTTTGTGTATTTTTCATCATCAAATTCGATAGCAGTCTCTGCGGGAATCTGGTATGGCTCTGCTTTTAAATATGGTATTTTGAAATAAAAAGTTGATCCTTCGCCAGGCTCAGACCTGAGCCACATTTTTCCTCCGAGAAGACGTGACAATTCCTTGCTGATACTAAGCCCGAGTCCTGTTCCCCCGTATCTTCTTGCAATGGAAGGTTCTGCCTGCTGGAACCTTCCGAAAATTTTCTTCTGGCTTTTTTTCTGTATTCCAATACCGCTGTCTTTAACATAAAATTCAATATACTTAAGGTTATCTGTTAAAGTATAGCCGAACTCAATAAAACCGTTTTCTGTAAATTTTACCGCGTTCGCGAGAAGATTGCTCAGTATTTGCGTTAGCCGTATTTCATCAGAAACAATAAAATCATTGCCAGGTTCCAGGCCGGCAGCAGCTGCAAGTTTTATCGGTTTATTTCTTGTTTTGATTTCGTTTTTGAATATCTCATAAAGATGATCTATTTTTTTATTAAGGGATAATCCCTTTTTCTCAATATCCATGAGGTTGGCATCAATTTTTGATATATCTATAATATCTGATATCAGGCTGGTAAGCTGCTTTGATGATTCTCTTATAATATCAATGTACATAATATTATCTTCCGGAGATGATGAATTATCAGACAGCAATTCAGAGAATCCTATTATACTGTTCAATGGTGTTCTTATTTCATGAGACATGTTTGCAAGAAATGCCGATTTCAGCCGGTTATTTTCTTCAGCTTTTTCCTTTGCTTTCAGAAGTTCAAGTTCTGTTTTTTTGAGTTCGGAGATATCAAAAACAATTCCTCTGCTTATCACCGCTCTTCCGGCTGAGTTATATTCAGTTTTACTGATCTGTTTTAAATGAACTATATCCCCGTTTTTAATTCGGCATCTGTAGATGTCATCATGCGGTGATCTGCTTTTTATATGATGGATGAATTTTTTCATCATTAAATCCCTGTCATCTTCATGTACAAAGCCAAACAGTTCGCTTTCACTCAGCTCCATAAACTCTTTATTGTAACCCATTATTTCGGATAGTATAGAATCCCATGTGCAGGTTTTATTAAGATGATTGTACTCCCAGTATCCAAGCTTGGCAATGATCTGGGCTTCCTTGAGTTTTTCTCTGCTCAGGTCAAGCGCTTTAGTAACCTCCTTCAGCTCGGTTATATCTATACCGACAGACCAGGTATGCCAGTCGGGTACAGGATACAGGTCGGAAAGGTTCGACCACATAATTGTTTTTCTTTTTCCATCTTTACATGTTAAATCGAATTCTTCATTCCTGTAGTTCCCGCCAAGTTCCATACGTTTTTCATAGGTACATTTTATCTCCTCATCATCACGGCAGAGAAATTCAGGCACATGGGGATTGTTAATAATCTCTTCTTTTGCATATCCTGTAACGCGTTCACACTCTCTGTTCCAGTGGATGATGTTGCCTTCACTATCCATGGCGTCCAGCATAACAGGCATATTATCGAGTATAAGTTTAAGCCTGTTTTCACTTTCCTTAAGTTTATTTTCGATGCGGACGGTTTCTGTAATATCAGAGTTTGTTCCTATTATACGGGACGGTTTTCCATATTCATTTGTTTCAATTACCATAGTCCGGGATAATAGCCATTTATACTGATTATCAGAAGTTTTTGCCCGGAATTTCAAGGTGCTTCTTATTACTTCTCCCGATAGGCTTTTTTTAACAGCGTCCTTCAGTGTAGTTATGTCATCGGGATGTACTAATTTTAAAAATTGGCTGAACCGGTCCAGTTTATCATAATGATCATAACCAAGCATTCTGTAAAAATTCTGCGAATAAAAAAACTCCCCGGTTATTAAATCCGCATCCCAGTATGAATCATTTGCCGCAAGAAATGCAAGATCGAGCCTCTTCTTGGTTTTTAATAACTCGGTTTCAAGAAATTTTTTTTCAGTAATATCCTCTCCCATAAAATTAATAAAACTGATTTTATCCTGGTCGTTGAAAACTGCATTGTAATCGAGCTTTATCAGGCGGGGTATACCGGATGCAGTTGTCAGTAATTCGGCATTCCCGGAAGCATTCTCTCGTGTTAGTGCATACAATATATTATTAAGGAGTGTAACACCATCACTATTGAGAATATCGTAAATAGACATTCCAACAAGTTCTTTATGGCTTATGTTAAGAAATTCTGAAAATTTTTTATTAGAAAAAATAATTTTACCATCAGGGAGTAACTGGAAAAGATGATGCGGAGTGTTTTCAATAATAAGTTCAAACTGTTCTTTTTTTAATCTAATATCGCTTTCATAGGATACCCGTTTTAGTGAACCGGTTATTATACTTGATACAGTCTGGTAAATCATCAGGCCGGCAGCGGATAACTCCGATTCTTTTCCGCTTATATCAAGTGCAATAATTCCGATTATCTCATTTCTCACTATAACCGGAAATACCAGAAGAGTTTCAACTGAAGATTCTATCCATTTATTTTTTTCGAAAAAGTGATCTTTATCATTATTTTTCCGCAATAGGGAAAATCCCATATCATATAATGTTTGTTTATCTATGAAAAATGTATTTGCAGGAATAGTGTTTTCGGTAAATACGGGAGAACTTTCGTTATCATTATTTCCTGCTAATGAAGAGATAAAGTAATTTGTTTCATCGAATTGTATATAATAGGCCGTTTTTGAACCGCTTCGCCATGTAAGCTCCTGAAGAACAATTCTTACAACTTCACGTTCATTCACCTGTGCATTGAGACTTCCTGAAAGGCTGCTTAAATACTTTTCATTTTTCAGATTAAGATAATCAGCAGAATTTATGTTCAGCAGTTCATCTCTGCCTATTATAGTATTA
>DAONFJ010000061.1:14308-22686 GCA_035403545.1 Spirochaetota bacterium
AAGATAATCAGCAGAATTTATGTTCAGCAGTTCATCTCTGCCTATTATAGTATTAAGACCGGTTGAATTTTCAGCAGATCCGGCCGGTTCTGTATCTTTACTTTTGAGTAAATTTTTTAAATCACGGTTTTCCCGTTCCAGGAATTCAATCTTTAAAATAAGTTCTTTTTCTCTATCCACTCTATCCATTCGGGTTCCTGAAACTGTATTGAAGTTGTCTGGTACAATATAAGAATTTTTAACTATTATACCAGTATAATAAATATATTATAAAAAATAAAACTCTTTATTCACTATATACAATATATAATTGATTTTTTACCAGCAAAAAATGCTCTAATATTATAATGACAGAAACCGGACAGGGTATGAATTGTTTTTAACACAAAAGTTTATATCTAAAAATTACGATTAATTTAATCGAAAGAAATGTTGCATTTTTCGGATTAATATGTAAATTTAATATATGGGTTATGAAAAAAGACTCTTCATGGAGGTTGAGTATGAGTGATAAAAAGTTAAAATTTCTGGTTGCGGTAGGTTTTAGTGAAAAACCGGAGGAAGTTCTGGAGAGAGCAGTCGAAGTAGCGCGGAAATACAAGGCTAAAGTTTATACAATACACGTAATAGCAGAGATGCCGAAACTTACTTTCTACTATGATGCATACCGGTTGTGGGAGGATTTCAGAGACAGCGCAGTTACCGAGGCTATGGATCTTATGAAGAGATATATCGGGAAAATGGCGGAGGATTACAGGGATATAGAACCGGTCATCGAAGTTGGTGATCCCGGGATTAAGATTCTTGAAAAAGCTGATGAACTTGGTGTAGACCTTATAATTATGGGTCATCATGTAAGAACCGGATTAACACATGTTCTGCATCAGAATAGCTGTGAGAGGGTTGTAAGGTATTCGAAAAAACCTGTTTTAATGTTTAATGTAGCAGAGGAAGATTAGCCTATAGATATTCTTTCCCTTTAAGTCCGGGGTCGTGAGAGAATACCTGCATATCCCCCAGATTCTTAAGATCATTCATTGAATAATCTTTTAAGAGCCGGGGCGATGCAGGTTTTGTTTTTTTATACCATTTATCAATGACAGGGAGGAGTTCATTCTTCCAGAAAAATTTTTGACCTTGTCCCGACCGGTATTCGTTCCAGTAGGCCTCCGGTACAAGTGTCCATAACCATTCGTAGGTAAAAGGAGAATCTCCAAGCAGCAGTATACTCTGGTTCTCTCCTGCAATTTTTACAGCCTGATGGCCATGAGTGTGACCGCCGGTGCGTATAACTTCTATACCGGGTAGAATTTCATGGTTTCCATCGAGGAGAATAAAATTATCCAGCCGGTCTATCCAATGGCCGGGGCAGAATGAAGTTTCCTCATATTCTCTGAGATTAAAAAGTCCCTCGATTTCTCCGGACTGAATGTAAATTACGGCGTTCGGGAAATGTTTTATACCTGCAGCATGATCCCAGTGAAGATGAGTCTGAATTATTGTTTTTACATTAAGCGGGTTAATACCGGCCTGTTTTATAAGAAAGGGAACCTCCTGTTCCGGCTCTCTCTCGCCATGTGAATCCGGAGCAGGAATATGATTTATATCAAAACCGGTATCTACGACAACGGCCTCTCCGTTTTCATCAACTAAAAGAAAAATATATGACGGAATATCTTTTACTCTCGGGAATTTCATGTCTCCTTTTCCATTGAAAGCAACAGTAAAATGTCCGGTAAGGAGAGGGTATACTCTATATCTCATATTATTCATCCATGTTTGAAATAGTATATTCTGTTTTGTCATTCCAGCTGAAGTGACAACGTAATGCCCGGAATCTCATAGAAAATGTATTATGAACCGGTTATGTGCCATTCTGATATTTGCAAAGATTAAAGATGCAGAACCGGAATGACAAATTAATTAAAATCCGGCTTCCAGGATGTAGTCAATCACGATTTTTTACTTTCTGCCATTCAGATTTAATTGTTTTAATAAAGCCATGATCTTGTGGAGAAAATGGGATGAATATGTTGTGTGAGATTTGCGAAGCTCTCTCTTCGGTCTCCGGTATTTGCAAAAAATGAAAGTGCAGAACCGTAAAGACAATTTTAAGGAAAACAGTTGCAGTATCATTCCGTTTAATGCTGGACAAACCCGTACAAATAATTATTATTAGATGAACTACTGGAGGTTCAATGCCGGGGATTTATACTCATAACTATATTTTCCGTAAAAGTGTGGAAAGTATTTTAAAAAATAGAAACAGGTCATACATTAATAGATCAATCGAAACACTCTTTTCCACGCCTGAACATTTTAAAGCAGGGCTCTTCGGATCTATCGGGCCTGATATTTTTGATTACATTCAGGTATTGCCGAAAGGGGAGAGTTACGGTAACGAAATTACTTTTGCATTGCACAATAAAAGCTGTGTACCTTTTCTGCAGAATATGACTGATATAGTTATTAATAATAAAGACAGCAGAAATGAATGGTCATCTGTGCAGAGGGGTTATCTTCTTGGTTACATTTCTCACATAATTTCAGATTCCATCCTGCACCCGTATATTTTTTACAGTTCAGGTTTCCCGGATAATATGGAGAGAGGTGAGATTAATTATTTCCGTAAAAAAAATCTCCGCTTCCAGTACAATATTGATAATTACTTTCTCTACAGGGACGAATGGGGCGCTCTTATTAAACCTCTTGAGGAGATGTTGCCGGTAAGCATAATTAAAGGTAAAAAAGTAATATGGCCTTCAATCAAGTACCTGATACTTGAATCGCTTAAAAGAGAGAATGAATCCCTTTTTAATAAATATTTTACAGATACAAAACAAAAGAGACTGGATGGAGATACCGGACGAATAAAAAATTTTGATAAAATTCCGGTATGGATTATGCTGTGTTATAAGATTAAAAGAACCGGAAATCCTAAATGGATTAGCATTATTGATAAGTTATGCGAAAATCCGCTTACATATTCAGATTGTTTTGTGAGATACCCCGCGCCGAAGAGGATCGATGAAGATGCATTGAATATTCATCAGGGAAGATGGCAATATCCGGCATTTCAGCGTGGTTTCAGGTATGAATCAGTGCTTCATCTTATAAAATTTTCAATCGAACAGATCGTAAGCGCCTGGGAGAGGATTGAACCGGCTATTTATGGAGATAAATCTTTTAATCTGGATGAAACAGTAATTTTAAATGCTTATACCGGCGAAAAAGATGTTTTTTTTGAAGATATGAAGATTAAGGACCCTGTTAAACTGAAAGTTTAGATATTATCCGTCACCTGCAGGGGTGAAAAATCTTTCATCACTACAGGGAATACTATTAATTAAAAAAACAGTTGAAAAAAAAGTGAGCGATATGATAATGACGACTGGTTAGGAGTGGCGGCGCCACTCCTTTTTTATGCATGGAAAGGTGTATGCTGAAAGATGATATTATAAAAATTATGAACAAAGCTGCAGAAAATTCAGGTTACTCGATTTATGAATCATCTGTTTATCTTAGCGGTGCCAATACGAAAATTACAGTTAGAATAGATGGTGAAAAACCTGTATCGCATAATGACTGTGAGCTTTACAGCAGAGAATTAAGTTTATTGCTTGATGAAAGCGGAATTCTCCCCGACTATTCACTCGAGATATCTTCACCAGGCATAAACCGCAAAATACGTAATATTGAAGAGTTTATAAAATATAAAAATGCCCCGGTAAAAGTTATTTATGCATTTAATGATGAGCAGAGAGTTGCAAAAGGAATTCTTTCAGAAATAAATGAAAATGATATTGAAATTACCGAAGAAAAGAATAAAATATTAATTAGTCACAAAGATATTATTAACGCCAATTTAGATTATTAAAGGTTTAGTGAAATGAGTAACAATTTTTTTGAAGCCTTGCATCAGATCGCAACAGATAAAGGGATCCCGAGGGATGAGATTGAGAACATAGTTGAATCAGCTATGCTTTCCGCTTTTAAAAAACAGTACGGGGCTGTGGAAAACGTAAAAGTCGCTTTTGACAGGGATAAAAACACTGTTAAAATAGTAACAAAGAAAATGGTCGTTAAAAGTCCGACTCTCCCTGCGGAAGAAATTGCGTATGATAAAGCATTGAAAATACAAAAAAGTGTAGAGCTTGGTGATGAGATATATGTTGAGGAGAATCCTTTTGATTCATTCGGCAGGATAGCGGCTCAGACAGCTAAACAGGTAATTATTCAGAAGATTAAAGAAGCTGAAAAAAATATTATTTATAACGAATACAGCGGCAGGGAAGGTGATCTTATAAACGGTTACCTTCAGAGAAGGACAAGAGATAATCTTTTTGTTGATCTTGGTAAAACAGAGGGGCTTCTTCCTTTAAGAGAGCAGAATCCTCTTGAAAGATATAAAATCGGAGATAGAATAAAAGCACTTATTCTTTCTGTACAGAGAAGCGCTAAAGGGCCGGATGTTATTCTGTCACGGGCTCACCCTAAATTTGTTGAAAAGCTTTTTGAGATGGAAATTCCTGAAATTTACGACGGAATTGTAAAAATTGTAAAAATTGTCAGAGAGCCGGGGCTCCGTACAAAAGTCGCTGTTACAAGTGATAGAGATGACGTTGATTCGGTCGGAGCCTGCGTTGGTATGAAAGGTATCCGGATTCAGTCCATTGTCAGAGAGCTTGAAGGTGAAAAAATAGATGTTGTAGCTTATTACGAAGATAAAAAAATTATGGCGGCTAACGCGCTGACACCAGCCAAAGTTAAAGAGGTTGTACAGACTTCAGGCGGCGGAGTTATTGCAGTTGTTGATAATGATCAGTATTCTCTTGCAGTAGGCAGATCCGGTCATAACGTAAGGCTGGCATCAAGATTATGCGGATTTGATATAGATATTAAAACAGAAGAGACTTATCAGACATTTCTTGGTTCAAGTGAATCCAGATCAATTGTCAACCAGCTCTTCTCTTCTGACGAAATGGATGAAACGCCTCTTGAAGAACTCGTTGATCTTGAACCGAGAATAGTGAAGATTCTGGAGAAAGCAGGTATTTTTTCTGTTGAGGATCTTGTTGAGAGATCATTTGAAGATCTGATGAAAATAGAAGGCATTGGTGAGAAAACCGCTCAGAGAATTCTGGAAATTCTGGCTGATGTGGTTGATTTTGAAGATGGGGAAGATTCAGAAACTGGTGAAGAGTCTCCGGATGAAGATCACGTATAAAATTTAAAAACAGGATTGTTCATGAAAGCTATTGACGTTGCGACAAAAAATTTTATTACTATTGAAGATGTAGTAGAGATATGTAAAGAGCTGAATATTGTGTGTAAGGATACTGCAGCTGAATTAAGTGAACATGAAGCTTTTCTTGTGGAAAGAAGAATAGAAAGTGTCAAAAAAAGAAAATTAGAAGATGCTGAAAAGGCGAGAAAAAATAAAAAAATAAAGCTTAAAAAGAAAGTAGATTTATCAGATGATATAAGAAAGAAGAAAGGCCTTGAATTAAGAGGAAAAGAGGATGGTGCTGAAGAGCATGCTCCTGAAGAGGTTCATGAACCGGATATTGCTGTTTCAGGGACTACTGATAAACATGAAAAAATAAGTACACCGGAACATGCAGAAAAAGAGACTATTTCTGATACAGTAAGTACTCGAGTGCATGAAACTGAAAAGAAACCTCAAGCAGCACATGGTGCAGCTCCGGAGAGAAAGCCTGATACAAGAACCGGAAATGACAGACCGCAATCTTCCGACAGCAGACCTCCAAGACCACAAGGGCAGAGACCGGAAAACAGAACAGACAGCAGACCTCCGCGTCCGCAGGGAACAGGATCAGATAATAGAACAGACAGCAGGCCGCCGCGTCCGCAGGGGCAGGGAACCGGTCAGCGTACTCCATACCAGGGGTCATCAGACAGCAGACCGCCGCGTCCGCAGGGACAGGGAACCGGCCAGCGTACTCCGTACCAGGGGTCATCAGACAGCAGGCCGCCGCGTCCGCAGGGGCAGGGAACCGGCCAGCGCACTCCATATCAGGGGTCATCCGACGGCAGACCTCGTCCGCAGGGGCAGGGAACCGGCCAGCGCACTCCGTACCAGGGGTCATCAGACGGCAGACCGCGTCCACAGGGACAGAGAACAGATGGAAGGCCCGGCGGCGGAAGAGATGGAGCCCAGAGAAGCGGAGGCGCGGGAAGACGCCCGGGCGGTAAAGATGATGCTCCTTCATCAATAGAAATAGACGATCAGGCAGCTAAAAAGAATAAGGGGCTTGATAAGGAAAAAGAGAAAGAGAAACACAAGGAAAAAGAGTTCCGCCGCTTAAATAAGAGAGAAAAAGAAGAAGCTGAAAAAGCTTTAATTCTCAAGAAAAAGCAGACAGCAGAACTTAGAAGACTTGCCTCTCCTGATAAAATAAATATTACAGAAAGCGTAACAGTTGGTGAACTTTCTAAGAAACTGAATGTTAAGGCAAGTGAAGTAATAGGCAAGCTGATGAAGCTTGGCGTTATGGCTACAATAAATCAGGTTATAGATTCAGATACAGCTTCTATTCTTGCCGCAGAATACAATACCGAAGTAGGTGTTGTATCACTTTTCGATGAAACAGTAATAAAAAATGATCAGGAAGACAAAGCGGAAGATGCTGTAACACGGCCTCCGGTTGTTACTGTAATGGGTCATGTTGACCATGGTAAAACCAAACTTCTTGATGCTGTCAGATCAACAAATGTAATTGACAGTGAATTCGGCGGTATTACTCAGCATATCGGTGCTTATACAGTTACAGTTGGAGGAAAAAAGATAACATTTTTTGATACTCCCGGTCACGCTGCTTTCACTACAATGAGAGCGCGCGGAGCGAGCATAACTGATATTGTAATACTTGTAGTAGCTGCCAATGATGGTGTAATGCCTCAGACAATAGAAGCTATAAGCCACGCGAAAGCTGCAAATGTTCCGATTATTGTTGCAATAAATAAGATAGATCTTCCCGATGCAAATACTGCCAAGGTAAGACAGGAGTTAACCGGTTACGGACTTATTCCTGAAGAGTGGGGAGGAACTACTCTCTTCGCTGAAATCAGTGCAAAGCAGAACCTTAACATAGACCAGCTTCTTGAACTTGTAATTATCCAGGCGGAGATGCTCGAACTAAAAGCCAATCCGAAACTTCTGGCAAAAGGTTCAGTAATAGAATCAAGACTAGATCCGGGCAGAGGTGCCGTAAGTACAGTACTTATACAGTCAGGAACTCTTCATGTGGGTGATCCATTTGTGGTAGGAGTTTATTCGGGTAAAGTACGTGCGATGTTTGATGATAAAGGAAATCCGATTGAAGAGGCGGGGCCGTCAGTTCCTGTCGAAATTCTCGGTATATCCGGAGTTCCTGCTGCCGGAGACCCGTTCGAATGTGTTGAAGCGGGCAGTATGGCGAAGCAGGTATCACAAAAGCGTCTTGAATATAAGAGAATAGAATCAGCTAAAAAAGTAAGAAAAGTAACCCTTGAGTCTCTGAACGAGATGATCAAAGAGGGAGAAGTTAAAGACCTTAATGTTATTGTTAAAGCAGACGTTGACGGTTCTTCACAGGCATTGACCGAAGCTCTGGAAAAATTGTCCAATGAAGAGATAAGAGTAAGAGTAATACTTTCAGGAGCAGGCGGAATTAACGATTCTGATGTAATGCTTGCTTCAGCGTCGAATGCAATCATTATCGGTTACCATGTAAGACCAACGGGTAAAGTTTCTGACCTTGCAGAAAAGGAAAATGTATCAATCAAATTTTACAATATTATATTTGAAGCTACAGATAATATTAAGGCTGCCATGGAAGGGATGCTGTCACCGGTATTTGAAGAGAAGATCCTCGGTGCAGGTGAGATCAAACAGGTATTTAAAGTTTCGAAGATTGGATCAATTGCAGGTTCCATATGTATGTCCGGTAAGGTAACAAGAAAGGCGAAGCTCAGAATATTGAGAGAAGGTGTAGTTATATTTGACGGCCCTCTCGCGTCGCTTAAGAGATACAAAGATGATGTGGCTGTTGTTGAAGCCGGCCAGGAGTTCGGTTTCTCAACGGACAATTTTAATGATATGAAAGAAGGGGATACTTTTGAGGCTTATGAAGTGATTCAGATAGCTAAAAAACTATAATAGCAGAATCGCCGATGAAATATAGAAAAGACAGACTTGAAGAGTTAATTAAACGGATAGTAGCAGAAATAATTATGAGGGAGCTTAAAGATCCCAGAATCGGTTTTGTTACTATAACCGGTGTTGAACTTAACAAAGATTATACTGAAGCAAAAATCGGAGTTTCAATACTCGGCAGTTCAACAGATGTAAGAAAGAGTATGGAGGGCATAAGATC
>DAONFJ010000062.1:0-21094 GCA_035403545.1 Spirochaetota bacterium
TACCATGCAAATGCTCTACCGACTGAGCTAAGTGGGCATAAATATTAATTTTACGGGAAAAAACAGGATGAAATGATAGAAACAGGCCATTTTATGTCAACATTAATTTCGCTTGCTATAACCATTAAAATCAATCCCTTAAAATTGACGATAAACCCGACGTGCAAATATCAATAGAATATTTGTAATTTAAATAAGATGAGAGTTTCTGTCAAGATGTTATGATGATATTATTTTAATTTCCGGAATAAATATACTACATGAAGTAATTTAACGGGGAAACCTGTTAAAACACACCAAATCGGGGGTAAAAGGACTTCCCTCCCCCTCGTGTATTACATGCATTTACCCCTTATAGAAATACACTCGCTGTCATAAAATTCATAATAATGCGTTTCTATGATTTTTTTCGTGATAAATGCATATTAATTATTCCGCGCATAACGATTTTCCCGGAAGTATCAGACACATTAACTTCAGCCGGAAAATCCCTGTTCAAATCCCAATTTTCCAGAATCTCAAGATCAATATTACATACTCCCCTTAAATCCGTTTTAGCAAGAGCCAGATATTCAACAGTCATTCCTTTTGGTATCCACCTTACCCCTTCCGGAACTGAAACATCTGTACACACTCCGCCTGCAAGCTCAACAAGATTGCACATTGCAATTGCATGAACGGTTTTTATATGATTTGTCAGCGCTTTTCTTTTTTTCATAAAAATTATACATTTCCCCGGCTCAAGCTCTTCAAAAAGCGGTTTGATCGATCCGAAATAGGGGGCATTTTTACATGTTAAATAAGAAAAAATCCTTTTCCCCATCGGAAGCCCTTTAAGTGAATTATAAATTTTCAGGATTCTGTTCATTGTTTTCTCCTTTTTTTATATCAAATTTTAATATAATGCCTGTAAGAACTTTGATGAAAATCTGAATCTCTTCATCAGAAAAACCGGAGATTACGTCAGAATTTATCCGGTTGGCAATCTTCAGCGCCTTTTCACTCTCACGAAGGCCAAGTTGAGTTATGCGGAGTTTAGAGACTCTCCTGTCTGAATCATCCTTTACCCTCTCTACAAATTCTCTTTTAATAAGCTTATCTGCGTGCCTGGTTAAAGTTGAATTATCGAGGGAGAGAGCGGTACTGAGATCCGACATCTGAAGAGTGCTGCCGTTTTTCAGCAGAAATAAAATCCCCATCTGTGAGGGAGTTACCGAAACACCACCTTCGCTAAATTTAGTAATCGAGTAGTACTTCAGTTTATTAACTGATCTTGATATCAGATATAATATTTTTTTCGATTTATTCATAGCTTGATTTATTTGCAGATACAATATTTGTATCTGCAAATAAATCAAGCAAATATTTTTATTATAAAAAATTTTTTAATCAGGGTGGATTTTAAGAATTTAAATCGATGAACAGGTATGTAAAGAACCCTAGGGATTAAGTAATAGAATCCATAAGAAACGGATGACCGGGTTAGTATTAAAAAACCCGCCTGCCGGCGGGTTTGAAAATTATTTTTTTATTTTAGCTTTTAAGACTTCCTCTTTAAATCCCTTGCTGAATGTAAACTTAGGCACCTTAGTTGCTTTTTTTGCAGCTATGGTAATCTCCTCACCTGTGATTGGATTTCTACCTTTTCTTGACTTGGTTGCCGGTTTAACTTTTGCATAAACCTTACCAATTTTTCCAAGCGGAACTCTCTCCCCCTGAAGCACGCCAGCCTCAATAAGATCCATTACTGTTTCGAGAAGTTCCTTTGCTTCTTTTTTTGAGAATCCTTTAACATCTGCCAGGTAATTTGCCATTGAATTCAATGTAAAACTTTCCGGAAGAGCAACTTTTTTGTCTTTTGAAACTGCTGCTTTCGCAACTGTCTTTGATACTGTTTTGGGAGCTGATGCTTTTGCCATATTAGTTCCTTTCCCTTTTTCGAATAAGTAGTTTTAGTTGGTGAAAGTTTTCTGCATTCTTTTATTTTAGAAGCACTGAAGAAATCTTTCTTAAATAAATGTTAAAAAAGAGTATGACTCTGTCAAACGAAATTATTGTTAATCCAAAAAAGATTGCATAAAAGATGATAAAACACAGTGTTTTGAAGGATATGAAGATGCGATTGTTTAAAAACAGCGATTTTATGCAGAAAAAAAGCCCCTCGCTCGGAGATCATGACAATACAGCAACAGCAAATATCCCCTGAAATCATATATACTTATAGATAGCTTAATTTTCTATTATAAACTTATAAACTTTCCTGCCGGCAGAGCGAAGCCGAAGCCTTAAAAATACAGTAGTTAAATTGCGGGCATTATATCTGCACCATTTTTATATTGACACTTTGAATTTATCACTGTTATATTATTATTAACAACTTAAACCATTGTGGAGATTCGTATGAAAATCAAGGGAGCTTTAATAATCCTTTTTATACTTTCAGCCTCAGCTTCTTTTTCTGTTTCAAAATCATTCAAATCTGCAGACATGATCCGTGCAGGCGAGCCGGTTATCGGAAAGACTATTCCATTCAGAACATTTGATGCCTTTTATAATGGAAAAATTACAACTATTAATCTTGATGATTACAAAGGGAAATGGATTATCCTCTTTTTCTATCCTGCTGATTTTACATTTGTCTGCCCCACCGAACTGAAAGAGATGTCAGATTACTACAATGACTTTAAAGAAGGCGGAGCTGAAATTTTCAGTATAAGTACCGACTCTGCCTATGTGCATAAGGCATGGATGAAAGATACTGAACTGTTGAAAAATATAAAGTTTCCAATGCTTTCCGACCGATCCGGGAATTTCAGTAATGTAATGCAGGTCTATGATAGAAACAGCGGTACAGCTAACCGGGCCTCTTTCATCATAGATCCTGATGGAATAATTGTCGCAGCAGAATACAGCAGCGATTCGATAGGGAGAAACGCAGGAGAACTGCTGCGGAAATTTGATGCTGCAGTTGCGGTAAGAAAAGGCGGAGGTCTATGCCCTGCAGGATGGAAAGAAGGATCGGAACTCATCAAAGGAGAATAACAATTATGAAATCTATTACAAAAAATATATCATCAGCAATCTGTCTTTTAAGTATTATACTCGGCTGTGAACTTTTTCTTAACGCCGCTTCTGAAAAAACTGTTTATTACTTCTGGGCGGAAAACTGTTCAGCATGTAAAGATGCCCAGGCGTTTTATAAAAAGCCCGACGGCATCAAAGACGGATCATCATGGATCAATAATGGAATAAAATTTGTACCTTACCGGATCGTCGATGGAAACAATAAAATAATATCCAAAAATATGGATCAGCTTAACAGCATGTGTTCATCCATTGCAAAAAAAACCGGATCAGGAAACTTTGTCTACTTCCGAAGAGATGTTTATGAATACTATAAAAACAAAAATCTTCCATATTTCCGGAAAGAGGAAAAATACAGCAGAAAAGATGAACCTTTCCCTACACCGATTTTTGTAATTGGAAACAGGGTTGTTCTCGGATTCAACCAGGATCTTGTACAAAAAGCGCTCGGGGCAGTAAAATAATAATCCTGCATTTTTTCAAGTGCAGGGAGCTTTTCCACAGCCGCATTACAATCAGTAATTATGCCGGTCACCTGCACTGAGTTTTCTGCGGATTTATAAAATGTATATCTTATATATTTAATAGAAAAAATCTCTGCGGAATCTTTCTCTAATGATATGTATACGCCAATGTTTTTTTCAATTAATTTTCATTATCAAAGGACGAAAACCCGTCAGCCTGATCTGTTTGTTCTACATCTTTATCAATATTTTTACCAGGAATAAGTCCGGTTTCATTGCAGCGCAGAAAATGATCAGTACCCGAATCTTCATCTCCCTCTGCATTTCTGTTCTTCCATTCAATACTGATTTCATTCTCGCTGAGTGATATAGCAATCAATTCAACAACGTATTGAGTTGACGGGACAAAATATGACCAGCGGATTTTACCATTTTTATTTTGAGAGCTTAATATCTTCATTACTTCGAGAGGCTTTTCGTCTTTGTATTTTATTATTGAGACTACTTGCTCAACCCCTTCAACGGTTTCTGTCCTATGAACAGTGCCGGTTTCCTCATCAAGCCAGAAATTAACTTTTCCGGATTCACGAGGGAGAGCTGTCTTCAAAGGAGTATTCTGAATACCCGGATGATTCACGCATCCGGATATCAGAAAAATTAAAGTAAAAATCAATAGAAAGTAATTTCTCATATTATCACCAGGGTTCAGCATAAATGTGCAGTTTTAAAAATCAACCGATTTCTGATATTATCGGAATTCCAGAATTATTTCGATGAATTTAATTTATTGAAACCTCCTGCAGGAATTTACGTTTAAGGATATTTAATATATTGATACTATACATTTATATAATTAATGATTGACTAAACTGCATCAGGTTGTTTCTGGAACTAAAAAATAAGGATCTGTTTTATGAGACATGCCGGAATTGATATCGGTTCACGGACAGTAAAACTTGCTGTTGTTGAAAATGGTTCAGTTATAGAATTAAAAAAAACCATAAACTCGCACAATCCGCTTGTAACGTGCCAGGAGATACTTGCGGATGTGCGGTTTGATACTCTTACTGCAACCGGATATGGCCGTCATCTTCTTAAGAATTACCTTAACTGCAACGTTGTAAGTGAAATTAAAGCATTCGCTGTCGGAGCAAAAAAAATATCCTGCGAATGCAGGACTGTTCTCGATATCGGAGGACAGGACACAAAAGCTATCTCGCTTGATGAGTCCGGACGTCTAAACAGATTTGAAATGAATGATAAATGCGCGGCGGGAACAGGACGTTTTCTCGAGATTATGGCAGCTGCTCTCGGGTATCGTTTTGAAGATTTTGCATCTGAGGCGCTCTCGGCGGGAAAAGCTGAATCTATCAACAACACCTGTACTGTCTTCGCAGAGTCTGAAGTGATATCTCTTGTAACTCAGGGTATACCGAGGAATGAGATTTCACTTGGGATACATAAATCTATCGCGCAGAGAGCCGTCAATCTGCTGAAACGCGTATCTGTTGAAAGAGAAATACTCTTCGCCGGAGGTGTCGCCCTGAACAGATGCATGATTGAACTGATCGAAAAGGAACTGGGCTGCAGAATAACAATCCCTGAAGACCCGCAGATGGTTGGCGCTATCGGATGTGCTTTTTTAAATGAATAAAAATAAAATTACAGGAGAAGATAATGACTATTAAAACTGAGCCTATATTTAATGACTCATTCACTGGAGAGCCCCCCGCGAAACGGGCAGTAGGCTATATTCAGGGAAAGCGCGAAAAAGGAAAACATGTTGCAGGTATATACTGCGGCTATGCTCCGGTTGAACTGCTTTATGCTATGGATATCGTTCCGGCCGTACTCTGCGCTTTCGCAAACGCGACAATTGAGGAAGCCGAATCTGTGCTTCCGGCAAATCTCTGCCCTCTTATTAAATCAAGTTATGGATTTATCTCAAAGGATACCTGCCCCTTTTATTCATTCTCTGAAGCTGTAATCGGCGAAACAACCTGTGATGGTAAGAAAAAAATGTTTGAACTAATCTCTGAAAAAAAACCTATGCATGTAATGGATCTCCCGCAGCTTCCGGACGAAGCAGAAGCGCTCAATAACTGGACTGTTATGATTACAAAACTTCAGAGTTTCCTGGAAAAAACTTTTGATGTAAAAGCAACCACTGAAGATATCCGCAAAGCAATTACAGAGAATAATAAAAAGAATGACCTTGTAACAAAAATTCTTGAGTTCGGAGCACTGCCTTCACCTGTAATCGGATGGACGGAAATGCATGATGTCATATTTCTTGCTACACCGGCAAGAGGAAACGATATCTACACCACTCTTGAAGGGATTATAGCAAAACTTGAGGATCGGGTAAAACAGGGTTATGTTCACGGGGCAAAGGGTTCTCCGAGAATACTTGTCACTGGATGTCCCACGGCAGGGGATGCTGCAAAAGTATTTAAAATAATTGAAGAAACCGGAGGAGTAATAGTCGCTATTGATTCATGTGTAGGATTGAAGCCGTTTGCGGAAAAAGTTGAGGAAGGAACTGCTGATCCGATAAGGTCAATTGCTGAAAGATACCTGAAAATTCCATGTGCCTGCATGACACCAAATAACGGCCGGATTGCTGAACTTGACAAGCTGATTGATAAATACAAACCGGATGCCGTAATTGACATTGTCCTTCAGGCATGTCACGGATATAATATTGAATCCTACAAAACGGGGGAGCATGTTATGAAAAAAAGAAACCTTCCGTTCCTGAAAGTAGTCACTGATTATTCACAGGGAGATACGGGGCAGATTAAAACACGGATAGAAGCTCTTCTGGAAAGTATATAGTAACCTTTTTTCACAGGCAGTGTAAAACATTCTATTGCCTGTGAAAAAAACAATTAAACAAAATCATTTAAAAAATGACCGGTTCAATGCGGAATATATTCTGCGTCTATAAAGTTTCCTCTTTTAAAAATTCGAGAAATTCTTTAAAAGGAACAGGTTTGCTGTAATAATATCCCTGAATTAAATATTCGTGATTTTGCGTAAAAAAATCGATCTGTTCCTTATTCTCAACGCCTTCAGCTATAATCTTTAATCCAAGTTCTTTCGCCAGCACAATTATAGTTCTTGCGAGTGTTTTACTGTCACTGTCACCCGGGATATCTACTATGAATGACCGGTCTATTTTGAGATTATCCAGAGGAAATTTTTTCAGGTAACTAAGAGATGAATAACCTGTTCCGAAATCATCAATAGAAAACCGGATTCCGATTTGCTTCAACTCTTTCATTATCAAAGTTATCTCGTCAACATTCTGCATTATGCTGTCTTCAGTTATTTCTATAATCAGGTTCTCCGGATTAAGGCCTGATTCTTCAAGGGCCACTGAAACAGATTCAAGTATTCTTCTGTTTAAAAACTGATGCGATGTTATATTTACCGAGATATAAATTGAAGGATAACCTGCTTCTATAAGTTCCACACACCTGAGGCATGATTTCTTGAGTACAATATCATTTATCTGTACAATATAACCTGTTTCTTCAGCAACAGGAACAAATGTTGAAGGAGGAATCACACCTAGTTCAGGATGGATCCATCTTGCCAAGGCTTCAACACCGACAGTTGTTCCTGTTCTGCTGTCAACTATAGGCTGAAAAAAAATCTCGAACTGGTCCTGTTCAATAGCTTTTCGAAGCTGCATCTCAAGGATAAGCCGTACATCAACCTCACTGTTCATCTCCACAGAAAAAAACTGGTATTCACCTCCGCCAAGAGATTTCGCATGATACATAGCTATATCAGCATTTTTATGAAGCTCTGCAACAGAAGTGCCGTCATCCGGATAAATACTTATTCCGATACTCGCAGATGCAAAAAGTTCATGTTCATCAATTTTTAACGGTTTACTGAATTTTTCTGTTATCCGGCCGCATACGCGAACAACATCATTTATCTCTTCAATGTTGGGAAGAATTATAATAAATTCATCTCCTCCAACCCGTGCCACCGTATCCCCATCTCTGACACATTCACTTAGCCGTTTAGCTACTTCCTGAAGGAGGTAATCTCCTGTGATATGTCCAAGGCTGTCATTTACAATTTTAAATCTATCCAGATCTATATAGAGAAGGGCCATCTGGTTTTCGCTTCTTACAGCCTGATTTACAGCCTGCGATAAACGGTCCGAGAAAAGAGACCTGTTAGGAAGACCAGTGAGTGGATCGTGGTATGCCTGATATTCAATTTTCTCTTCTGAACTTTTTATATCTGATATGTCCCTGAAAACAGAAACATAATTTTTTACTTTATTAGCTTCATCATTTATTACATTAATTGAAAGCCATTCGGGGTAAGTCTCTCCATTCTTCCGCCTGTTCCATATTTCACCTTCCCAGGTTCCATGATCAGTTAACGATTTCCACATTTCTTCATAAAACAATCTGTCATGTCTTTCTGATTTAAGAATTTTAGGATTTCTGCCCACAACTTCATCGTTCGAATAACCGGTGATGTGTGTAAACGCGGGATTTACTCTTATTATATTATTGCACGAATCTGTAACAACTATACCTTCCGTTGTGGTTTCAAACACACGGCCCGCGAGAAGAAGCTCCTCCTCCGCTATCTTTTTCTCTGTTATATCAAACCCGTAAAAGTAAACTTCTTTCATCCCTGAAACCGGTGATACAGTAAAATTAAAAATTCTTCCATCAATCGAGAACTCTTTAGATAATGTTTCATTTAACGATATAACATCCTTCACTGTATCATAAACAAATTGAGGAACACTCCAGGTTTCGCCGAACCTCCACTTTTCCAGCAGCCAACTGCTTGCGGGATTTGAATATATGATTTCGCCATTAATTGAAACTCGAAAAACCGGATTAGGATTATCCTCTGGAAATTTTGCAAGATTCCGGATTTCATCCTCTCTCAATTTTTTTTCAGTTACATCTTCATTGTGTATCGTAACCATTGCCGGCGGAACGAAGACAAAACTGCTTACATATGACCTGTAAGATCCGGTGGTTATCATGTTATATGATCCCTCGGAAGTTATTACGGTTTTCCCATCATAGCAGAATTTGATTTTTTCAAGTACCTGCGGATCATCAATAAAAATATCGCAAGCTTTTCTCCCGATATAATCCGGTATTTTCCCATCAGATATTTTCAATGCTGCATCATTAAAATCTGTAAAAATAAATTCATCACCAGCTTTCGTGAATGTATAGGATGGTAACGGAAAATTTTTATAATGAGTCCGGTACATCATTTCATTTTCTATGAGTTTCTGTTCATATTCTTTTCTTTTTGATACGTCTCTTGATGAAGTCTGCAGTTGTATAATTTTACCTTTGCCGTCTTTAATAGGCCTGGTGAGAGTCTCAAACCAGATATAGGAACCATCTTTTTTACGGGCCCTATACTGGATCAGGTTTTCATTACCGTCATGTACTGCGGGGAAGTATGAATTTTTTTTAATAAATTTTATATCGTCAGGATGAAAAAAATCAAGAGGTGACCTCCCGATCATTTCAGAAGGCTCATAACCAAGAAGTTCTTTGACTGAATGTGATACGTACTGATAAATCCCCCGAGTGTCATGAAGGCAGACCAGATCGAGCATATTCTCTGAAATGAACCGGTACCTGGATTCAGTTACTTTTAATTCTTCCTCAACGCATTTTCTTTTTTTGACTTCTTTTGAAAGAACATCCTCTTCAGAACAGGATTCATTTATTTTTTTTTCATCATTAAGTATTACATCATCTGATTTTTTAATGACTGAATTATTCTGTTTGTTTCTCTTAGCCATATTTCCTTATTTTGCCCTGAGAATATTTGTATTTTCTTCTCACTTTATTTTTTCATAAGAATAAATCAATGAGCTTCTAAACCCTGATCTTTATCTTTCTGAATTGATTGAAATATACATTAATCACGGCAGTTCGGCGTTAATAAAAAAATATTCGGAATTTTTTGAAATTACAATCAGAAAAACATCAATGTTTACCTGCTATGACGATAAAAGCTCCGGATCCGCATGGAGTTATTGTATTAAAAATATTTGTGAAAATAATTATTCCTTGAAATATCTTTTATGTATGATAGCTGATAACCATTATATGCAGACAATATAGATTCATGGATATTAAATGTCAGATATTAAAATCATCTCCACTGAACAAGAGATAGCTTTGTACCTTGAATATCTCCGAAGAAAAAAAATTAAAAAAATAGCTCTCGATCTTGAAGGTGATCAGGGCTCCATTAAATATAAATACTCAATCTCCATATTCCAATGTTTTGACGGTACAACTCCTGTAGTAATTGATGTATTAAAGACAGCCGGTACACAGGCTCTTAAAGATTTTTTAACCTCCCCTGATATAATAAAAGTCATGTTTTCCAGCGAAAATGACCAGTTTATGTCCCAGAATGTACTTGGTTATTCAATAGAGCCGATAAGAGATATTGCAATTGCACAGAAACTTTTAGGTATCAGAATAAATCTTTCTGAATATATCGGGATCGAGAAGCAGATGAAAGATTCTTATCAGAGAGCAAACTGGTTAAGGCGGCCCATAAGAGATGACCTCCTTGAATATGCTGTAAATGATGTATTACATCTGCTTGAAATCAGCGAAAAGTTTGAGAAAGAATTAAATGAAAAAAATCTATATAACAAATATCTGGAGTTATCCTTACATGTTTCCGAAAAAAACTTCATTGTAGATCAATTCCATCAATATAAAGAAAAATTTCCCGGCTTCCGGCGGTTAAGCAAAGAAAAAAAGGAACTCGGTAAAACAGTCTGGATATTCAGGGAACTACTTGGAGAATATTTCAATTGCCCTTCCGGATATATTTTTTCAAAAAAATCAATGAACGATATAATCAGTGAAAAAGAAAATATTCTCAATAAATTAGAAGTGGAACTCAACAGGAGCAGGAGAGGCAAAAAAAAGATAGATATGGAATTTATAAAAAAATTTTATAAAAAAGCCGAAGAAAAAGGCAATACCGGAAATGCTGAATAATTTTTTAAAAATTTTTTATCTTTCTTCAATCATAATCGTGGTTATGAATTCCTGCCTGTGGAGTGAGACCATTAAATATGCAGTTTTCCCTGCCCCTCCATACATGATTGGCGCCGACAGGCAGGATTCCGATTTAAAAGGAATTGATGTTGAAATTATTAATGAAATCGCCAAAAGGGCAAATCTTAAAGTTGAATACATCCGGTGCCCCTGGGTCAGAGCGCTTGAGCTGATGAAAAGCGGAAAAGCGGATATTTTAAGCAGTGTGTATAAACGCCCTGAAAGAGAAGAGTTCATGTTATACTTCGACAAACCTTTTTTAAACAAACTCCCCATAGCATTTTATTACAGAAAAGATTCCGGAATTTCAATAACCAAATACAGTGACCTATACAAATATCAGAATATCGCTGTTTTAAGAGGAGCAAGTTATTTCCCTAAATTCGATACGGACCGGCTTATAAATAAATATGAAGTTGCATCGCAGGAACAGATTTTCCCAATGCTTGTTCATAAAAGAATTCAGGTCATGGCCGGTTATATGCCGACAGAAAACTATTATATCACTATAAATAATTATAAGGATATAATTAAGCAATCACCATATGTATATAATGAAAGAGCTAAAGTCTACATGGCTATAAGTAAAAAATCCGCGTTATCAAAAAGAATGGGTTTGTTTAACAAAATTAATAACGAACTGTACAGAGAAGGTTTTACCGCAAAGGTAGTAAAAAAATATTATAATATGTATGGATTTGAAAAATAGTATTTCAGGAATTAATCGCTTTGTTTATTGCAAGTGCAAGAACTTCCATAGAAAAGGGTTTCTGAATAAAAGAAGATACTCCTTCTGTTAATAATTTTTCAATACTTTCATCTTTTCCAAAACCTGAAGTTATAACGACAGGTACAGCGGAATCTATCTCCTTAAAGACAGCAAACAACTCCCCTCCGTTTTTTTTAGGCATGACCATATCGAGTAACACTGCCTTGATTGATTCATGTTTTTCTCTAAAAATTTCTATTCCTTCCACGGAATCATCAGATGCAATTACTTCATAACCGAAAATTTTCAGCATATTTGATGCCATTTCACACATCGACATTTCATCATCTATAACTAAAATCAGTCCGCTTCCCGAAGTCACTTTAGTTTCACTTTTTACTGTTTCTTCAATTTTTGATTCATTGACCGGTAAGTATATGCTGAAAATACTTCCCTTTCCTGCTTCGGAATATACATCAATAAACCCATCGTGCTGCTTAACTATACTGTACGACATAGACAAACCGAGTCCGGATCCTTTACCCTTCCCTTTGGTAGTAAAAAAAGGCTCAAATATTTTCTTGAAGATTTTTTTTTCTATTCCTACTCCCGTATCCATTACTGATACACGCCAATAATCGATTCCCGGCAGCGCGTCCGTATGAGAATTGCAGAAGAATTCATCCACAACCTGTCTTTCAATATCTATTGAAATTATGCCGCCGCGAATTTCACCGTCTTCACGCATAACAGTCATTGAATGAGAGGCGTTAATGCATAAATTGAGCAGTACCTGCTCCAGCCTTACAGAATCAGCATGAATAAGAGCTTCTGATTTATAAAATCCGGGGTGAATTTCGACCGACTTATCAAGTGTATGATTGCAGAACTGGATTACCTGTTTAAGTATCTGGTTGAGATCAACTATCCGGAAATTCATTTTTTCTTTTCGTGAAAGCGTAAGAATCTGTTTAGTAAGGTCTGCAGCCCTTATCCCGGAATCTTCCATGATATCTAAAAACTTCTGCAGCTCAGTCCTGCTGAGATCATCGCCTCTCTGCATCCTGAATTTAATGAGAGAAATTGTACTGGTTATACCTGTCAGTACATTATTAAAATCATGGGCCAGCCCGCCGGCAAGATTACCAATTGTATCCATCATCTGGGCATGACTTAGTTTTTCATCTTTCTGTTTCATCTCACTGACATCATCAAGCCTGATAACCGCACCTGATCCACGGTCGGAAATCAGCGGAGATATTGAGATGTTTATGTATTCATCTTTCCCGGGTGAAACATACTGCCGGCGGATTTCTTCTGTCTTCTCTTCCTGTATCACGGCATTGAATGCGTTTTTATATTTTTCAAGTATGGGGATGAGAGACCATACGTTTTTTTTAACTGCGTCGGAGTATCTGATCCCGGTAAATTTTTCTGCGGCACAATTCCACTGCTTAACAAAACCATTCTGATCAACAGATATAAGAACAGAGGGTATTGAGTTAAACACATTCTCAAGATATTTATGAATCTCGACAAGCTGATCCTCTTTCTCACCCCGCGATTGAATCTCTTTGCTGAGAGTCTCCACCATCCGGTTAAAATATTTTTCTATCTGTTTAAACTCATCACCTGTATTGATATTCATTCTAAAATTAAAATCGCCCTCATCAATTTTCCGCAAACCATCCACCACGGAATCAATGGGCCTCAAAAGGTAACTTGAAATTAAGAAAACAATAGCAATATTAATCACAATTAAACCAAGCGTAAGGATAATTCTTTCAAAAATAAAACCGGTAAGTCTCATATTGTAAATGGAATTCGAATAATCTATCTGAGCTTCTCCGAGTTTATCCTCATCTTTTTTTATACTGAGATTATAAGAAAAGGTCTTCCCGTCTGTTTCAGAATTCTCCTTTCTGAGAACAATGTTGATTGTACCTGTAATATCTTTTAATGAAACTGCAACAACTTCAGGGTCACGGAAGATGAGTTCGAGATTAGAACGGATTTTTTCAGAATCAAAATCCCACAAAGGCCTGACATTCATAAGCTGCATTAATGAATTGTATTGTTCTATTTTATCTTTAAAACGTTCCCTCTCTCCATTAAGTTCATTTCTAATCGCAAAAAAACCGAATATTATATTGAAAAGAATAGACGCGAGAGTCAGTGCGATAATTATTTTATATCTGAATTTCATTATGGTTTTATACTCGTATGTTGAATACCAATATTGTAATACATTTATCTATCTTTTAAAAGTCAAAGTTTTAAGTGAAAGATTATATTTAATAGCAATGATTCGTGTTAATATAATAAATAGCATTGAAACTGCATAATTTATCTCCACCTGTATGGAAAAAAAATTTAAAATAAAAAACAACATTCCTCCGGTAATGCAGAGGGTCGCATAAAGCTCCTTATGAAGTATTACAGGAATTTCATTATACAGTACGTCCCGTATCAGACCGCCGAACACAGCTGTAATAGTTCCCATTGTAATTGAAATTAAAGGATGAAGATGAAAATTAAGTGAGATTTTGATTCCAATAACTGTAAATACTCCGATACCTATTGCATCAAAAATCAGCAGTATATTTGAAATTCTTGAAATATATCTGATAAAAAGCTGAGTCAGGACAGACGAAATTATTATTACGATAAGATAGACAATATTATCAATCCAGAATATAGGGTAATTTCTAAGGAGGATATCCCTTAACGTACCTCCGCCGACTGACGTTATAATTGAAATAACAAGGATTCCAAAAGGATCAAGATTTTTATTGTAAGCCATCAGTGAAGCTGCAACAGCAAAAGATATTGTTCCGAATATATCCAGATAAAATATAAATTCTGTCATCCTGTTCAGTTAACTCCTTTTTTTGAATACAGATAAGCCGGTTCACCATCTGTGTAAAAACCGGACACTATCCCCGTCCTTACAAAACCCTCTTTTTCATAAAGCGCCATTGCTGAAATATTTTCCATTCTAACATGGAGGTTAATGTCTTTCAAACCCATATCAATGATACATTTCATCATAAATTCAAGTGTACGCCGGCCCAGTCCGCGGCGCCTGTAATTATTACTGATGGCAATAGATTCAATATATCCTGCACCATCCTCAATCAGAAAAACTGAATATCCCGCCGTTACATCATCAGCTTTGGTAATATAAAATCCCTCTCTGAACTCTGAAAACATTTCAGTCAGTGTTTCCCTGTCAAGCCTGTCGTACAGATTAAATGACTCCTCCTCCAGCATGAGGATTTCCTCAAAATCATCTTCGGTGGCAGGTTTAAATTCTACTCTTATACACATTTATGTTATGCTGAAAATTATCATACCGCCGATTAAAACTGCGGCAAAAATTTTTCTCCCCCATTCAGGATGATTTTTTTTAATCTTACCCCAGGTTATAGCAACAACAATCATAAGAATAAGCAATGCAGATGTTGCCGCGGTACATTCAATTACACCAAAACTTTTATTTACCATATTGTCAATACTTCTCCCGTTGAAAAGTATCCTGTATATAATCTGAAGATGAAGCCAGTAAACAAGTAAAGACTCTCTACTCATATCAAGGAAGAAAGACTCACGCTCACCACGTTTCTTATAATATAATCTGAACAGGTACAGCAGTATAAAAATAACACCGAGTCTCTGAATAAAGAACAGAGGGCTGGGTTTAACCTCAAACCATGAAAATGATTCAAGCCATGCGACAAGAGGAAAAGTTATTATGATAAAAAATATACCGGCAAGAATCAGCCTGTTCATAAATTTATCCTCAACGCCCTTAGCTCTTGCTTTAAGCAGAAAAGTTGCAACAACTGCTCCTGAAAATAAAAAACCGAGCCACGGAAAAACAGGAAAATAAGAACCATGAACCTCATTGAAATAACAAGCGACAGGCAGTGGTAAAAACCTGTTGAAGTCAATGTTCCATATGAAAGGCGCGCCCATGACAAATCCGATCAAAGATAAAATAATAAAAGTGTTATAAATTCTGTCCGATTTTATAATTAATCTTGATATAAAAAGCATAAGTATACCGGCACCGATACATTGGAGTACGTCTACATTATAAAAGCTTTTAAGCAGACCCGGGTCCGTATAAAGAAAATTATTCCTCATCGAAAAATACGGTATATGGAGCAGGTAACCGACGAAAAATATCAGCCCTATCCTTCCAAGTTTTTTACGGAACAGATTCCCATAGTTTCGAAGTTCATTGATATTGTTTTTTGAGGAGAGGATAAACGCGAATCCCGCTATGAATACAAAAGATGGAGCTACCATTCCATTAATAAAATTAAGCACTGAGAACCATGTTTCTTTTTTAATTTCCGGCCTTAAAAATGCATTAAAAACGTGTACCTCAACCATTATCACCATCGCCCAGCCGCGCAGCAGATCAAGATAAAAAAATTTGTTCTTACTCTTCATACTTAATAAATCCTTTAATACCTGATAACAAAGTTTATAATCGGTTTCTCCATCTCAATGGAACACCGGAAATATCAAATATTCCTGTTTTGCAGAATTATAATGAATAAATATGGTCGGCAGAATACTATTTGCAGTTTTACGGGGCAACCAATTATTATTTTTTAACTTTTCCATTTAAAAATCAGCTTTTTTTAAGCAATTAACACTATAAAATCGCCTATAGGAAATCCCGTTTTTTAATAAAAAATATTGAACTTCTGTAACCGGATTTGCTTGTAAAAAAAATTTTAGATTGAAATTTTCTTGTAACTTTTTTTTATGTAATTATTGATTTTAATTCGGGCTTTCTGATACTGAATTCTAAAAATACTTGACACTGAGGCCCTTAAAATAAGGCTTCTATCAATAAGTTTCCTTTTACAATTTTTAAAAATGAAACTTAAAAAGTCAGAAAAACGAATATTGTTTCAATATAAGGACTAAAAAATTATGGAAACTTTTACAATAGTATTTTATCTGCTCATATTATTTATGCTTTCTGTATATGGTGCAAACAGGTATTATACAATTTATCTTTTCAAAAAGCACAGACACGATGTTATTACACCGCTTTCTCAATTTTCTAAACTTCCCAAAGTTACGATTCAGCTTCCTGTTTTTAATGAAAAATATGTTGTTGAAAGACTGATTGAATACGTATCGAAAATCAGGTACCCCAGAGAATTGATGGAGATCCAGCTTCTTGATGATTCTACAGATGAAACCCAGGAGATCGCAAAAAGAAAATGCGACGAGAAGCGAAAAGAAGGATATAATATAAATTATATTCACAGATCCGACAGAACAGGTTTTAAGGCCGGTGCTCTTGAAAACGGACTTAAAATAACTGACGGTGAATTCATAGCTATTTTTGACGCGGACTTTCTCCCTCCTGAAGATTTTCTCGAAAGGACAATACAGTATTTTACAGATGATAATATAGGAATGATTCAAGCCAGATGGGATCATGTGAACAGAAGATACTCACTCCTTACCGAATGTCAGAGTATACTGCTTGACGGCCATTTTATGATTGAACATACAGCGCGTAACCGTTCAGGCCGTTTCTTCAACTTTAACGGTACCGCGGGCATCTGGAGAAAAAAAACCATCGTAGATGCAGGCGGATGGCAGCACGATACTCTAACAGAAGACCTTGACCTGAGTTATAGAGCTCAATTGAAAGGATGGCAGTTTATATACCTTCCTGATTTAACTGTACCGGCAGAGCTTCCGATAGAGATGACTGCATTTAAATCACAGCAGTTCAGATGGGCAAAAGGATCAATCCAGACATTCCTGAAAATTAAAGGGACAATTATAAAAGCTGATATACCTTTAAAAGTAAAGATTGAAGCGTTTTTTCACATAGGCGCAAACTTTGCTTATGCACTGATGATGTGTATGACACTTCTAATGCCCGTGATAATGATAATAAGATTCAACAACGGTTATAAAAAGCTTTTCTATCTTGACATACCCATATTCATTTGCGCTACCCTTTCTGTATTTCTTTTCTATTTTTATACAGAGTATGTAGTAATAAAAGAAACCTTAAGTGTAAAGAACAGATCACTGTCCAAGCCTCTCATGTTCCTTCCATTTGTTGTTGCGATTGGAATCGGCCTCTGTATAAATAATACAAAAGCTGTTCTTGAAGCCCTCATCCGCAAACAGAGCCCGTTTAACAGAACTCCTAAATACAATGTTTCTGACGGCGAAGATAAATCAATGCCTGCCAGAATGAAAAATGTCCTGGGAAATGTTTACACGACGCGTAATATTGACGGCGTCTCCATAATTGAATTACTGCTGGCAATATATATGTCATACGCTGTGTACTTCACATATTCAAATGATCTTTATGTATCACTGCCGCTGATACTTCTTTTTCAGCTGGGATTTTTCTATACTTCTCTGCTGAGTATAGTACACACTCCTATTACAGTTTTCTTTAATAGAAAAAATAAGTAAATTATCAATATATCACTTCTTATAGAAAAAGCGTCCAGGGGACGCTTTTTTTAATTAATATTTATTCAAACAAAACCGGGTGATGAATTGCAACGCACAGATTCTGAATGTCTTACAGTATTATCATCCTATCAGTTTTTTTAATCTGCTGCTTAATTCTGAAATAGTATACGGTTTTTGAATAAAAGCCGCTTCATTCCCGGCACCGGTCATATCCTGCCTGTATCCTGAAGTAAGAAGAAATTTAACGCTGGGAGATATTTTCTTCATTTTTTCAAAAAGTTCAAAGCCGGACATATCAGGGAGTGTCATATCGATAAAGGCAAGTGAAATCTCACTATTTCTATCCTTGAATATTGTAAACCCCTCATTACCGGTAGCTGCAGTAATTACATCAAATCCGAGTTCCTCCAGTATTTCACAAGTAGTCAGCCTTATGATCTCCTCGTCATCAACCAGCAGAACAAGTTTTTTCATGAAATACAACCTCCGGAAAAATCAAATCTGAATTATATCTATATAGTAACAGATTGTAAAGAAAAAGAAATTTTTTATTTAAAATGAATTCTGCGTGCCATGATATATAGTAACAATAAACCCCGCAAATGGCGGGGTTTATTGTTACTATAATAGAAAATTTTGAAATTTTTTAAAGAAGCGTAGTATTTATAATAAATCTGACCGAGTTTTCATCAACCATCAGTTTTTTTGATATTGCTTCCGGGTCCCAGCCTTTATTTGAAAGCTCTCTCACTGTTTTAACAATGTTGTCGCTCAGATTTTTACCCGGCATCATTTTGATATCACCTTTCACCTGTTTAAGAATGGGATTATTGTTATCCACAGCCTGAATAAAATCAGAAAACTCTCTCATTTTCATATCTGTCTGGTGGAACATTTCCTGCAGCCTGGTGTCAGTAAGATCAATCTCTTTCCTGATAGTTTCAACCTTTGTGAACATTGCGTGAATCTGTTTAACACGCTCTTCCATGTGATCGGACAGCCCATCAAGTTCATTCAGCCTGTCACTGAGATCACGGATATCATTCTCTTTAGTTTTGAGGATAAGAGTCTCTTCTTCTACACGTTTAAGATGGCTTCCGATCTTCTCTATACGCTTATCAGATCTATCCACAACCTTCTCAAAGGCCTGTAACCTGCTGTCTATAGTCTGAATGATAATGTCTGACTTGTTTACGGAGTCGAGGTTTCTTGAAATTATATCCTCATACTGATGAAGTTCATTTATCCGTTTTTCAACCGCGGAATAAGTCTCGGAAAGGGCATCTATTCTTGAGTTGACCGCGTCAACACGTGACACGCTTTCGAGGAGTTTGTCAGATTTATTGACAACGAGGTCGTTAACTTCCATGAGATTCCTGACTTCACTTTCAATGTCAGCAAGCTTTTCTTTCTTCGCGTAGTATGTTCTGATCTCTTTGTCCGCGGCTTTTTTAAGTTCTTTAATCTGGTCGATGTCTGCGACAAATTTCTCAAGTTCTTTAGATTCTTTCTGCGCGTCTTCAAGAACGCGGTGCAGCTGACCGACAGCTTCATTGACCTTTTTCATTAACTGATCTGTTTTTCCGAATACATCATTATTCTGTTCGTAACGCACGATCTCGCTCCTGATTTCACCAAGGCGCCCTTCAAGGTCGCTGAAACTCTTCTGGAGAATATCATTCTGATCTGCGGCCCTTCTATTGAACTGGGTTTCTTCATCTTTCAATCTGCCGAGCATTGTATTAAGCCTCAGCTCGATTGACTGGTAATCTGAATCTATGCTGTTAATCTTCTCTTCCGCTGTATCAATAATTCTGTTTTCAAGTTCAACAAATTTGTCTTCAAAATCCTCAATTTTCTTTCTGATTCCTTCAGCTTCCCTTCTCGCAGCCTGCACGATTTCATCTTTTTTGGAAACGGCGTGAATGCTTAAATTATCAAGTTCGGTCCTGACTTTATCTACTTCATTCTCAAATGTGCTTACAAGTTTACCCTTCGACTCATCAATATTAAGTTCAACATTTTTAAGTTTCTGCGTGAGTTTATCTATATTGTCATTTACTTCTGATTTCAATTCACGGGATTTCTGTGTAAACTGGTCAAAAAAAGTATTCTCCATCGCTGTAAAAGTATCTTTCATTCCTGCAATCTGGGTGTGGAGAGCATCAGCACTCTCAACATTTCTGATAAGAGGGGCAATTTTTATCTTAAAATTTTCAAGAAGCATATCTCCTGAATCTGATACCCTGGTTTCAAGCTCGCCATTAAGTTTTTCAGTCTGCATGTAAAACGATTCAGTAATCTCCCTCGATCTCTCTCTCAGCTTGTCTTCAAAATTTCCTGCCATGTGAGTAAGCTGTCCGTTGAGGTTGTCCACATTTTCGGAGAGAAACGTGACTTTTTTTGCAATATCTGTAAAATTATCTTTTGCTGAGGCGATAAACTGAATCTGTTTATTCACATCTTTTGCAGCGGAAGAGATAACTTTTATATCCTCTTCAACTCTCTTTAAATTACTCTTTTCGACATCAAGGCCCTGGAGCCTGTTTTCAATCTCCCTGATAGATTCAGACATGTTTTTAGCAAGAGCACCCGATTTCTTTATTAAAATATCTATCTCGATAGTCGCATCCTGGAATTTACGGCTTTCCTTTTCAGTCATCTTTTTAAATTCATCAAATACTTTTGATGAATATCTCCGGAGTTTAGCCATCTTCAGATTTGCCCTGTCAAATCTTCTGAAGAGCACCAGCATTAGAAAGCATGCCGCAAGTGTCATTATGTTTAGTATCATCGCGCGATCCTTAAAGAAGATGTTTGTTCTAATAATTAAAGTTATTAGAGTTATGCCCTATCCTGAGCTTTTCAGTTACTATATTTACTCCGCCGGCTCTGGTGAAGTGAATATAATAACTGAAAATTAGATATATAAGATTGTAATATGACATAATATTTTACAATAAAAGAGGGAAAAATGTCAATAAAATTTTATGTCACATTAATTATTACAGTGGAATATTTCTATTAGATTGAATAAATCAGATTACAGAATTTTGTATATTGTTTTCTTGAAAAAAATATTGATAGTTTTAAGCATGTTTGAAAGAAGTAAATATAAAAATTTTTAGGAGTAATCAATGAAAAAATTAGTAATTTTTCTTTTCGTTCTCGGTTTTGCTGTAACCGCGTTCGCTCAAGAAGTAAAAAAAGATCTTCCATTAAAAGTTGGTGTTAGTGGAATAGTTTATGGTACA
>DAONFJ010000063.1:0-20945 GCA_035403545.1 Spirochaetota bacterium
ATGGAGTTTAAATAAATGAAATTCAGTGAATTCAATCTTGATGAAAAGATTTTAAAAGGTATAGAAGATGCAGGCTTTGTTGATTGTACGGAAGTTCAGGCGGAGTCTTTAAAATATACTCTAGAGGGAAGGGACATACTGGTACAATCTCAGACAGGAACAGGTAAAACTGCAGCATTTATGATTCCGCTTTATCACCTCCTGCTTACCAATGAAAAAATGAAAAATAAAAAAGTTCTGATCCTTGCCCCTACAAGAGAACTGGTAATACAGATAGAAAAAGAGGGTAAGCTTCTAGGTAAACATCTGGATCTTAAAATTCAAAGTTTTTACGGCGGAGTCGGTTACAACCAGCAGGAAACTGCCATGAAGGAGGGAGTGGATATTTATGTCGGTACTCCCGGAAGATTGATAGATTTTGCCAGCAGCGGGAAAATTAAGTTCAACGAGTTCGGAATTCTTGTAATTGATGAAGCGGATAGAATGTTTGATATGGGATTTTTCCCTGACATAAAAAGAATGATGAAGAGAATGGCAGCTCCGACTGAAAGAATATCAATGCTTTTCAGTGCAACTCTAAGTTCTAAAGTGAAAAATCTTGCATGGGAATATATGAATGATCCTGCCGAGGTAACTATTTCCGGCGGACAGGTTACTGTCGATAAAATTAAGCAGGTTCTTTATCATGTCGGGACAAATGAAAAAATAAATCTTTTACTGGGAATTCTTAAGACACAGAATCCTCAAAATGCGCTTATATTTACAAATACAAAACAGGATGCAGTGAGAGTTGCCGCAAGGCTGGCAGGTAACGGCTATGAGTGCAGTTATATTATCGGTGACCTCCCGCAGAATAAAAGATCCAGAATAATTGAAAATATCAAATCAGGTAAACTGAAGTATCTTGTCGCCACTGATGTTGCAGCAAGAGGTCTTCACATTAATGATCTCGATCTTGTTATAAATTATGATATTCCTGAAGATTTTGAAAACTACGTCCACAGGATAGGAAGGACAGCCAGAGCCGGTAAAGCAGGAATGGCAGTAACTTTTGCATGTGAAAAATTTGTCTATGGCCTTGAAGCAATAGAATCATATATAAAAATGAAAATTCCGGTTGAATGGGCTGGAGATGAGATGTTTGCCGAAGATCAAAGTAAGGATGAATTTATTCGTAATTTTATGAGAGAATCCAAGCAGACAAGAATTGTTTCTGAGCATGATGATAAAAAAACAGACAGGTACGGCAAAGAGAGAAAAGGAAAAGAGAGACCTGCAGTTGCAGCCAGGCCTGAGAGAAAAGATACAAGGAAAGCTCCCGAAAAGAAAGAAGATAATACTGTTAAAACCAGAAGGAGTACTGCCGAGATTAAACCTAAAGCTGCAGCAGGCAAGAGCAGTTATGTAAAAGAAAACCGCAAAAAAGAAAATATTGCTTCAGCACCAAAAGAGAGGCCGTCAAAAAATTTAAGTCTCGATAAAAGAATGGATTATTATAAAGAAAGATATGGCGAGGAATTTACCGTTAAAAGAGAAATCACAGCCAGTCCGGAGAAGAAAAATAATAAAAAACCGGCAGTAAAAGTACATAAAAAAACTCCTGAAAAAAGGAGCTCATTAATAAGTAAAATTAAATCTATTTTTAAAAAGAAATAATTATATAGCAATACTCCTTCGTGCTTCATAGAGATAATCAATTGCTGAGTCTGTGTTTCCTGAAAAAAGATGGCAGAGGCTGAGTGATATAAGATTATCTCTTGTTTTAGACGGGTCATTTTCGAGTTTCTGAATTTTTTCTTCAATTGATCCATATTTGTCAGTGAGGATAGCAACTGGTATGGATTGTATATAGTCGTTGAAATTCTGGAATTTTTCCGAGCTGTCTTTAAACTTTTTAATTTCATACGCAGATTCAGCTGTATTCCCCGAGTTAAAAAGTATTTCTGATTTAATTTTCTGAACTGTATCAGATTTTAATTTTGAACTGGAAATTCTTTTTATGATTTTAAGAGAATCATCCACCTTCCCCTGGTTGTAATACAGAACTGCAAGTGCGGTTAGCGCAGTGGTATTTTCCGGATCAGTCATAATCACATTGATAAAATTTGATTCAGACGCTTTAAAATTATTTAATCTGCCATAACATAAGCCTGTGAGTAAAAAAATCATATGGAACTTATTATTCAGCAGTTTTGCTTTTTCGAGGGCTAAAATAGCATTTTTAAAATCATTTTTTTTGTAATATAAACAACCAATATTGTAAAGTGTTATGTAATCCTCATGAAATGAATTAGCTTTATGAAATGATTTTATCGCCTGATCAAATTTTTTTAATCTGGTCAATTCCACAGCCAATTCAATATATGTTTCACGGTTAGCAGGATTCAGTTTTATCATATCGATAATGCCGGTCAGTTTTCCATTATCGTCTGCCGTCCGGCTGTTTTTAATAATTTTATTTAACATTATGCCCCGGTATTCTATTCCGATTTTACAACTCTGTTTCTTCCCTGAGATTTGGCAGCATAAAGAGCAGTATCCGCTCTTTTAATCAGATCAATTCCATTCTTATCTTTTTTATGATTAAACTGCGCTAAACCGATACTGATCGTAACATTTATATTTTTTCCGCAGTTATTATATATAGCGCCTTCAATTTTTTTTCTAAGTCTGTCAGCAATTGTTTCTGCTGCTGAAATGTCCGTCTCGGTAAGAATTACAGCAAATTCTTCTCCGCCATACCGTGAAGCTATATCGAAACCGCGGATATTCTGATGTATAATAGATGCAGTTCCTTTTAAAATGATATCTCCCTGCTGGTGGCCATATGTATCATTTACGTTTTTAAAATGATCCAGATCAGCCATGAGTAATGTCAGCGGAGTTCCTGTCCTTTCTGATCTTTTAAACTCTTCAATAAGTCTTTCCTGAAAGTAATGGTGGACAAAAAGGCCTGTCATTCTGTCAAGAGTGGCCATTCTGTAAAGACGAGAGTTCTCAACAGCGATGGAAGCGAATTTAGCCATTTTTTCAAGAAAGAGGAAGTCCTGTTCTGTATATGAATTTTCCATTATTTTCTGGCTTAAAAATATTAAACCATTAATGGAATTTTTGGATTTAAGAGGTATTACAATTTCTGGTTTAAGTTTTTCATATGTATCTTTAGTAGATGGGTCAGTTGACATCAGCTCTCTGGCTTTTTCAGAGTCTATTATTCCGCAATTCGTATATAAATAGTTAATCAGATTTGATTTAGAAACAATTTTTAAATCAGGCTCAAGAGTGTAGCCCCGCGACATGTATAGAGAAAGGTCTTCATTTTCAAGGTTAGAATTTAAAAAGATTGCAGCTTTATCGACAATCATCTGGCCAATACATATGTAGAGAATGGATTCAACCAGGCTGTCAAATTCCAGGTTTGATGATAGACTGAGGGCAATCTCGAGAAGGTTTTGCAGATCAAAAATCATTTTTTCAAGATTGTCTCTGTCTAATCCATTTAAGGTATTATTACGAATTGTAGTCATAACTTTCTTTATGGTATTCTCTAAATTAATTATCGGTACAATTGATTGGATTTTGCATTATTTAATTATAAAGTATATTTTTAAATTAGCTTTATTTATAATATCATGAAAGAAATATACGAATCTAATCTAAAATATACTTTAAGTGAAAATAGTTATATGATAATATGACCAGTGCCTGCAAATCTGAATATATTTTGACTTAATTATTCAGTTATATATATTAAAAATTCTACAAGCAGGATATTTTTAAAAATAAATTTTTTAGAGTAATTTTTTAAAATTTAAAATACTGATAAACATTATTTTGACAATGAATATAAATTCAATACATTGTATTATAGAAAAAGCTTTTACAATTTATTCTTGCGGAAAATAATATTCTTTTTTTAATATGTAAGTTAATCAGAAATTATACTTAGAAGAAAGTGTAAGGGATTTTTCAGGTTTTTTATTAAAAAAACCCTATAATTGTTAATACGTTTAAAGGAGAATGATCAATGGCTAAAAGAGTTTATAGTTTTGGCGCGGGAATCGCAGAGGGCAGTGCTGACATGAAAAATCTGCTTGGAGGTAAGGGAGCCGGTTTAGCAGAAATGTCAAATCTCGGTGTACCTGTTTCAGCAGGATTTACAATTACTACAGAAGTCTGTACAGAGTATTATAACAACGGCAGAGAGTTCCCTGCAGGACTTGATAAAGACGTTGAAGCTGCGATGAAAAAAGTTGAAAAGATTATGGGAAACGGTTTTGGCGATGTTGAAAATCCATTATTAGTATCAGTACGATCCGGAGCAAGGGTTTCAATGCCGGGGATGATGGATACAGTTCTTAATCTCGGTTTGAATGATGATACAATAAAAGGAATCATTAAAAAAACAGGTAATGAGAGATTTGCCTGGGATTCATACAGAAGATTTATTCAGATGTATGGTGATGTTGTAATGGGGCTTAAACCTGAATCTGCAGATGTAATAGATCCTTTCGAAGAAGTAATGGATAAAGTCAAACATGAAAAAGGTTATGCGTCAGATATTGATCTCAAGGTGGATGACCTTAAAGAACTTGTAAAAAGATTTAAAGCCCTAATAAAAGCAAAATTAAAGCGCCCGTTCCCGGATGATCCGCATGAGCAGCTATGGGGAGCTATAGGGGCAGTTTTCGGTTCATGGAATAATGAGCGGGCAATTTTATATAGAAAGATGAATGGTTTTGATGATGACTGGGGAACTGCAGTATCTGTCCAATCGATGGTCTTTGGTAATATGGGAGATAAATGTGCCACAGGTGTAGCCTTCACAAGGGACCCCGCAACAGGTGAGAGAGCTTTTTATGGAGAATATCTTGTTAATGCCCAGGGAGAGGATGTAGTCGCAGGTATCAGAACTCCTCAGCAGGTTACTATTGCCGGTTCAAGAAAGTGGGCAAAAGAAAACGGTATAACAGAAAAAGAAAGAAAAGAAAAATTTCCGTCTCTTCAGGAGTGTATGCCGTCAGCTTACGATCAGCTGGAAAAAGTATACATTAAACTTGAAAAGCATTATAAAGACATGCAGGATATCGAGTTTACAATTGAAAATGAGAAATTATGGATGCTTCAGACAAGAAGCGGCAAAAGAACAGCAGCAGCTGCTGTTAATATCGCTGTAGATATGGTTAATGAAAAACTTATAGATAAGAAGACAGCTCTTTTAAGAATCGATCCTGCTTCGCTTGATCAGCTTCTTCACCCGACATTTAATCCTAAAGCAAAAAAAGAAATTATCGCTAAAGGCCTTCCTGCTTCACCGGGAGCTGCAACCGGTAAAGTTGTCTTTAATGCAGATGTTGCACATGAATGGACTGAAAAAGGCGAGAAAGTTATACTTGTCAGAATTGAAACTTCACCCGAAGACCTTAAAGGAATGAATGCCGCTCAGGGAATTCTGACTCAGAGAGGCGGTATGACATCTCATGCTGCTGTTGTTGCGCGTGGAATGGGAAAATGCTGTGTTTCAGGGTGCGGAGTTCTTGATATCAGTTATTCGCAAAAGACTTTAAAAGTTGCGGGAAAAGTTATCAATGAGGGCGATTTTATCTCTCTTGATGGATCAACCGGTGATGTAATGCTCGGTAAAGTAGATACCATCGACGCTAAACTTTCCGGCAATTTTGAAACAATTATGAAGTGGGCTGACGAATATAAAAAACTTACTGTAAGAACAAATGCAGATACTCCTCATGATGCAGCCGTTGCGCGTAAATTCGGAGCTCAGGGAATTGGCCTTTGCCGTACAGAACATATGTTTTTTGAAGGTGATAGAATTAAAGCAGTAAGGGAAATGATTCTTTCAGAAAATGTTGAAGGAAGAAAAAAAGCTCTTAAAAAACTGCTGCCAATGCAGAAAAAAGATTTTACAGGGATTCTAAGCGCCATGGAAGGTTATGGAGTAACAATAAGGCTGCTCGATCCTCCGCTTCATGAATTTGTTCCCCATGATGAAGCTAGCCAGAAAATTATGGCGGAAGAGATGGGAATGTCTCTTGAAAAAGTTAGAGCAAGAGTTGAATCTCTTCATGAATTTAATCCTATGCTCGGCCATAGAGGCTGCCGTCTTGGAATAACATATCCGGAAATTACAGAGATGCAGGCGCAGGCGATTTTCGAAGCAGCATGTGAGCTCAAGAAAAAAGGTGTGGATGTTAAACCGGAAGTTATGGTTCCTCTTGTTGGTACTTTCAGAGAAATTGTTCTTCAAAAGAAAATAATTGTTGATACTGCCGAAAAAGTAATGGCACAGAAAAAAATCCGGGTTGATTACCAGGTTGGTACAATGATTGAAGTTCCGAGAGCTTGTTTAACTGCTGATAATATTGCTGCAGAAGCTGAGTTTTTCTCCTTCGGAACAAATGACCTTACTCAGATGACATTCGGATTCAGCCGTGACGATGCCGGTACATTCTTGCCGGAGTACATAGATAGAAAAATTCTTTCTGTGGATCCATTCAAAACTGTAGACAGAACAGGCGTTGGCGAATTGATGAAATTGGCCGTGGAAAAAGGAAGAAAAGTAAATAAGTATTTAAAAATAGGAATTTGCGGCGAGCATGGTGGAGATCCTAATTCAGTTGAATTCTGCCATCTTCTTGGACTTGATTATGTAAGCTGCTCACCGTTCAGGGTTCCAATTGCGAGACTTGCCGCAGCGCATGCAGTAATTAAGAATGGTGATAAGAAAAACGGAAAATAATCTGATTTTGAATATCTGATAAAAAAGAGCGATCATAACGATCGCTCTTTTTATTTTTGTTAAATTAACAGTACCAGAGACTGGTAAAATTTTAATTGTCGGCTTCTATCCGTCCGATAAGTAATTTCTCAATGAATTGATAAGGGGAATACAAACTATTTACTATAAACTCCATCCAATTTGTAAGGAGTTGCCCATATGCCGGAGAGGCGTAAAAATATTTCAATATTTATGATCAATTTTTAAAAAAAGACAGAATTCCGGAAATTGTTATTGAAAATATATTCGTGGTCATAAAAAAGTTTAGTTATTATTAAAATATTGATTTTTTCCGGCAGTGCAGGAAATTATCAAAATAAATTTTCAATACCGTTTTTTCAGGTAATATTTGTATCGGATGGGTTATGTATGAATAAGTTTTTAGTTTTTTTATTAATATTTGCTGTGATGAGTTCTAATGCTTTTGCTGCATATGATCAGGCTTTGTCATTATTTCAGGAAAATAAATACCAGGAATCTCTTAATATGCTGGGGCAGGATCTTATAGTTGCAGATGATTTTAAGCAGGGGTCTCCAAATTATAAAATACGTTTTCTCGCTGCGCACAATCACTGGAAGCTTGGTAATGCAGATTCCGCATCTGCGCATTTCAGGCGATGCATGGCAATTGATAAAACAAAAGTTGATCCTTATATTGATCTCGCAATTTTGTATTCTGAAAAAGGCCGTCTTGGTGACGCTTCATCAATTGTAGAGGATGGACTTAAAATTAAAGAAGATCCAATGTTATTCTGGATACTGGGAAGAATTTCGTATCAGAAAGGAAACTTTTTGAGAGCTAAGGAATTACTTGAAAAGGCAAATTCTATTGATCCTGAATTTTATTTTTCTTATAATGATCTCGGGATTGTACTCATGAAATTGAATAAATTTGGCGACGCAAATGCAGCATTTACAGTAGCTCTTGCCATTAATCCTGGATCAGTTGAGATTAATACAAATATTGCGCAAAGCCTTGTGATGATGGGTAAAAGTAATGAAGCGGAGAGTTACGCGAAAAAAGCTCTTGAGCTGGCACCGAATAATGAGATGATAAAAAATCTTGTTAAAAAAATCGAAGAAACTAAGAAATAATAAACGGCGGTAAATATGTCAATATCTCTAAAAATACAGGAATCAATCGAAAAATCATCCTGGATAAGAAAGATGTTTGAAGAAGGTGCGAAACTTAAAGCTGAATTCGGAGCTGAAAATGTTTATGACTTCAGTCTTGGTAATCCTGATCTTGAACCGCCGGCAGAATTTTTTCAGGCGCTTAAACAAATGGCTAATTCAACTGTAGCAGGTGTACATGGATATATGCCGAATACAGGTTTTACTGATGTACGAAATTCTATTTCACTCAAAGTTGAGAAAGATCATAAATTGAAGATAGATGGTAATTCAATAGTTATGACATGCGGTGCTGCGGGTGGAATGAACATCGTATTAAAAACTATCCTTGATCCGGGTGATGAAATAATCGCTATTAAACCTTATTTTGCAGAGTACGGATTCTATGTTTCAAATCATCAGGGTGTGCTTGTTTTAGTTGATTCAAATTCTGATTTTTCAATTAACATAGATGCTATTGAAAAAGCTATAACACCAAAAACTAAAGGGATAATTATTAATAGCCCGAATAATCCAACTGGTAAAATATATACTGAAAAAGAGATAGATAAACTCTGTGAGATGCTGAAGAAAAAAAGCAGCGGTGACAGAAAGATTTTTTTAATATGTGATGAGCCATACAGAGAAATTGTATATGATAACAGGGCTGTTTCTCCGGTGCTGTCTAAATATGCTTATACACTTGTTATTAATTCATATTCGAAATCACTTTCACTTCCTGGTGAAAGGATTGGTTATGTTGCTATAAGTCCCGATGCAGATAATCATGCTCTTTTAATGGCCGGATTAAATTTAAGCAACAGAATTCTGGGGTTTGTTAATGCTCCAGCTCTGATGCAGAGAATTGTTGCACAACTGAATGAAACGGCAGTAAATGTTAATATTTACAAAAGAAGACGTGATATATTTATGTCTGGATTAAAGGAAGCCGGTTATGAGTTTACTGAACCTGAAGGTGCATTTTATCTCTTTTGCAAATCTCCAGGTGGTGATGATGTAAAATTTGTAAGACATCTTCAGAAATATAACATCCTGGCAGTACCGGGTGTCGGATTTGGAGGCCCGGGCTATTTCCGTATTGCATACTGTATTTCTGAAAAAGTTATAGAGAGGTCAATTCCTAAATTTAAAGAAGCGATAGCTTCATTTAAATAAATAATAAAAAGATTTAAATAAAATGATAAAATCTGATTTAAGGGGCTTTGCCCCTTAAATTTTTTTCCAAGGCAGTAAACTTTCAGTATTATTCTTCATTATCCTTCAATCTTGCTTTGATAGCTTTTTTATTAACAGGAATTTTTATCTCTTCATCCTGTTCGTCATCAGACATATTCTTCTTCTCTTCAGTAACTCCTTGATCTGATTCAACAGTAATTTTTTTGTTCAGCTGATCAATCACAGATTTAAGTTTTGCGTCACCCGGATCTAACATGACAGCTTTTTCGAGATTCTCATGTGCTTTTTCAAGTTGGTTTGTTTTCTCGTATGATATTCCAAGATACAGGTAAAGCGTTGCAGTATTTATTCCGAGCTCTTTCGCCTTTTCAAGATACTCGATTGATTCTTTAAATTTATCACTGGAAAACAATAAAATACCCATCTGGTATAGTACCTGCGGATGGTTTTTATTCAGTTTTAATGCTGTATCAAGATATTTGAATGCGTTATTCAAATCCTGAAGAGTTATATATAGAAGACCAAATCTGTAATTTGCATCAAAATTATTACTGTTCATTGTAAGAATTGCGCGGTATAAAATTGCTGCATCATCCCATTTTTTTTCTTTTTCAAGTCTCAATGCTTCTATATAGTAATAGTTTTCTTTATACTCCAGAACAAGTTGAAGATATTTTTTTAAATCGTCATTATAGGGAGTGTACTTTTTAAGCTGAAATAACAGGTCCGTTTCCTGATCATATGCATTTACTGATTCTGCATATTCAGTTCTTTTTAAAAGGTTGAGTATTGCAGTATTCCTTGAAAGCTCAGATTTGAATGAAGAGATAAAACTGCTGTTTTCCTTCTCATCAGAAAAAAGAGAATCAATCCACTCGATTTTATACGAGAAGTAAAACTCGGATAGCTGTTCAGGAATATTTTTTATTTCTACCGAAGAATATATATACGGATTTATTTTTTTTGATGATGATAAAAACTGCTGAAAAATGTTTAAGTCATTAAAGATGATATTATTGAAAGGATGAATTTCATTATAGAAAATTAATCCGTATATTGAATTATTTTCAATTATTTTTGTAATTCGATTGATGGAGTCTCTATTAATTTTCAGGCTTTCACTATTATCTGATGAAATGACAACTGCTATATTTGAAAAAATGAAAACCAGGTGATGTTTGTAAACTTCAGAAATCGCAGATAAAGATTTTGATATTAATTCATAATTCGAAAGCTGCAGATCTATTATATTAATATACACACCGTTTTCAGTTAATCGTTTCTTCGCTAATAAATAATAATCCTTTGAAAACCGGAAGGGATAAAAATTCTGATCAAGAATATTCGGTGAGTCAATTATTGAGTGATATTGTGTATTATCATCGATGAGAAAATTAAGTATCTCTTTCTCCTGAGCAACATAAAGCTCTCTGCCTGATATCGGCAGCTTGCTGTTACTGATGAATTCAGAGGGAACATTGTCAATTACAATGGAATTTTTGTAAAATCCGAAAAGAGGATTTCTAAAAAATTTCTGGTTGCTGTCTATAATCATCACTTTGGATTCTTCATCACAAAAGAGAGAAGTAACAGCAGCAGCTCTTTTTAAATTACGTATTGTGCTTTCTGAAAGATAAAATATTGTAGAGCCCGACTTTTTAATCTCTCCTCTTTCGTTAATGTATGGAAGATTAAAATTAGTATTCCGCAGTAATTCAAAATTGGTAATGTTATCTACAAATGGTTTGCTGTTTAAGGGAATTTTATAATATAGATGCATGAAAATTATTGATGGAATAAAAAGAAGAGAGAAAAAAAAGTAAAACAGCTTTTTCCCTGAACTTAAACTTGAATTAAAAAGAAAAAGTCCCGGTATTATTATATTCAGAAGAGTAATTACATATAGTATCAGGAAAAAAAACAGATTGGTATAACCTACCAGAGAGGCTGCTATTATTATTGGAATAGGCAGTATAAAAAGGGAAAAATTAATAATACTGAATCTTTTTTCGTGTTTAAAGTTATAAGTTATGTTTAAAATCGTCTGCTTTATAGAAAATCCGAATATTAATGACGGAAGTATCAGAAATAGAAATCCTATAAAAGGATGAATTTTGTTTTCATAGTTATAGAGTAAAAAAAGATATGATAAAAAAAATATCGGGAAGAGCATCTCACTGTAGACATGCCAGGAAGAGAATTTTTTGATCGTTCCCATTATTATTCCGAGAATCATTGAAATTAAAATGACAGACACATACATGAAATTGTAGTAATAAAAATCGCCGAAGAACTTATTGAATGCAATTAATCCGAGAAAAACATAAATAGTGATATAAGAAAAATTTGTATATGTATAGAAGAGATCATCTCTGTGAAACTGCATTTCCTGCTCTACGTGATCATCATCGGGATAATGCTGGGCAATAAGCGCTTCAGGAATAAACGGAATATTTACAAAGATTATAAGTATCATTGCTAAAAATGCCATGGATACAGAAATGTAGCCAAAGTAGCAGAACCCCGGATAAATCAAATGACTTATTAGAGACAAAGAAATACCGGCGGCAATTGCCAGACAAGTAATAATTAAATAACGGGACAGGAGATTTTTTTCGTCAATAAAATCTCCTGCTGAAATTTTTGCGAAATAGCAATTGATCATTCCAGAGAAGAAAGATGGAGCTATTATAATTAAAGATGTCAGATACCGGGATTTGACGTAAAGATTAAAGTGTGAAAAAGTTTCACCTGAAATAAGAGTTTTAAAAAAATAAAAAAACAGCATTAAAAAAAGAATAAATGAAACTGTGATATTAATAATTCTATATTTAGTGAATGAACTGTAAATTAATTTTCCGACCAGGTTTCCTGCTAAAAAAGATAAAAGAGTCATGAATAGAATTATTCTTATTACAGGATAATAAGGCAGATACTGCTTGAAGATCAGGGCTGAATCAGACAATAAAATGGTTATACTGAAAAAAGTTAAAAATATTGCGAAAAGAATCATCCATCTTCGAGATATATCAGGATAACTGAATTGTTTAAAATGACTCATTTATGGAGACTCCTAAATTGACCTTATTTATCTAATTTATTTTAAGTTATATATTAAAATCGGTTAGTTTTGTTGAAAAATTATAAATATAAATAAAGTTTAAATTAAAAAAAAGCAAAGAATGATTTTTACAAACAATTTTTTCCGATAATTATATATAATTCAAAATAATGAAAGACTATACATTCAAAGATTCTATGATACCGTCCTTTTCTGTAAAGGATTTTTAAAAATTTAAACAGATCAGTTTTATTAATAATATAAACAAATGTAATCATTATTGATGGATAATATTTTTTAAAATGGAAAATTCAGGATGAAGAAAGCATTACTCTGCTCAACAATGTTTTTTCTTTTTTTAACAGCCCTTTACGCTCAGGGCGCGGAAGATTATGTATCTCTTTATCAAAGCAATGAGTATCAGAAATCATATGAAATTATTATTTCTAAACTTAACGGAATATATAGTAAAAGGGTGGAAGACAAAAGAATTCCGGCGGGGTATATTGCTCTCAGTAATGTCGGAGAAGATGTGAATCTTCTGACTCTTTTTAGGAACAGAAAAGAGAAAGGATTTTTTATAGAAGACAATAGTGAATTATCTGAACTTCATTTTTATGCCGGCAGATGCAGTGTTAAACTGAATAAAAATAAAGAGGGCCTGAATCATTACGTGCAGTCATTGAGATTCAGAAAAATTGAACCTGCAAGGGATGATGTGATATTTTATGAAATTGCTCAGATATTTAAATCATATAATGAACCGTCCTTTTTTAAGGGCTACATAGATGCCCTCGAACAGGCATATACATTTAATCCCTCAAAGTACCAGTATTCGTATGAAATTGGAGATGCGTTATCATCAACTAAAGAGAAGAAAAAAGCGATCTTTCATCTTAGAAGATATATAGAAAACACAGAGGAAGTTGTTAAACCGGAAGTATACCTCAAACTCGGGAACCTTTATGAAAGTATTGAAAAATACCTTGAGACAGAAAAATATTATAATGAGTACTTGAGATTGAGGCCTGATGACGCTGAGACTTTATTTTCGCTGGGTTATATCTCATATTTCCGGACCGGGAATTATATTTTAGCCGAATCGTCATTGCAGAGAGCCCTCAAAATTCTGAAGAAAGAAGATATATACCGGAGATCAAAATCGCATGAATATCTGGGAGATATGTCTTATAACAATTTAAAATATGATAAAGCGCTTTCATTTTATTATGAGTGTATTAATTATCAGGAAAAAATTCTGGAAATGATTGCTGCAAAGAATGATGAGAGGAAATCAGTAAATGTAAAAATCAATAAATTAAAATCTGCATTAATTAATGATAAAGAATTTGAAAAATATGAGGATTATGAAATTTTAATCGATGAAAGGAATAAACTTGATAAAGAGATTGAAAATTTTCAATTAGAGTTTAATAAACTTCAGCCGGGAAGAGTAAGATGGTTTATAGCAGTCTCAAATGAAAAAATTGAAAAATATGAGGAAGCAATTAAATATTACAGGGAAGCTGTAAAGTTTGACTACAACTCTAACAATGCAAGGGAAATGATAGTAAAATTACAGTTGAAAATAAAAAGGGGTTATTAGTATATTGCAAAACATATTGAAAAAAATCTGATTTCAGGAATTGATATGTGTCCGGTTTATCTTCAGCAGAATCGAAGCTGGATAAACAGCCGGGATATTTACTTTCAGTATATTATGAAAAGTTTTATGTAAGAGGTTTTTATGTCAGGACATAGTAAATGGTCTACAATTAAAAGAAAAAAGGGTGTTACAGATGCAAAAAGGGGCGCTCTTTTTACAAAGTTTATAAGAGAGATTACTGTTGCTGCGAGGGCAGGAGGGGAGGATCTTGATTCTAACCCGAGACTTCGTACTGCAGTATTAAAAGCTAAGGCAAATAATATGCCAAATGACAATATTGACAGAGCAATCAAGAAAGGCGTTGGTAATGTTGATGGTGCGGTTTATGAAGAGGTAAGATACGAGGGGTACGGCCCCGGCGGAGTAGCTATTATGGTTGATTGCATTACTGACAATAAAAACCGTACAACTCCTGAAATAAGATCAATATTCGGTAAAAACGGCGGTAATCTGGGTGAAACCGGTTCTGTTAATTATTTATTTGATAGAAAAGGTGTAATAGTTATAGAAGGCGGGAAGTTAACTGAAGATGAAGTTATCGAAATGCTTCTTGATTTTGATGTAGAAGATGTTAAAAGTGAAGATGGCAATATCGAAATAACTACTTCCCCGGAAGGATATGTACAGGTTTCTGATTTTCTTTCTAAAAAGGATTTTAATCTTCTTGTTAATCAGCTTACCTATGTGCCTAAAACCACTGTAGCACTTGATGAAAAAAAAGCCGGTCAATGTCTGCGTATTATGGAGCTGCTTGAAGATCAGGATGACGCACAGGAAGTATATTCAAATTATGATATTTCTGATGAGATAATGGCTAAACTTGGCGAGTAATTTGAGAATACTTGGAATAGATCCCGGCTATGATATAGTCGGGTGGTCTGTTCTGGATGATGGTTTTAAAGTAGGGAATTATGGGGTGATAAAAACTTCACCCGGCGACGATTTTGATGAAAGGCTCCTGCAAATACACAGGGGCCTTAATAATATTATAGAAGAATATAAACCCCACTGTGCTGCAGTAGAAAAAATTTTCTTTCAGAATAATACAAAAACAGCAATTTCCGTTGCAAAAGCGATTGGAGTAATAATTTTGACATTAAAGCTTAAAGGTATTTCTTATACTGAATATTCTCCGACAGAGATAAAGTATTCTGTAACAGGGTACGGTAAAGCGTCTAAAGATCAGATATATTTTATGATGAAAAAATTACTTAAGCTTGAAAGTATCGAAGGGCCCGATGATGCGGCCGATGCCCTTGCTATAGCAATCTGTCATCAGCTTAGCGGTAAAGGCTTATCTTTTAAATAAATCTATTTTCCACACTGGAGAGATGATGTGGTGCAGGGGCTTCGTTCCTTCACCACATCATCTCTGGCGTCCGCTTAACAGGTATCGCCGCACATTACTAATTTTAAAGTTCGTCTATTATCATTGAAAGCATTTCTTTTGCGTCGTTAATATCATCCTGCAGTCTTTTAATTGATTCGAGCCTGTTTTCTGTTTTAGCTTTATTATATTTTTCAGTAAGTATTTTTAAAGAGTTTGTTAAAGCTTCTATCTGGCTGTCAACCGGCGAGAATCTTTCTGCAGTAGCTGTTCCATATGAAGCAAATTCAGAGTGCATTGTTTCCAGATCAACAATCTCTCCCCATCTTGGGACATAGGCTGTTAATCCGAATTCGCTGCTTACAAGTTTTCCGAAAAATTCAGCAGACTCCTCTTCTCCATGAACTACAAAAATTTTAGTTTTCGGATTTTTATTGGTGCTGAGCCATTTCAGTAGAGCATCTTTATCCGCGTGGGCAGAGAAACCTCCAAGAGTATGAATCTGGGCATTTACAGCAATATCCTCTCCGTAAATTTTTACCTGTTTTGCTCCATCAATGAGTCGGCGCCCGAGAGTACCTTCTGCCTGATAACCAACAAAGATAATACTTGATTCATTTTTGTAGAGATTATTCTGTAAATGGTATTGTATTCGGCCTGCAGTACACATTCCGCTGGCTGATATAATTATTGCTCCCTTAGCGTCAGTAAGGAGCTTTGATTCTTCTGATGTTTTCGTAAATTTTAAATTTGGAAAATCGAGAGGGTTGTCGCCTGACATAAGTATTTTAATCATATCATCATCAAAACACTGTTTGTTTTCTCTGAATATTTCCGTTGCGGAGATTGCTAACGGTGAATCGATAAAAACGGGAATACGCGGAAGTTCACCGCTTTTAAAAAGCCTGTTCAGTGTGAAAATAATCTCCTGGGTTCTTTCGATTGCAAATGCCGGAATTATTATATTTCCATTTTTATTTATTGAGTTTAAAAGAATAGTTTTGAACTCTTTATAAGTATCTTCCCTGTTTTTGTGGAGTCTGTCTCCATATGTAGATTCAATAAGAATGATATCCGCATCATCGAGTGGTTCCGGATCCCTGATTATAGACTGATCCCGTGTACCAATATCTCCGGAAAATACAACCTTGGTTTTTTTCCCTTTTTCATCAATCCACATTTCAATGAATGAAGAACCGAGAATGTGTCCTGCATCACGAAATCTGACTTCAACCCGCGGATGTATCTGAACTACTTCACCGTAATTTACGGGAACAAAATGGCTCATCGCTTTGTCGGCATCTTCAACACTGTAAAGCGGATCAACCTCCGGCCTGCCGAGTTTTTTGTTCCGCTTATTTATCCATTTGGTATCCATCTCCTGAATGTGTGCACTGTCCGGGAGCATTACGGAACATAAGTCCACAGTTGCTTTGGTAGCATATATATTACCAAAAAAACCCTCTTTTACAAGTTTAGGTATTAATCCGCTGTGATCTATATGTGCGTGGGTAAGAAGCATGCAGTCAATTTTTTGAGGAGCATAAATCAGATGGAGCTGGTTTCGCTGTACAAGCTCCTGTCTTCCCTGAAACATTCCGCAGTCTATCATTATTGTGAAGTCGTCATCCTTTATGATGTATGAAGAACCTGTAACTGTTCTTGCTCCGCCGACGAATTCAATTTTCATAAAAAGCACCTCTGATTAATTTTGTCTATTATTAAATAGCGTGTTGAAATATCAAATATAATTCTTTTTATATAACAGTTAACGAATGCTTAGTATTTACAATCTGTACCGCCTCCGGTTACGTTGAGCCAGCGTTTAAAGTGTACTCCGTGATCGTAACTGAAGAATGATATATGTTAATTCATCTGTTAAGTGTTATATAATTGTATAAAGAGATTACAAAAAATGATATTTGTTACCACATCAACTATCTTTCAGTATTTTTAGGACCAACTGTTTATTTTAACCGTACATTATCAGGCAACATTATTTAAGAATGATTCAGTGTCAATATTCCTGGAGTGAATAAAAAACCGGTCAGTTTGACCGGTTTTTTGGAGATGAATAAATGCGAATTTATTTCAAGCTCTAAGCACATTTTTCAAAAAGCGCTGAGTCCTTTCTTTTTTCGGGTGATTAAAAATTTCATCCGGGGTCCCCATCTCTATAACTTCCGCTTCATCCATGTAAACGACTTTGGTGGCTGCGGCTTTTGCAAATCCCATTTCGTGTGAAACTACGATCATGGTCATTCCATCTCGCGCGAGATCGAGCATTACGTCGAGGACTTCTTTTGTCATCTCGGGATCAAGAGCTGATGTCGGTTCATCAAAGAGGATAACTTTAGGATTCATTGCAAGAGCACGGGCAATAGCTACACGCTGCTGCTGTCCGCCAGAAAGCTGTTCAGGGTATGCTTTTTCCTTATCAGAAAGTCCTACTCTTTTCAAAAGTGCGCGGGCATTTTCCTCAGCTTCTTTAGGATCGGTTTTTTTTACAATGCGTGGTGCAAGAGTGATATTATCTATAACGGTTAGATGAGGGAAGAGGTTGAATGACTGGAAAACCATTCCTGTCTCTTCTCTTATCAATCTTATATTTGCTTTCGGTCCTGTAACAAGATTTTCTTCAATCCATATGTCACCGCTTGTAACATTTTCAAGCCTGTTGATGCATCTGAGAAGGGTGCTCTTTCCACTTCCGGAGGAACCGATTATAAAAAAGACATCTCCGTTTTTTACTTCAAGACTTACATTTTTAAGAGCTATCACGTGGTCAAAATTTTTTGAAACATTAATTACTTTAACTCTACTTGGCATCGGTTTTCATCCTCTCTTCCATTATTGCAACAAGCCTTGAAAAGAATAGTGTCAGAATTAAGTAAATTATTGCAATCATTGTGTATGTTTCAAAATAATCAAAAGTAGTAGAGGCAAATTCTCTTCCTCTTCTTAAAAGATCGGATACAGCAAGGATCGAAACAAGTGAAGAATCTTTAAGCAATGCTATGAATTCATTTCCAATCGGAGGTAAAACTACTTTTATTGTCTGAGGAAGTATAATCCTGAAAATCGCCTGACCCCTTGTAAAGCCCAGCGCAAGTGCTGCTTCCATTTGTCCTTTAGGGATTGATTGTATTCCCGCTCTGAATATTTCACTGATATATGCACCGTAACATATTGCAATCGCGATAACCGCAGATGTTATATCTGAAATTCTTACAAATTTTGCAAGAGCATAATATATGTAGAACAACTGTACAAGGAGTGGAATTCCTCTTATAATTTCCACATAAACGGTGCTTATTCTGTTAACAAATGCGTATCTTGATATTCTGCCAAGTCCGACTAAAAGGCCTATTATCAATGCGAAAAATATTGATAAAACAGTTACCTGAAATGTTTTTAAAATGCCGTCCGGTACGAAAAGCAGAAGATCGAGATATGGTCTTGGAGAGAAAACCGGGAGCAATATTAATGTTAATATTGCTCCGTAAAACGCGATTCTCCATGCGGAGAAGAGAGAGGAATCATCCCTTCCCGGGATGAGTACTCCATCAGTGATGTGTATTTTTGTTTTTGAATTTATCTTAGCCACTTTTTCTCTAACTCTTTATTTATCCCTTTTTCTTTAACCTTAGTAAGGCCGGCATTTAGCAAGTCAAGGACTTCTTTATTTCCTTTAGTTACGGCAGCACCATACTCTTCAGTAGTAAAAGGTTCGCCTACTATTTTAAGAATAGTTTTGTATTTAGGATTCTGGAGAGCGAAATCCGCAGCAATCGGTGAATCACAAACGATAGCATCGATTCTTCCTTTAGCAAGGTCTTCCATGGCAAGTCCGAGTTCGTCATACTCCTTTACAGTAATTTTGGGGAGTTTTTTAATTTCAAGGGCACCTGTTGTTCCTATCTGTGCTCCGACTTTTTTCCCTTCAAACTGAGTGAGTTTATCCATATTATTAAGTTCTTTTTTAACTACAAGAATCTGGCCGCAATTTACATATGGAACAGAGAAATCCATAGTTTTTTTTCTTTCGTCAGTAATTGTAACAGATGATACTACTGCATCATACTTTCCGGCTGCCAGTCCTGCAAAAATTCCATCCCAAGCCTGATTTTTAAATTCAATCTCAAATCCGCCCTCTTTTGCAGCTGCAGTAAACATATCAATATCAAAACCAACAATATTTTTATTAGCATCAATATATTCCATTGGAGGCCATGTTGCATCAGTAGCTATAACTAATTTTTTTCCCTTTGCTCCATCTTTACTGCAACCTGAGAATACACAAAGTATTGATAGCGTGAAAATCATCGATAAAATAAGACCTTTTTTTATCATTTTAATCTCCTATAATTTTATTTGCAGCCCTCTGTTAAATATTTGTGTGAGGATTAGGAAGGAACAGAGAACATATCTTAATAGATTATATTCTGCATTTAAAAATCAAGAATAATTTGTTACTTAAATATTTCAAACAAATGAAATTTTTTTTCTAACAGCCCAAGGCTGATTACCCGATTATATAAATAAGGTAAATTATGCGTAAAAAATCATTAAATGGTTAAATGATAGCCATAAATTAAAATAATCAGCTTTAAACGCTAATAAACGCCTATAAATCGATATAAACAGGCTCATTAAAAGGGGGACTCCTCCCGAATCTATAAATGTCAGAAGGTCTATTCTGACACACCAGGCAAGGATGCCGGGTTTACAACAAACGATTCATGGAGGAATCAAATGATTATTAACCACAATATGTCCGCTATTAATACCAACAGGGCTTTAAAATTCCAAAACTGGAATGTAAGCAAGAATATGGAATCTCTTTCTTCCGGTTTAAGAATTAATAAAGCTGGTGATGATGCATCCGGTCTTGCAGTATCTGAAAAAATGAGAACTCAGGTTAACGGATTAAGACAGGCTGAAAGAAATACCGAAGATGGTATGTCTCTTGTTCAGACAACTGAAGGATACCTTGATGAAGTATCAAGCATCATTCAGAGAATAAGGGTTCTTGCAGTTCAGTCTTCAAACGGTATCTATTCTCTTGAAGACAGACAGCTTATTCAGGTTGAAGTTTCTCAGCTCGTTGATGAAGTAGATAGAATTGCTTCACAGGCGGAATTCAACAAAATGAATCTTCTACAGGGAGATTTTGCAAGAGTAAGCGTTACTGCATCTATGTGGATACACATGGGAGCAAACATGCATCAGAGAGAAAGAATATTTATTCAGACAATGACAGCTAAAGCTCTCGGTTTGAAGAATATGACAGGTCAGCCTATTACTCTTTCTACAGCTGGTGAAGCTAATAGAAACATCGGGGTTATGGATAATGCTCTTCATGTACTTTCAAAACAGAGAGCGGATCTCGGAGCATATTACAACAGGATGGAACATGCAGCTAAAGGTTTAATGTCAGCTTATGAAAACATCCAGTCTTCTGAAAGCCGTATAAGAGATGCGGATATGGCAGAGACTATGGTTGATTTTACAAAAAATCAGATTCTTGTACAGAGTGGTACGGCGATGCTTGCTCAGGCTAACGCAAAGTCTCAGGGAATATTGCAGTTACTTAGATAATTAGATTTATTTACCATTAGTTCTTACCCCGGCGGGCTTGGGAGAGCCGGCCGGGTTTTCCTTTTGGGAAAAAAATAGAGTTCTTTGAAAACGAAAATTATAGCGAGCATAGATTATTAAAATATGTTCGCCCCCGGTGTATGTAGAGACGTAGCGCGCTACGTCTCTACATACACCGGGGGCG
>DAONFJ010000064.1:0-2640 GCA_035403545.1 Spirochaetota bacterium
ATAAGCTCTCCTACGATTTGATCATATTAATCTTTTTTCTTTTATTTGAAGCAGGAATATTTAAAATATCCCTGTACTTCGCAATTGTTCTTCGTGCGACAGTAATTCCCTTTTCTTTCAAAAGATTCACTACCTCCTCATCACTTACCGGATTATCAGGATTTTCGCTGTTTATTATCTCCTGAATCATCCCCTTGACTTTATCTGATGACTGATCATCATCATTATTCTCTCCCGGATTTTTCAGACGTGAAACAAAAAAATATTTCATTTCAAAAACACCCCAGGGTGTCTGCAGGTATTTACCGCTGGAAACACGGCTGACGGTTGACTCATGAACATTTACCTCAGCGGCAATATCATGGTGTGTAAGATATTTTAAATGACCCGGGCCTTTCTGAAGAAATTCTTTCTGGTTCATCATCATAGCAGATGTTACTTTGAGTATTGTATCCCTTCTCGATGAAATATTTTTTAAAAGAGCCATCGCACCCTGAAGCCTTGAATTTAAATATTCACGCTGCTCTTTATCTATGCTTTTTTTCTTCAGCAGATTGATATAATATGTACTGAGCTTAATACCGGGAACCCAATCATCGTTTAAAGTTACAATTATCTCATCATCAACAATTTTAACCTCAACATCCGGAATAACCGGTTTTGATTCTTTTCCCGAATATGATCTTCCGGGGAAAGGATTTAAATTATGAAGAATTTTACTCTTTTCAATCACGACACTTTCCGGTACACTCAAATCTTTAGAAATTTTTCCATAATCGAGTTTTTCCAAATCACTGAAGTGATCAGTGAGCATTGAATGAAGGATGGTATCTTCAGGGAAATAATATCGGGACTGAATACAAAGAGATTCATTTATTGAAAAAGCGGCACAGCCAACCGGGTCAAAATTCTGAATAGATTTAATTATTTCTGATTTGTTTTCAGCACTTATACTATTAAAAATATTTTCCTTCAGAAAACCATCATCATCAAGCATTGTAATAATTTCTTCATAGAGTGACAGTTCCTTGGCTGTTCCGGCAGTCATAGTCGCCTGCCATAACAGGTGCTCTTTCAGGCTCTCTTTTGTTGTTACAGCATTTTCAATGAACAGCCTGTTCCTGTCTTCATCCTCATAATGTTTATTTAAACCACTCTCGTTAGGATCATCATAAATATTTTTCTCCGGTGAATCTCCGGCATCGCCTTCATCTCCATTAATATTTTTATTTACTTTTTCTTCGAGATAGTCTTCATCCTGCGAAGATGTTATCTCTTCCAGAAGGGGGTTCTCCAGAAATTCCTGTGAAATCATTTCGGAAAGTTCAAGATTTGTCATTTGAAGCATCTCAATAGACTGCCTCAAAGTTTGAGTCATTATCAATTTCTGAGTCTGCTTTAATCCTATATTCAATCCACTTTTCATTTAAAACCTTTTATCGACTCTATATATAATTTAATCATTTTTTTTAAAAAGTCAATTTTTAACATGAAAAAGCTCAGGTTATTTCCTGAGCTTTTTCATGTTAAATAAGTATAGCTTAATTTGATTATGATACAAATTATTTAATACCCTGCGTCATAATTTCTACTTCCGCAGATAAAAAATCTCACACCCAAAGCTGCCTGCCATCCGTTTATAGATAAATCTGAAGTAGAACTATAAAAAGATTTGTGATATCCCAGGTCAAAAAATGGAGCTACTGTCTGTGTAAAATCAAACTGGAGCCCGGTACAGAATGAAGCGATAAAACCCGTTTCGCTATCTTTTCCATCAGTTGCATTCTCAACATCAAGTTCAAACATTGACGCGCCCAGATTTAAAGAATTCTTCCAATGTATTCTATAATTATCAAGCGCAGGAATTGATGGTATATATTCGATACCGCCGGTTACAGTACTATAATCGTAGCGCATTTCATCAATTGCACCTTTATTTTCAGTATTAGTAGCTGTGCTGCATCGTATAAGAAAATTTACATCATCTGTAAGATCAAATCCAATTCCCAATCCAAAACCTGTCACAGGTTCAAAATCACCAGTTGTAATATAATCCCCTTTCGCATCTATAAAAAAAACTGCAAAGGATGAAGTAATTGAAAAGAAAAATATACCAACTATAAAAAATAACTTTTTCAAAATTGTACCCCTATAATGATTCTATATTAAGGCATATTATACAGCAAAGTAAACTTTAAGTCAAGAAAAAAGCTTAAATTGACTTAAAGTTTGTATCTCTAATCAAGAAGTTTTTTCAGATTTTCATCAAGTTCCACAGCCTTTCCTGTTTTCGTATCCAGAAGAACAAATGTCACATCCGCATCAACTGACTGTTTACCATCACTCTTTCTGAAAATTTTTTGAGATAAAGTAATACTTTTATTACCGTATTTTTTTAATTCAGTTTTAAGAATCAGTACCTCGCCTAAACAAGCTTCATTGCTATAACTGATATTTATGTTAACAATATTGAAAGCATAGCCTTTTACAACGGCCTCCTTCGCCAAAGCCAGATCCTCAAAAAGCGCCCATCTTCCTTCTTCAAGAAATTCGACATATCTGGCATTATTTACATGAGAATATACATCCAGATGATATCCTCTTACTTTAATTTCAATTTCACCTTTCATAAGGTACTCC
>DAONFJ010000064.1:2740-20307 GCA_035403545.1 Spirochaetota bacterium
AGCAAATTATTTTCTTTACACAACTTATTCTTTTTTTATTATTGCACAAATAATGTAATGTATAAAAACTGAAGAATGAGTATTCATATTTTAATTACATGATTATGTGCAATAATTTCCATACGGAGCCGATATGAAAAGAATCTCTTTTTTAATTATATTAATATTTATTACTGGCATAATGATTTCCTGCAACAGCTCATCAAGCAGCTCTTCAGATGAAGGATATATTGACCCGGGATTGACAGCGAAGACAGTATCTTCCAGTAAACAATATGCGTTTGTAGGTATCGGTGAATCATACGGAGCAGCCTCCGATTGCAATGCTATAGTCTTTCAAGGTGAATTAAATGATGTTAATTATATTGGAATTGCAGCAAATGACAAATATACAGCAAATGCTAGCCCCGACTTCAGCATTAAGGTTTACTGGAATGGAACAGCGATTACTACCGGATCTGGTATAATCAATCTAACATCAGCAAATTATACAATTATGGTAAATAAGGGAGTAAACACATATACAACAACCACAGATCCCCTAATAATGACAGTAACAAACCCATCAAGTGGTATTTATAATTTTAATTTCGATGCGGCTATAGATGTTACCGGACCTGCAGGTACTTTAACTATAAATATAAATGATTTCATTCAGGGCTACAAATACTAATTAAATATGTCTATCGCTTTACAACATAATCCATGTGAAACAACAAATCTATTTTATAAACTGTTACAATATTCAATGGCACATCTTCTTAATATAGTTAATTATCCCTTCAACATCAGTGATCAATCTTGCGGCATCGAGTTTTATTGCTTCTTTCGGCATTCCGAATACAACGCATGACTCTTCATTCTGTGCAATGGTATACGCGCCAGATTCCTTCATCTCGAGTAAACCGGCAGCGCCGTCGTTTCCCATGCCGGTACAGATAATCCCGACTGCCGAATCTCCGGCATATTTACTTACCGACCGGAACATCACATCCACCGATGGCCTGTGCCTGTTTACCGGAGGCCCGTCATTTATCTCAACCCAGTATCCGTTCCTGTCAGATTTAAGAAGCATATGCTTTCCGCCCGGAGCTATCAGTGCTATATCAGTCAGAAGCCTGTCTCCGTTTATTGCTTCTTTTACAAAAAGTTTAGATTTTGTATTTACCCTGTTGGCAAAGGCTTCTGTAAATTTTTCCGGCATATGCTGGGTTACTACAATTCCGGGACATCCGTTCGGAAGATTTACAAGTATCTGGTCTATAACTTCAGTACCGCCGGTTGACGCGCCGATGGCGATTACTTTTTCCGTAGGTTTATTCTTATTAGACATTTCAGCTTTTGACAGTATTACATCCGCCGAATATTTCTGTTCAACTTCAAGTTTAACCGGAGCCCGTTTCTTTATATTTTTTTTTGACTGTCCCGCGGCAATAACTTTTTCAATGAGATCTCTGCCGAATTCTGCGGCACTGTCAGGTTTATCAAACTGCGGTTTCCCTATTACATCAAATGCGCCAATTTCAAGCGCCCTCACAGCGGCATCAGTACCTTTTTCAGTCAGAGAGCTTACCATTATTGCCGGAACCGGATTTGCTATCATAAGCTTCTGCAGAAAAGTCAGGCCATCCATACCGGGCATTTCAATATCAAGTGTAATTACATCCGGATTGAGCATATTTATTTTTCTTGCCGCTATATTCGCATCAAGAGCAGCTCCAAGTACTTCTATCTGAGATGAGTTAGATAAAATATCAGTTAAAAATTTCCGCATCAATGCTGAGTCATCGATTATCAATACTTTTACTTTATTCTGTAACATAAATTTCTCTTCTTTTTAATTAAATTGCTTTTCTATGTTGTGAATCAACGCTTCCTCGTCTCTCTTTATAACAATATCATTCACAGTTCCGCCTTTGAATTTTCTCAGATATACTTTTCCCGAGCTGACATCAAAGATTATTTTTCGTGTATAATCCTCTCCGACATCTAATGCGACTATCGGTATATCCTCTATTTCCATAAACAGTTTAGCCACTCTTATATTATCAGAAGGGATAAGGCTCTGCTTGCCGCTGATGTTCAAAAATTTAATTATATTCCCGCCGCCAAATATTTTTGCTGTAAGATGATTTTTAGATGCGCCTTTAGCTACAATTTCAGAAACAATTTTATTTATAGATGCTATTCCATATCGTGCATTATCGTCGCTGAAAATATCAGCTTTGCTGATCTTTCCCGGCAGCATAAAATGATTCATCCCGCCGATTTTATTCTCCGGATCATGAAGGCATACTGATACACATGATCCAAGCAGTGTCCCGATAAGCTCGTCCTTATTGGTAATATAATACTCACCGGGATAAATTATATTAAGATTCTTCCCGAGCTTATGTTTTGCGTGTACGTGCACCCTTTATCAAACCACCTTTTTATAAATTGTCCGGCCTGTTAATGAAAATTTATCCGTTATGCTTGTAATATTTTCCGAATGCCCTATTAGCAGATAGCCATCGTCTTTAAGATACCTGTGGTAATTCTCGAATAATTTTTTCTGGGTTTCCCTGTCGAAATAAATTATTACATTTCTGCAGAATATAATATCAAACTTCTTTTTCATCGGGTAATCATCCTGAAGAAGATTGAGCCTCCTGAAATAAACCACCTGTTTAAGCTGGTCTTTTACTTTATAAAAATTTCCTTTCTCGCTGCTGTTATCAAAAAAATAATTCTTAAGATATTTCGGTTCGACATCCGCAAGATGATCCGCAGAATAATTACCCTCCTGTGCCTTTTCTAAAACCTGTGTATCAATGTCTGTTGCAAGTATAAGAAATTCCGGGGGAACTTTCCCGTTAAAATATTCAAAAAGTGTAATTGCTATTGTATATGGCTCCTCTCCGGTTGAACATCCCGCACTCCATATTCTTAGTTCATTTTCTTTTTTCTTTTCAAAATCCGGGAGTATTTTACTTTTCATGAATTCAAAATGGTCGTTCTCTCTGAAAAAATCTGTTTTATTCGTGGTGATAGAATTAATAAAATTTATTTTTTCCTTTTCATAATTCTGTATCAGATATTCATAGTATTCAGTAAAATTATCAAGTCTAAGATCTCTGAGGCGTTTTATCAGACGCGACTGCATGAGAATTTTTTTTACATCACCAAGTTTAATCCCGGCTTCATCATAAATTATATCCCTTAATTTATGAAAATCCTTATCACTGAGGTTATAATTACTAATCATTGTTTATCCTAATCAAATAGTAAAATCTTTCCGACTTTATTTCTATTTTTGAATTCATCTTCAACATATTCCTTTTCAAGCATTATAAATTCAGAAAAATCCTCATTGTTCTGCAGTATCTTTCTATAAACAGTTCCATCTTTTGGTGAAAAATAAAGTTTTCTTCTGAAGTTTCCGCCAAGGTCACTTTTTTCTATTAAGATATTTTCAAGGGCAAAGTATTCTTTTACAAATTTAATATTATTTTCAGGCAGGGATATCTTTCCGGTTTTTAAATTATCTGTATACCCTGCCCCGAATATTTTGGCTTTCATATGATGCCTGTCACATCCAAGTTTAACCATATCAGCCATCAGGTATTCCATATTCAGAATCCCTATTCTTGATATATCATCATGAAGTATACCGTCAGTAACTGACGTTCCGGGAACTACAAAGTTTATCATTCCTCCCGTCTTCTTAAAATAATCAAAAAGGCAGACAACAAGGCATGAACCCGCAATGGTTCCGATATAGCAATCCTCATTAGACGCAAAATGATCACCCGGGTAAATGAAATACAAAACTTTACCGGTTCTGTTATTCTGGCTCCTCAGCATGATTCCTTGAGGTTTTCACTATTTAAAAACGTATCTACATCAAGAAGTATTATCAAAGATTCTCCCGCCATACCTACTCCTTCAATAGAACTGGTATCAACTCTTGCAGAAAAATTAATATTAGTTTTTATATCTGAAACAGGAAAGCTGACAACATCAGAGACGGCATCCGCTATCATTCCAATAAGTTTGCCCTTAACCTCAACAATCAGAATAACAGTAAATGAATCATACTCTTTCGGGGGAAGATTAAACTTCTTCCTCATATCAATTACGGGAATTACCGCCCCTCTGAGATTTATTACACCTTTAATGAATGATAACGCCTTCGGGACATGGGTTATCTCAACCATTTCATTAATTGACTGAACCTTGATAACTGAAACACCATATGTTTCATCTCCCACAAGAAATGTAACATACTGTTTCACTTCCTCATTCCTGCTTGTCTCAGTAGTTTTATTTACATTATTTTCATACATAATTATTTCACAAACCTTTTTACTACGTTAAGTAGGTCTTCCGCCTGAAACGGTTTTATAATCCATCCGGACGCGCCGGCTTCCTTGCCTTTCTGAATTATATCCTTCTCAGCCTCAGTTGTCAGTACTACCACAGGTGTAAATTTATCGACTTTCCTGAATTCTTTAATAAATTCTATTCCGTTAAGTACCGGCATATTTATATCACTTAAACACAAAACGATTTCATCGCCGCTGTTTTTAATTTCACTTATTTTATCAAGCGCATCCTGGCCATTCTCCGCCTGTTTTATCATAAGGCCAAGCTGCTTCAATGCCAGTTCCACACTGACTCTTATGGTTGGTGAATCATCAATGACCATTATATACTTACTCATTTACGTCTTCCCCCTAGTAATTACTGTAATTTTATTCCGGCAAGTTTTAGCAATTTTTTTAATTCTGATGATACTCCTACAAAACGTATAGTTTTATCGAGTTCTTTAACTTTTCTTGCTGCGGCAAGAATGACCTGGGCGGCAGCTGAATCAATTCTCGATAAGTCTGAAAAATCAATTACTACCTGGTTATTATTTTCAACTTCTTCTCTCAATGCGAAGTAGAAGTTATTGATATTTTTTACACTGACATCTTTATCAACTTTCATATCTCATCCCTTTAAATGTTTTTTATTTCACCGACAAGACCGTGTATATCAATAATCAGTGCGACCTTTCCATCTCCAAGAATTGTAGCGCCGGATATTGATCTGCTTGTTGTAATAAAATTATCGATACTCTTTATTACTATCTGCTGCTGACCGATAAGGTCATCAATCATTATTCCAATTCTTTCACCGCCGGATTCAACTATTACAATGAGAGCCTCCCAGGGATTTGTAATACCGGCTTCTAAACCGAATAGAACATTAAGCCTTATTAAAGAGATATATTCACCTCTGACAAGAATGACTTCACCCTTGCCCTCAACTGTACGGTAATCATCTTTTTTAACCTGGATAGTTTCAATGACAGAAAGAAGCGGTATTATCAGAATCGAAGGGCCCACTTTAACGAGCATACCTTCTATAATTGCAAGAGTAAGAGGGAGTTTGATCCGGATAAGTGTTCCTTCACCCTCCTTACTTTTTACTTCGACAGATCCTCTGAGCTCTTCAGCATTGGTCTTAACTACATCCATCCCTACTCCGCGGCCTGAGAGGTCTCCCACATGATCAGAAGTCGAAAAACCGGGATTAAAAATCAAAGACAGGATCTTTTCTTTCGAAGTCTCTTCCTCGGCAATAAGGCCGAGTGCAACTCCTTTTTTCTTAACCTCAGCAAGATTTATACCTTTCCCGTCATCTATTACATCAATAAAAACATTTCCCTCCTGGTGATACGCCTTGAGAGTAACAGTCCCTGCTGTTGGTTTACCTTTTTTAGTCCTTTCCGAAGCAACTTCAATTCCATGACCAATTGCATTCCTTATCATATGCTTCAACGGGTCGCCGATCTTTTCGATTACAGTTTTATCAAGCTCGGTATCTCCGCCCTCAACCTTCAGTTTGATTTCCTTTCCGAGAGAATGGGCTGTGTCGCGGACAAATCTCTTGAACTGATCAAATGTCGGACCGATTGGAACCATCCTTATTGACATGATCTGTTCCTGGAATTCTCTTGTAACTCTATCAAGCCCGTATAGAGAATTTTTCAGACTGGAAGCCTTCTCCTCATCCATGTCTTCAGAAACACGATGGAGAGATGCCTGCCCGATTACTATTTCTCCGAGAAGATTCATAAGATTGTCGAGTTTTGCCGAGTCAACCCTTACAGTACTGATCTCCAGTTTCTTCTTAATCTTATCCTGTTCCTGGAGAGCTTCATCAACCTGTTTCGATGAAGCGAGGCCCTTCTGGACAATTATATCTCCGATTTTAAAATTCTGGTTGCTCTGAAGCTTCACTATCTCTTCGAGATCAGCATCACTGATAATACCCATTTCTATAAGTATTTCACCAAGTTTCTTTTCTGTGAGGAGTCCATGCTCTTTAACTTCAGCGTATTTATCTGTTACATTTTCAATCTCAACATTATTATCATCCATCACGAATATAAAAACATCACGTAATTTCATCTCATCATAAGTGGTTTTAAGAATAATTTCCCACGACAGATAGCACTTTTCAGGATCCATTTTATAAAAATCAGGTATTCTTTTCTGATCAACATTGGAGATCATTACTTCTCCCAGGTTGCTAAGATCTTCAATAACCATCAGGGGATCTATTCCGTTACTGAAAATATCATCTTTAAAATCCGCAATTACCTTGAAATATCTTTCACTTGAACCTACTCCGGAATAAGCGCCCACTTCAATAAGAAAATCACCGTTTTCCTCTCTTACTTTAGGCGTAAATCCCATGCATTCATTTATCCTCTCTGTAAGCTCGGCCTGAATCCTTCCCGAATCATCTACATCACTTTCACTGAAAAGCTCTTCTTTTATCCAGTCTATACTATCAAGAAGAATATCAATTATATCTCTGCTGACCTTTATATCGCCAGACCTTACTTTATCGAAAAGACTTTCGAGGTTATGAGTAAATTCGTAAATTACATTAAATCCAGCTATTCCGGAACTCCCTTTAAGAGTATGAAAATATCTGAAAATTCTATTAATAATATCCTGATCTTCTCTATTCTCCTCAAGAGTAACTATATCTGTCTCCAGATTGCCGATGATCTCTTTTGATTCATTTAAAAAAACCTCAGTTAGCCCCATATCCCCCATAAGTTTTCTCCTGTTTTGATAGCAGCATGAAATTATTCGCGTTAAACTTAAATATTAAAATTGAATAAAAATGCAGTCATTATAAAGCTAATTTAATCTTTTATTCTAACATTATAATAAAAATTACATATTTATTCAATCGTTGTATTAAAAAAATATAATCTAAAAAACAAATTTTGGAAGAAAATAAACTCGAAGATTTGAGTTTATATGCACTATCTTCCGGTATTATTAATAAAAATGAATCGGATTAAGTAAAGTGATTTTAAATTTTTTAGAGATTTCAGCGCTCTTCTGACACTAAAACTATATCAGGAAAACTCTCTCTAAAATTATTGAATACAGTTCCGGTACTAAAACATTGTGCTTCACCCTTCCATAAATGGCGAAGACATCAATGCTAAAAACTGTATATTTATTTATAAACGTATATTTGATGAATACGGAAGTAAAAGACTTCCCCGTTTTTAAAGGGGAAGTCTTCCCTAACAATGCAGTAAGTTTGTAAATCAGTGCTGATGGAAAAATCAGTTCATGTATTTAACTATTCTGTCAAAAATTTTATCCACAGTAAATCCGAAGTAATCAGCGATGTCGGACTCCGGAGCTGACCTTCCGAACTCATCTATTGTAATAAAGAGAGCATTTTCACCGGCATATTTCTCCCAGCCCATTTTAATTCCTGCTTCAACAACAACTCTTCGGCTCACTGAACCAAGAATCTCTTTTTTATATGCTTCACTCTGTTTATCAAAAAGTTCCCAGCATGGCAGAGATACGACTCTGGCTTTGAGCCCCTTCTCGGTTAAAAGCCGTTTTGCAGCGTCGATAGATAAATGAATTTCAGACCCCGTAGAAAGAATAACCAGGTCGGGAGCATCATGATCATATATAATGTAACCTCCCTTCGCAAGGTCTCTTGCAGAGTATTTACCTGTTTTTTCAATAACCGGAAGATTCTGCCTCGAGAGTGCAATCAAAGTCGGTCCATTGTCCCTCGATATTGCCGAGATCCATGCTTCGACTGTTTCTTCAGCATCGCAAGGCCGGATAACATTCAGATTAGGAATTGCGCGCGATACTGCCAGATGCTCAACCGGCTGATGTGTGGGGCCGTCCTCTCCGACAAATATCGAATCGTGAGTAAATACATATATTGACTGAAGCCCGGAAAGTGCCGCAAGCCTTACTGCCGGCCGCATGTAATCCATAAATACAAAAAATGTCGCTGAGAAGTTGATAAATCCGCCATAATATGCAATTCCGTTCTGAATCGAACCCATTGCGTTTTCTCTAACTCCGTAATGAATTATTCTTCCTGCTTTCCCGGGTCCGCTTTCACTGATATTTTTAACCATTGTCTTGTTACTCGGAGCAAGGTCTGCCGAACCTCCCATAAAATTCGGAAGCTCTTTATATAAAACTTCAAGCACCTTGCCTCCGGCTGCCCTGGTTGCTATTTTGGAACCTTTCTCAAACACAGGAAGGACATTTCTCAGCTTTTCGATATCGGGTTTGCTGAAGAATTTGTTCCATTTTTCCTTAAGTTCATCTTTAACTTTTGAATTAAATTTCATCTGCCATGAATCATATGTTTTCTTTTTCTCATTTTTTACTCTCTGAAAAATCGAGTAAACTTCTTCCGGTACATCAAAGTTTATTTCACTGTTGCATCCCAGTTTTTCTTTCGATGCTTTTATTTCTTTTTCACCGAGTGGAGCACCATGAGATTCCTCACTCCCCTCCATACAGGCGCTTCCTTTTGCAATAACAGTTTTCGCTATTATAAGAGATGGTTTATCCTTAACTTTTTGTGCTTCAAGTATTGATGTTTCAATTTCACCGAAATTGTGTCCGTCAATTTCCTGTACATGCCAGTTATACGACTCAAATCTTGCTTTAACGTTTTCTGTGAATGCAAGATCAGTTGAGCCCTCGATTGTAATCCTGTTGGAGTCATAAATATAAATAAGATTTCCCAGCTTCAGATGCCCGGCAAGAGATGCCGCCTCAGAAGTCACTCCCTCCATCATACACCCGTCGCCGCCGATTGAGTATATATAATGATCAATGACGTCGCCGAACTCTTCGATAAGAAGCTTCTCGGCAATAGCCATACCGACTCCATTCGCAAAACCCTGGCCCAGCGGTCCTGTCGTAGTTTCAACACCGGGTGTATGTTTAAATTCAGGATGCCCCGGAGTCAGGCTCCCCATCTGTCTGAATTTTTTAAGATCATCTATTGTAATCCCGTAACCGGAAAGGTGCAGCATTGAATAGAGAAGGGCTGAACCATGTCCCGCAGAGAGAATAAATCTGTCCCTGTTCGCCCACAAAGTATCTTCACTGTTGTAATTCATTATTTTTGTCCAGAGTACTGATGCAATATCAGCACACCCCATGGGCATACCGGGATGGCCCGAATTAGCCTTCTGCACCATATCCATTGAAAGTGTACGAACAGTCCGTGCTATCAGTTTAAGTTCATCTAATGTTACCGGCATATTTTTCTCCGTAAGTTCCGTTATTTAAAGTCAGCCCCGCACCCTTGGATGGGGCAAAGCAAAATCTTAATGCAAATAATTAAATTCCAATAACCATATCATTGCCCCCTCCGGGAATGCGGGGGCTGAACGTTATAAAGAACATCTGCTCTCAACTAAATTTAAGATGCAATTACAATAGTCTGATTTATTGAATTAAAAAAACAACATTACTGCCCGAGTCAAGGGATAAAATTAATTTTATACCGATTTTATCGGCTTAATTAAATTTCAATGTTTAGCAAATATAGTAACCTGTTAAACATCAAATTTCCGTATTTATTAGAATATAAAAAATATGCCCGGATGAATCTGATCCCACACAAACCAAAATAATCACTTTACTTTCATGAGTCACGTGTTTTAATGTGTACTATCAATAATCCGGGTAATATTATGGAGGAAACAATGTCTAATAAAATAAAGTATATTTTCACAATGTTTCTAATCCTGCTGATAAGCTGTTTTTCATGTAAAGAAAACAGTAATGATAAAGTTTCCGCGAAAAACAGTGACGCAGCTGTCAGATGGGAAAAAATATCAGGCGGACTGGAAAATGCAAAGATTCAGAAAAAACCTGTCCTGATGTTTTTTTATACTGAATGGTGTATTTACTGCAAGAAAATGGATTCTGAAGTATTCAGCGATCCGGAAGTATCACGATACATGAACGAAAACTTTATCAGCATGAGAGTTAATCCGGAAAAGGATAATGAAACAATTGAACTTATGGGTCAAAAAATACCTCCCTCCAAATTGATGGCGTATACAGGTTCAAATGGATTTCCAACAACACTTTTCCTTGATAATAAGAAAAAACCTGTAACAACTATTCCGGGATTCGTTGAAAAAGAAACTTTCCTGTCGATACTGAAATATCTGAAAGAAGAGTGCTATGAAAATAAAGTCTCGCTTGATGATTATATAAAAAATCCTGAATTATGCCGGGCAAAAAAAATCAGTTTGCTTATTAAATAATAACGAAGTAAACCCGCTTCGTTCCCTTATTGTAAAATTGACGAAGTTCCGGATTCCTTGTTATAACTTTATTTTATAAAGAGTGGATACCCGTTTTTGCGGGTATAGCATGCAGAATTACTTATATGGCTGAAAGACTAGAATTTTGGAATAAGAGGTTCTATAAATGATTCTATTGGAATTCCGACATAGATTTCAAGGCATCCCTCTTTCAGGTAGCCATTCTTCCCCAGATCAGAGTATATCTCATCCTTCATGTTGAGATTGATGTAGGAATAATAAACGTTCACACCAACATTTAAAGAACATAACGCAATCTCTGCTCCAACGCCTACATCAATTTTATAGCCGGTGACTTTAGTACTATAATCACCAACAGCAGCACCGCTTTCTCTAACAGAAGGAAATGCGGTTAAATTTCCGTTAATCCTTCCATAAAGAGCGTAAAAAGTAAATCCGCCGCTTGCAGTATAATCTTCATTCAAATCAGAAGGTTCAATAAAAGGCGCATAATGAACAACAGGTCCGATCATCCATGACCTGTAATCCATAACCTGGTCTCCAATTTCAGTACCGGCTGTAACTCTCTGCTGGAGATAGTGAAGCCGATATGATCCCCTCACTCCAAACTTTATGGCATGTTCTTCCATCCCTAGTATAAAAGGACTGGTTGGAACAATATCAAGAGTCGCGCAATAGGCCGTTTCATAATGGCTTACATTTGAGCTGTCTGCGATTTTGCTTTTTATCTCATCATTTTCGCTATCGAGAATATCCCCTTTTGTAGAAAATGTATACATCCCGCCAAAATTGAGGTGCACTACCGTATTCAGAAATTCTCTTGATTGAAGCGCTGCGGGTATTGTTAAAAAGAATATAAGTATTACGAGGTATTGTTTTTTCATATTATCATCTATCTATATCTGTTATAAATTTATTTTCGGTAAAACTTATTTTTTGCTAAAGCTAATATTACGGCTGACCTTTCTGTCAAGTGACATTATTTCATCATAATATTTATCAAGTTCTTTATCGAGATCCATATTTTCTTTAATTTTTTTTATCATTTCTTTAAGTATTACAAGATCATTTTTCCTGTCAATAACTCCAGTATCAAGAACCTGGGAGAGATAATCAAATTTATATTGTCTTAAATTAACCCTGTAAAAAAAATCAACACCATAAATATGAAGAACTCTCGAAATTGATCCGGCGCTGACCTGTTTGGAAAAATCATCTAAAAGGGGTGAATCTACCGCCCTCTCAGGTTTGCCCTTTTTTTCGGATGGGGAATCTGTTTCTACAGTCTTTTTTTTATCATTTGTATACGTGTTCATTAAATCTTCGTTCACCGAAAGCTGAAGCTGAAGATTTTCCTCTTTCCATTCCTCCGTATATTCTTTGTAGTCTCTTTCAAGAAGCCGGGAATATTCATCAAGCATTATAGTTTTATTGAGCAGCTTTCCCCTCGGTGTGTGATTAATATAATGAAGCTGAGGGATCAGTTCTTTTATTATCTGCCCGGAGGTTTTTCTCCTTCCCGTATCCTTTTCATAATCGTCCATCAATGCTTTGTGGAAAACATCTCTCAATTTCTGTATAGTCAGAAGGTCCGCATCGACATAACCAAAGATTTTTTCAATTTTATTATTGCTGTCCTCGCGCGAAATTTCCATTACAAAAATTTTATGTGATTCTTTAAGAATGCTTATTATCAGTTCCAGTTCGGGAACTGATAAACCTAACAGAGCTTCTGTTTCTTTAAAGAAAACATCCGAATGTGGAATTGCTTCAAGATTATGGAAACAATTTATCGCTACAATTCTTTTAAATACCCTTTCAACAAAATCTTTATTCATTTAAAATCCATTAATTATAATATTTAAGATAACATTGATCTATTACTTTACCAATTTTCATCATAAACAGTTTTTTGTAAGCGGGATGACTTAAAAATCCCGTTTTCTGATTTTGTCGTACAGAATTTGTTCCTCTCAAGCCTTCAAAAGCCGGAATATCCTGATACGATCAGGTTCATGAAACATGCAAAACAGGTCCAATGATTGTCAGTATTCTATTTTAATAAAGTTTTTTATTTTTTTATGACAATAAATAGACTTAGCTGGCAGATCCATAAAAAATTCTATCTTAATTACATTAAAACCATATCTAAAAACAATTACCGGAATAATATACAGGATCATTTAAAATCTAATCAAGCTTTTAAACGATCCTGTATAAAAAAAATTTGACAAAAGCTCCACCGGTGAAAACTCTTACTTTTATATCTGCTCTAAAGGAGATTCACTTTGAAAATTAAAGGTTCCCAGATAATCGTTGAGTCACTTATAAAAGAAAATGTGGAATATCTGTTCGGATATCCCGGCGGAGTCGTAATCCCCATATTTCACGAACTATATCATGCACCTATAAAATTTGTTCTCTCCAGACATGAACAGGGGGCAATCCATGCCGCAGACGGCTATGCCAGAGCTTCCGGCAGAACAGGAGTTGTTCTTGCCACGTCAGGACCTGGCGCAACAAATCTGATTACCGGGATTGCCACAGCGCATCTTGATTCTGTTCCTCTTGTGGTTTTAACCGGACAGGTTTCTACTAATATGATAGGAAATGATGCTTTTCAGGAAGTTGATATTACCGGTATAACAAGGCCAATATCAAAACATAATTATCTTGTACAGGATATAAAAGATCTGGCAAGAATTATAAAAGAGGCTTTCTACATAGCATCCACAGGAAGGCCCGGACCTGTACTTATCGACATCCCGGTTGACATCTCAAACGGGATGTACGATTTTGAATACCCCAAAGAAGTCTCCATAAGGGGATATAAACCTACATATGACGGTCACCCGGTACAAATATCCAAGGCATGCAGGCTTATTGAATCATCAAAAAAACCTATAATTTATGCCGGAGGGGGAGTTGTAATATCAAATGCTGCTGAAGAACTGAGAGAACTGGTGAAAAAAACAGGAATCCCGGTAACAACAACACTCCTGGGAATGGGAACATACCCTGAAACCGACCCCCTCTCAATGGAAATGCTTGGAATGCATGGAACTTATTATGCAAATTATGCAGTTCATAACTCCGATCTATTAATCGCAATCGGTGCAAGATTCGATGACCGTGTTACGGGAAAAATATCAGATTTTATACCTAACGCGAAGGTGATACATATAGATATTGATCCTGCATCTGTAAGTAAAAATGTACTTGTCGATATCCCTATCGTCGGAGACTGTAAAAAAATTCTGAAAGAGATGAATAAAGAGATAAAAGCACCGAAAATCGAAGAATGGGTCAATGAGCTGAAAAAAGTCAAAGAAGACAATCCCCTCCAGTATGAGATGAAGGAAAAAGGTGATATCAAACCTCAATATGTAGTTGAACAGCTTTATAAACTGACGGAAGGAAAGGCTATTATCACAACAGAAGTAGGCCAGAACCAGATGTGGGCTGCCCAGTTCTTCAAATATACTGAACCGAGAACATTTATATCATCAGGAGGTTTGGGAACTATGGGATTCGGGCTCCCTGCGGCAATAGGCGCGCAGCTTGCACGTCCTGATAAAAGGGTAATAGATATTGCCGGAGACGGTTCAATTCAGATGAATATTCAGGAACTTATCGTTGCCGCACAGCATAAATTGCCGATAATTATTGCAATACTCAACAACGGATTTCTCGGCATGGTTCGCCAGTGGCAGCAGCTCTTCTGGGACAAAAGATATTCTCACACATGCATAAATTTTGCCCCGGATTTCGTGAAACTTGCTGAAGCTTACGGTTGTGTAGGAATAAGAGTAACAGAACAGAAAGAAGTCGATGCTGCTATAAAAAAAGCGCTGTCAATAACAGATAAGCCTATAATAATTGATTTTAAGGTCTGCAAAGAGGAAAATGTCTATCCGATGGTACCTGCGGGTAAAACCATAAAAGAGACGATAATGAGAGAACTTGCGTAGGTAAAAATATGAGCCAACACATAATTTCAGTAAGAGTAGAAAATAAATTCGGGGTACTGGCAAGAGTAGCGGGACTTTTTTCAGCCAGAGGCTACAACATCGATTCTCTCGCCGTAAGCAAAACTGAACATGACGACATTTCAGTTATGACAATTGTAGTTAACGGTGATGACAGAATCCTCGAACAGGTTAAAAAGCAGCTTAATAAACTTATTGATGTAATAAAAGTATCCGATCATGCGCAATCGTCGTCAATTCAGAGAGAACTCGCTCTTATAAAATTAAATTGTCCAGCCGCAAAAAGAGGCGAAATTCTTCAGCTCGCGGAACTTTTTAAAGCTGAAGTAGCGGATATTTCACTTAAAACTATAACATTTTCAATAAAAGGGCATACAGAAAAGATTGACAGATTTATAGAATTAGCATCCCCTTATGGGATAAAAGAGTCAATGCGCACAGGACTGGTCTCAATCCTTAAAGAAAAGGATTGATTAATTACAAAGAATAGTAGCTGCCCAAAAACATGTAGCGATTATAATCTCCGCCGCACCCTGATGTGACGGAAAATATTTTAATCCGTGTTTTTGAACATTTACCAAAAATATATTGAATTCAAGGAGATAAAAAATGGCTAAAATGTATTATGAAAAAGATGCAGATATCAGTTTATTGAAAGGAAAAACAATAGCTGTAATAGGTTATGGAAGCCAGGGACACTCACAGGCGCAGAATTTGAGAGACAGCGGACTGAATGTTATCATCGCTGAAGTAAAAGGAACTGCAAATTATAAACTTGCTGTATCACACAATTTCCAGCCTATGACCGCAAAAGAAGCTGCTGAAAAAGCTGACCTTATCCAGATACTTGCTCCTGACCATATTCAGGAAAAAATCTACAACAACGATATCAAACCTTTCATGAAAAAAGGAAAAACTCTTGTTTTCTCACACGGATTTAACATCCACTTCAAAAGAATTGATCCGCCGAAAGAGTGTGATGTAATAATGATTGCGCCAAAAGGCCCCGGACATCTGGTAAGAAGCGAGTACGAAAAAGGCGGCGGAGTCCCAGCACTGATAGCTATACAGAATGATGCTACAAAAAAAGCCAAAAAAATTGCGCTTGCGTATGCTGATGGTATCGGAGCGACCAGAGCGGGTGTTATTGAAACAACTTTTAAAGAAGAAACAGAAACAGACCTCTTCGGAGAGCAGGCCGTACTTTGCGGAGGAGCTTCCCATCTTGTTAAAGCAGGATTTGAAACTCTTGTTAATGCAGGATACCAGCCGGAAATCGCATACTTTGAGTGCCTTCATGAACTCAAACTGATAGTTGACCTCTTCTATCAGGGAGGAATAAACTATATGAGATATTCTGTTTCCGATACAGCCGAGTATGGAGATTATGTAAGCGGACCACGAATTGTTACAGATGCCACAAAAAAGGAAATGGAAAAAATACTGAAAGAAATTCAGAATGGAACATTCGCTAAAAACTGGATTGCAGAGAATGAGAATGGACGTCCATTCTACAACAAAATAAAGAAAGAGGAGCAGAATCACCAGATCGAGAAGGTCGGTGCCAAACTCAGAAAAATGATGAAATGGATCAACGCTAAATAGAATTCTGCTAAGCCACCTAAATCCCGCTTCGACAGGCTCAGTACACCGCCCGGAGAGAGGATTTAAAAGAAAGTGCTGCTGCATAATATTACTTAAACAGATTTATGCTGGAATTATCCTTGAATCCCCTACAGGGGATTCAAGTGAGCAGAAAGTTAGATACTTTTGTTCATCCTTATATTCCCTCAACCTTACAAGAAAGGATCTAAGGATGAATCCATCTGAAAAAAATAGTGCGATGGTAAAGCTTCCGCAGAATAAAAAGGGGCATAGGGGCAAAGCTCTTGTAACACTCCTCTCTCTGCGGTACCGCTGGAATATATTTTAATTTTTTTTAAAAAAAATTAAAATATATCAGAATCAAGTTGACTTAAAAACTCATACCGATTTATATGGTTTTATCAAACGGAAAAGAAATTTTTCCTGGTGACTATAGAAAGAGGGCCACACCTGTTCCCATTCCGAACACAGAAGTTAAGCCTCTTATCGCCAATGGTACTGCATGGGTAGCTGTGTGGGAGAGTAGGACGTTGCCGGGTTAAAATATAAAAAAAAGAGATCGCCTAGATCTCTTTTTTTTATATTAATTTTTTTCAAAGAATCTCAAAAAAATAATGGAATTGATCAACGCTAAATAGAATTCCATTCAGGTATAATAAAACATTACTCTGTTACGCCCATTAAACCTCACGGAGGAGAACTTGAAGAAAATATTGCTGCATAATATTACTTAGATATATCTATAAAGGGGTGCGATGGTGAAGCTTCTGCAGAATAAAAAGGGACACGGAGGCAAAGATTCTGCGGCACTCCTCTCTCTGGGGTACCGCTAGGATATATTTTAATTTTTTTTAAAAAAAATTAAAATATATCAGAATCAAGTTGACTTAAAAACTCATACCGATTTATATGGTTTTATCAAACGGAAAAGAAATTTTTCCTGGTGACTATAGAAAGAGGGCCACACCTGTTCCCATTCCGAACACAGAAGTTAAGCCTCTTATCGCCAATGGTACTGCATGGGTAGCTGTGTGGGAGAGTAGGACGTTGCCGGGTTAAAATATAAAAAAAAGAGATCACCTAGATCTCTTTTTTTTATTAATACATAAATTTAATTCCCGGTATTCGACTGCTAATCCAGGCTGTTATTTGTATATTTAAATATAAATCAACATATGTAATAAAATCAAAGAACTTCAGCCACCAAAAGATTGATCACTGCACCGCCCAGTTCTGCTAAAACAATAACGAAATGCTGGAATCTGAAGAGAAATTTCCATCCCTCTAATTCCACACATTATGAGTATAACAAATAATGACTAAATCGTTCG
>DAONFJ010000065.1:0-20126 GCA_035403545.1 Spirochaetota bacterium
CCCTTATCTATTCCTGCCAAAATGCCGATACTATAACTAATAATTCATTGTTTTATTCAGGAGTATCCCATGGATTACAAAATTAGAAAATTTTCATACAGCTGCAGATGCGGTTATATGCTTAATGTATTTATTGACTTCGGAATTCCGCAGGAAAATTACAGATGCCGAAAATGCGGAAATATGATCAAAAGAGAAGAGACACTGTACTGATAAAAAATCCGCACCCGGAAATATTACCGGTAAAATTATACATACTTATTTTATATTTATAACAGAGCCGCATTTAGGGCAAAGAACAGTCATCTCAAGAACAATATCAGCTTTCTTAAACTCGCCGCTGTAGCCGCACTTACACTGTCCCTTAACAGTGACAAACCTGATTTTCTGACCGGAAGTATCAAACTCAAATGAGAGCTGAACATCCTTCCCGCTCTTTTTCACCATGATAAAAAGCTCCCTGTTGATTTACACTTTCAGAATTTTGATTCTATATATAATTTAAAATACCATAACAACCGGTTTTCACTGTTAATATTCAATACTTTAATAATTACAAAGTCAAGTCACCATTTTATTGTAAAATACATTTTTAACAACTTCAGCATGAACAGGACAGAGATATTTTATTCTGCTTACAGTTACTTAATTTTTTTCACCGTTAAGAAAAAAATGCTAACAGAAAGTTTATTTTGTTTTTTTTATCAGTATATTACTTACAATTCTTAACTCTTAATATTTCATTTTATGTTGAGAGTAAAATTAAATGTCTGAAAAAACAAAAATAGAGCACATACATTATCCGATGTTAAACGAATTCTTCAATATAAATTTAACGTCTTAATGTTCATGTAAATAGCAAAGAAATAAAATAAAGACAAACTTTCAACTAAAAACGAGATATAAAAATGAAATGGTTTAACGACCTTAAAGTAGCAACAAAAGTATTAATATCCTGCTCAGTATTTCTGATTATTATACTTGGAATATCAGCTAACACTTATCTGAATATGAGAAATGCTGGAAATACCTTTGATAATTTTTACAAAAACAGATTTCTGGCTGCTTTAAATCTTAATAATGCCAATGCCGCTATTTTAAAAATAAAACTGAGTATGATGACACAACAGGCTTCGGCAGAAAAAAAAGACTTAAAAAATATTGAAAAAATGAACGATGAGATCAAAGTAATTGCGCAGGACTATAAAAAAAATATAGATACTTTCCTCTCTTTGTCAATGCCGGAAAATGAAAAAAAACTAGCCGAAGAGTTCAGTTCTAAAGCAAAAATTGCTGCAGACACAAGAATCAAATTTACAGATGCGCTCGCCAAAATCAATACTGCTGACAGCGCGAAATACCTCAATGCATATTTTGAAGAATTTAATGCTGCAGGTGCCGTACTTAATCAGCTTGTGGAAATACAGATGATGGAAGGGAAAAAAATTCAGGAATTGCAGAATCATGAAATAAGAGCAACTAATGTAATGATTCTTATAATCCTTTCCGTATCTCTCGGCATAGGTGCAGTAATTACCTTCGTTCTTTCCAGATCAGTATCCAATCCTGTAAAAAAAGGCCTCGCATTCGCGGAGCTTCTGGCTAAAGGAGATTTTCTCGAGAGAATAGACCTTGACCAGAAGGATGAGCTTGGACAACTCGGTAAAGCGCTTAATACTTCTGCAGACAATCTGGAAAAACTTATTTCAGATATAATAGTAGCTTCTCAAAATCTGGTCAGGGCTGTTGAAGAGATAGCATCAGGAAACGACAACCTCTCACAGAGAACATCAGAACAGGCATCATCACTCGAAGAGATTGCCGCTACCGTTGAAGAAGCAAATGCCTCGACAAGACAGAACGCCGGTAATGCCAATGAAGCCAACACTCTTTCCGAAACATCATCCAGACTTGCTGTAGACGGCGGTCACATTGTGGAGAAAGCTGTTCTTTCAATCGGCGAAATAAACAATTCAAGTAAAAAAATATCAGAAATCATTACCATGATAAATGAAATTGCTTTCCAGACAAATCTTCTTGCGCTGAATGCCGCGGTTGAAGCTGCGAGGGCCGGTGAACAGGGACGCGGCTTTGCAGTCGTGGCCGGTGAAGTACGGAACCTGGCGCAAAGATCCGCAGGCGCGGCAAAAGAGATCGGCACGCTTATAAAAGACTCTATCAGTAAAATCGACGAGGGAACGGATCTTGTTAATAAAAGCGGTGAAGCGCTTAAAGAGATAATCCTTTCGGCAAAACAGGTTAAAGATATAATTTCCGAGATTGCCGCATCAAGCGATGAACAGAGCAGAGGGATTGAGCAGATAAACACTGCGGTAACCGAAATGGATACCATGACACAGCAGAATGCAGCGCTTGTTGAAGAGACAGCTGCCGCCAGTGAAGAGATGTCAAATCAGGCGCAGGAACTGCTCTCAATGGTTCAGCAGTTTAAAATACGCGAAAGCCTGACACTCAATGTTCAGAGTACGAAACAAAAAACTATTCATATCCATGAACTTAAAACAAAAGAGAGTTCAAAAAAGCCGGTGAAGAGTGAAATTAAAATAGAAAAAAAATTTAATCCGGAGCACAACGGTTACGAAAAATTTTAACTGTTTTTATATCAAAACAGGGCAAGGGGCTGTCCCCCTTGCTCTTGCTACTTCTCCGGCAATGCAACATAAAGGTAGTCTATCAGAGTTTTCTTTTCTACCAGCCTCTTACGTATGGCATCGATAAGTTTCTGATGCATAATTATGCTGTCAAGCTTTCTGTGCATATCCTTGGCAAGATCAACTTCAATCGGATTTTCATAAAATCTTATTGTCGCCTTTTCTCCTGAATAATCGTACCTGGCAAATACCATAACTTTCGGTTTCATAATATCCAATTTGGAGATATCATTGATCAATGCTACTTCATTAGTATTGAGAATACTGAAATCACCTTTCCTGTAAAAATACTGTGAATTGTTGAGAAGAGAACCGACACCGTTAAGAAAATCGCTCACCAGCTCACGATCAAATTTTTTGTCTGTTGAATTCAGGATAATCTTCATCGCTTCAGAAGGAGAATACGGCTGTCTGAACGGACGCGGAGATGTAAGGGCATCATACATATCACATATGGAAACTATTTTCGGCGACGAGGGGAGAGAATCATATGGAAGACTGTAGTATCCTTCATCATCAAACTGTTCATGATGGAAAAGTATAGTCTGCAGAACTATCGGATTAATATCCTCCAGTGATTTTACAATATTATATCCTATCTGGGGATGAAGATGCATCTGCATCAACTCATCATCATTCAGTTTATCCGGCTTATCAAGAACAGTCTTTTCAAGTTTTACTTTTCCAAGATCACAAAGATAAGCACCAAGCACAATATTCCGGACTTCCTCCTTCTTAAATTTTCTTCTTTTTTTAACCATAATAGCGGTCAGCATTCCTACATTTATAGAATGGTAATAAAGATATTCATCAAAATTCTTAATATCTTTCAGAAGGTTAATCGCTGAAATTTCTTTTGAATTAAGCTCGTCAAGTATTTCAATAACGAGCTCCTCACTCTTCTTGTAACCATCTATGGTGAATTTATCTGTGTGCAGAACAGCATCCATTATTTCTTTTGTCTTATTAAAAGCCCTGTTGTAGACATAATCAGGCATCAGTCCGGCTTCATTTTCAGGGAGAGAGTAATACACCTTGTTCCCGCATTTTTCTCTTATCAGTTTAATTTTCTGAGCTGTGAGAATCTCCCTTTCGTTAAGAAGTTTCTCACCCTCCGAGGAATATATAGGGTAGACAAAAGCAGTATCAGGCATAATATAATCGAGGTCAATTACTACCCTCTTCTTTCCGAAATTTTTAACCATAAATAACCTGAACTTAAAATTTTTTCAGCTCTCAAATAAAATTCAATCACATTGGCACATGTTCTATAAAAGAACAATAATTTTTTATGAAATTTCAGATTTTATTCACCCATTCAGTAACCGCATAAGCGGAAACCCGGCCTTTTGTTTTATTGAAAAGTTTATGATAATACCTTCCCGGGTAACCAGCTATTGCCGCGACTCCACATTCAAGTTCATCTCCATAGATAATCTCCCCTCTGAATGATATATCAATTGATTTCATGATCATCTGATTTTTTAGATTTTCAAAAATACTCTCAAAAAAAATCCCCGCGTACGAAGAGTTGTTCATATGCCCGTTTATATCTATAGTCTCATAACTTGCTTTAATGTTATAAATATAATCAAATTCGTTTTTATGTTCAACAATATCCGTGGAAAAATTTATGCTTCTTCCCTTATCATCTTCAAGCTGTGAGGTGATAAATTCAGGAATAGGCACCGGCCTTCTGCTGGTTCTGTCTATTAAAGCAAGAGATGACGTAGCCTTCACCAGTACTTCTCCGCCGCTTCCGCTTATAATAAATTCCCTGCAGACAAGACCTTTCAGTACAACTGAGCGCCATGTCGTGCAGCAGACTTTTTCATATAACACAGGATATTTTTCCACAACAGCATAAAATCTGCTGTAGACCCATGTAAGATTTTTTTCTGACATAAGAGACACTGATGTTCCCAGGCTCCTGGAATGCTGATCTGCTGCTGCCTGCATATAGTTAAATAGAGTTTTCACCCTGGCTTTTGAGTCCGGCCCGGCTTCATGTATCTGCACATCAAATTCGATTGTCTCTTCCATTTATCTCCTCCGCCCCGATCCGTGAAGCCTGACTTATTGCCCCGTCGGAAAGTACGGAGGCCGGTGGTCATGCTGTATATCGGGGCACAAAAAAATTAACAAATTTATAAAATCTTTATCTCAAAAGAACGATTATCAGTATATTATTTTAATCATGATTGCAACGCTTTTTTAAGGAGGTACAATTTGAGTAATGCTGAAAAAAATACGGCAAAAAGCAGTCCGCCCAGTGAAAACATGAATTATTACTTCAAAATATGGTTGAAAAAAACTGTATCGAATAACAGATAGTTTATGTTTTATTATACTATCTGTTGTTTTATAAAAGAGGACAAAACTTGGATAAAATTACAATTAACAACTATACAGATGGAACCGAGATTGAAATTTCCGGGAACCTGAACATTCACAACATAGATACCCTGCTTAATGATTTCAATCTTATGCTTGAAACAAATCCGGATCTTAAAATACTCGGAATTAATTGTGAGTTTCTGGAAAGTATAGATTCATCAGGCTTTGGAATGCTCATAAGCCTGTCAAAACAATCCGAAAAAAACGGTATAACTTTTTATATTTGCGAACTCAACAAGCATGTCTCGGCTCTTTTCGATATTTCTCATCTTGATAAATTCTTCAATATAACAACTATCCAGGATTTCAGGAAAATTGTCCAGCGCTGAAATCCTCTTTAACGGGAATATCCTCCGCAGTTACTTCACATAAAAGTTCATTAGTCAGAGATTTAAGCGAGGCCAGCCTGTCAGCCTGATTTTGAACGGTCTTATCGAAAACATTCCGCACAAATCTTGCATTACCAAAACTTTTGTCTCTTAAATTATAAAAATGGGTAATCAGTTCTTTAAGTTTATCCGCGGCATCACCGGTCAGTTTAAATTCAATATTATCCGCGAATATATTAAAAATTTTTACAAGCTCATCCGGTGTATAATGATTAAAGTAGAAGTACCTGCTGAACCTCGACTTAAGCCCGGGATTGGAGTTTATAAACCTTTCCATTTCATCAGTGTACCCTGCGGCTATAACGGCAAATCCGTCCCTCATATCCTCCATTCTTTTTAAAATGGTATCGACAGACTCGCGCCCGAAATCATTGGCACTGCCTTCCGGGACAAGAGTATAAGCCTCATCAATAAAAAGAACACCATCTTTTGCTTTACTCACAAGCTCGTCAGTTTTAATTGCAGTCTGCCCGACATATCCCGCGACAAGCCCCGCCCTGTCGGTCTCGACAAGATGGCCGCTCTTTAACATTCCCAGCGCCTTGTAGACACGGCCGAGGAACCTCGCAATTGTAGTCTTGCCTGTTCCGGGGGGCCCGTAGAACACAGCATGCAGTGAAACAGGGGTAACCGGGAGTTTCCTGCTTTCACGCTCGTTCCGTATACTGACGAAGTTAATAAAAGATTTTATTTCGTCCTTGATGTTTTCCATCCCGACCAACGCGTTTATCTTCTCCATCACCTGTTCTATCGTTTCGCCGCCTTCAGCAATTTTTCCGGCGGATGAGGTTTTTGAATGCTGCATTTTCCGGATCAGATCAGAAATATTTTTAAGTTTTTCCTCTTCCCTCCCGTCAATTAAACCGTCCGCTTTAAGAAGACACTGCGAGTATTCATAAAACAGAGATGCCATTTTATCAGTATACTTTGTATCATGTTCGAGGTCATAGCTTACAAAAAATTCCAGAGTCTTAAGCTTTTTGTCCGGTTCACTGTCTATACTATTAATTCCCGACATGATTATATCCATTCTCCGGTTTAGAATATCTCTCAAGTGAAGCGGAAATGAATCATTCAGCATAACTTCATCAATAAAACTTATTGAGTTACTTCCGGCATCTTCTTCACCTGCGGAAAGCACCATGCATATAAAAAGTATTTCGTTATCAGAAAGGTCCTTCCCGGCCATTCCGCACAATCCGGAGATTGTATAGATATCATCGCGGTACATCTCAAAAAAAACTTTATCCGTAATTGCTCTTTTAAATTCTCTGAGTTTAGAACTGATTTTTTTAACTTCAGGGTAGAGGAAACCTGAAGATGAGGGCTGCTGATAACTGCTCCCGCTTTGTGCTGCAGATGACGGCTCTTCATTAATGATTGCGGAATCATTCCTAAGAGTATTCTCTTTCTCCAACGGTTTACCTGCTGCAGAAAAAATATTCTTCACGGCAAACTCTGAAAGATGAGTAATAAAAGAATAATTCTCTTTTCCCGATTCAATTTTTATCGCGAGAGAAGAAAAGTTTTTAACACAGCTAATGCTTTTGATTTTGTCTTTCTTCAAAGCTATATACTTATCGGGATATTCGGATTTTATCAGGACTACGGTTCCATCTGTTACAAGTATCAATCCTGAATCATCACTGCCGCCCTTCTCATTCGAAGCTCCGGGAAAAAATCCGTCTATAACATCAACAATATACTCATCACTGCCCAGAAACGATTTAAAGACAGGAAGGATTTTATTTTTATTCGGGACAAACTGCCATCTCTTAATACTTTTCAGTTGTACTTCAATTGAATCCTTCCCCATTATAAATCTCCAGGTTTAAGCCACACAAATATCAGTTTATAAATGAATATTACTGTCATCCCGAATGAACGCTATAAGAAAACTTTATTACCATACAAATTGCGGACGGTAAATCCTGATTATTAAAAAAATCTAACCCGGGAAACCGGACCGGTTCACAACGGCACAATGAATGCCGGCCTGATCATTTATTGCTATAATATAACCAGATACTGGATGCCTTGTCAATAAAGTTGTAATGAAATATTTTTCTAATCACTCATCAGCTGTTTTCTATAAAAGAAAGACATGCAGACAGAAAAAAATTACCGTTACTAATTTTTTATAATAGTAATTTTTATAAATAATGTCTTTATCTGCACATTAACTATTTATACATCCACCCTCCGCCGGACGGAAGTATAATTTTACAATCGTCATTATTAAACAGGAAATAAAACTATGTTTACTTTATTAAAAATTTTTAACTATATAATTTTTCCCCCTTCAATCTTTATAATAATTCTGATTATTGCTCTTTATTTCATCACTAAGAGCCGTACAAAAACAATAGTCCTGATAATTACAGATATTATTCTTATTTACTCACTCTCCATTGAACCAGTTAAAAATTTTATACTATCCCCTCTGGAAAACTGTTCCGCTCCAATAAATCTGAATGAAAAGCATACTCCGGATTATATCGTTGTACTTGGAGGCGGGACAATAGATTCATCTCCCGAAGAATACGGCAAAGGAAGCCTCTCTCCGGACGCAATGAAGAGAGCGTTATACGGAATTTACCTTGCCGGTATATACCGGGTACCGGTGATTTTTTCCGGAGGTAGGCTCTCTGACCGGCAGTCCGAGAGTGAAGCGGATATTGCATTGAGGCTGATGAGCCGTTCAGCATCCGGCAAAATTAAATTAATAAAAGAAGACCGCAGCCGCACTACTTTTGAAAACGCGGAGTATATTAAAAACACATTTAATCCCGGAAAAATAATTCTCGTTACTTCAGCGTATCACATGAAACGGTCACTATACTCATTCGGTAGAGCGGGCGTAGCATGCATCGCGGCACCAACCGATTACCGGATAGACCACTCGGGATACAACGCTACGAGTTTTATACCAAAGACAAGCGAACTAAATGATGTGTATAAAGGGCTCAAGGAATATATAGGGCTTCTGTTTTACAATTTAAAATGAACTGCCGTTAATTTTTATTATTGATTTTTATTAAGAGATGTGTATTCAGTAAGTTACAGATTTTGAGAAAACACTCTACTTCAAGCCCTGCGCTCCGGTGGTGCGGGGTGATGAGCACAATAGTCTATCATCAAATTTCAAAAGAGGTTTCATCATATGAGAAAAATATTTCTTTATATTCTGTCGATTATCTCAATTATAATAATACCCGTCGCTATTACAGCTTCAATACTTCTGACACTTGCAGTAAACGAAAACTTTTATATCAGTGTAATTGAGAGTCTAAATCTGGTCGAGACTTTCATTGAGACAAAGAATGTTCAGATTGAAAAAGATATAAAAAAAGAAATCGAGAAAAAAACCGGGATGTCCCAGTTCAAACCCAGGTACGAATCTTTACGGAAGGATTATGAAGACAAACTCATCGCTTATACGAGTATCAATAAAAACGAGGAATTCGATAAGATAGAAAAACAGATAGATGAACTTGATGACCTTAAATGGGAGAAATCCTCCGATGAGTTTAAAGATGAAGATGACTTTGACCGTTTTAAAAAACTGAAAATGACTGATCTTAAAAACGCGTTAAAAGATATCAAAGAATACCGCAGTAAAAATGATGATCAGATAGATAAAATAGAAAATGCGATGGAGGACGCTAAAGATAAATTTGACGATGCTGATGATGAACTGAAAGACAAGGAAGAGGATGCTAAAGATATCATTGAATTACGCAGAGGTGATTTTATGAATGAAATGTACTCCGACATCTCAAAGGTTGAACCTGCTCTCACTGAAGAACTGAACAGGCTCTTCATAGAAAAAGAGCTTAAATCAGTAATAAAAAATTACCTGAACTTTATGACCACATGGCAGAGGCAGAAGGAATCCGGAAATATTTATGAAAGCAGGCTTAATGTTGAATCCGGCATGATCGAAAATGTAAAAAAAATAAGCATCCCTCCTCTTGCCATAAGCCTCAAAGTTAAAGTAAATGAAAATGGAATTGAAAATGAAAAAAATCTTTTAAGTGAAGTATTCGTAGAAAAGATAAGGGAGACTCCCGGCTTAAAGAGCCCGTGGGTTCTGACCCGGATATTCAAGCTCTCCGATTCATGGATTGCCGAAACAGCGGGGAACACAATTCTTAAAGGAACCGGATTAACTATGGCTGATGGATTAATAAAATCTGATGCCATAATATTATCGGGAGAGAAGGCCGAAAATTTTGAAAAGATAATGATGGTATTCTCCGCTGCAAAATATACTCCCGCGGCCGCCGGCGGAGCTGTGCTTCTTTTTGTTATTCTTCTCATCATAGCCGCCCCGGACAAAAAATCAGGCATGAAGGTGTCCGGCTTTGTTCTTAAATATCCGTCGGTTATAATTGTAATCGCCGGAATCGCTATAATTATCGCTTCTTTAAAACCTGGGCTTATGATACCGCAAATAATAAATGATCCTGTAAATTCAGCGTTTTTTGATAAAGTCGCATTTACCACAGCGCTGCATCTCTTCGCGCCGATTACAGGTGTATTTTTTGTTCTTTCACTCGCAGGGGGAATTCTCTTAAAATTCGGAAAAAAGAAGAAGGAGCCCGCTTAACCAGATTTACTTTTACCTTATACTTCTGAACCGTTGATTAAGCTGATTTATCTGACTGTGCTTATAATTTTTTATTCTTTTAATCATAGTCAATCACTTAAACCAGGTACAATCAGCGGTTCAGGCATTATTTCTCTTCAAAAATTAATAATCAAATCCCATCCTCCTTAAAAAAACAAACAACGGCCAACTTAATCTTGACATTTAAACATGTAGTATTTCAGTGTAAAAATCTGCTGTACCGATTGATAGAAACCTGTTGCATCATATGATAATAAAACCATGGAGAGTATTAAAAATGGAAAACAATATAACCTGGCTCGATTTTGATCTTGTACGTAATTTCATGAGAGATGTATTTATTAAGATCGGAGTTCCCGAAAATGACGCGGCAATATGTGCCGATGTACTCATTGAATCGGACAAACGCGGAATAGATTCCCACGGGCTTAACCGGATGAAGCCGATCTACTTTGACCGCATTAAGGAAGGTATCCAGGAAGCTGTTACTAATTTTGAAATAGTAAAAGACAACCTTGCCACAGCCGTTGTTGACGGGCACAATGGAATGGGGCACGTTATTGGAAAACGGGCCATGGAGATGGCTATAGAAAAAGCTGAAAAATTCGGCCTGGGAATGGTCGCAGTACGGAACTCCACTCACTACGGTATAGCAGGGTACTACGCGACAATGGCGTCCGAACGAAACATGATTGGTATTACCGGAACAAACGCCAGGCCTTCAATAGCGCCGACTTTTGGTATTGAAAACATGCTTGGAACAAATCCTCTTGTATTCGGAATCCCGACAGATGAAGAATTCCCCTTTGTGCTGGACTGCGCGACTTCAGTCAGCCAGCGTGGAAAAATTGAAGTTTATGCCAGGACTGGAAAGAATATGCCTGAAGGCTGGGTAATTGACAGAAAAGGTGAATCAACAACAGATTCAATTCAGGCTTTAAATGACCTCATCAAAGGGACTGCGGCTCTTACTCCGCTCGGCGGAATTGGTGAAGACGGCGCCGGTTTTAAAGGCTACGGTTATGCTACTGTTGTTGAAATTCTTTCAGCTGCTCTTCAGGGCGGAAATTATTTAAAGATGCTGACAGGTATTGAAAACGGTAAAAAAGTTCCGTACAGGCTGGGGCATTTCTTTATAGCAATAAATATATCACACTTTACTGAAGTTGCTGATTTCAAAAAAATAGCCGGAAATATATTGAGACAGCTCCGTTCGTCAGAAAAGATGCCAGGTGCCGAAAGAATTTATACTGCCGGTGAAAAAGAACATATCGCGCGCCTTGCGAGAGAGGGGAAAGGAGTTCCGGTAGGCGTAGAGCTTCAGAAAGAGATAATCCAGATGAGGGACGCAACGGGTTTAAGCCAGTACCGTTTCCCGTTTGAGAAGTAACATATCTTTTTATGGAGAGATGCGATGCCGCAATAATCGGTGCCGGAGCTGTGGGGCTTGCCGCAGCTCATGAGCTTTCAAAAAAGTTCAGAAACATTATAGTTTTTGAAAAAGAGGACTCATTCGGAAAACACACAAGCAGCCGTAACAGTGAAACTGTCCACTCCGGCATATACTACCCGGCGGGAACACTGAAGGCAAAGCTGTGTCTTAAAGGAAACAGGCTTTTATACAGGTTCATGGAAGATAACAATATCACTTTCATGAACTGCGGAAAGTACATTATAGCCTCATCACAGGATGAAATACCAGAAATGGAACGGCTCCACGCAAACGGAATCAGAAACGGCGTCCCGGGAATCAGAATCGCCGAAGGAAGCGAGATAGAGGAACGTGAACCGCAGGTTAAGGCAATTGCCGGAGTCCATGTCCCCACAGCCGGAATCATGAACTCATACGAACTGATGAAGAGGCTTGAGACTCTCGCCAAAGATAACGGAGTACTTTTCGCATACAGAACAGCAGTGTACAGAATAGAGAAAAAAAGTTCAGGCTATATCATTGAGTCGGAAGACGGTTATTCAATTCATACGGACATAGTTATAAACTGCGCGGGATTATTCTCGGATAAAGTTGCATCTATTGCCGGAATTAACACAGAAAGTTCAGGGTACAATTTAAGTTTCTGTAAAGGTGAATATTACAAATCAGAGAATGTTAAAAAGATGAACATGCTCATCTATCCTGTGCCATCTCCCGACGGCAGGTCTCTTGGAATACATAACAGGCTCTTTACAGACGGGACTGTAGCCTTCGGGCCGAATGCATACTACCTGAAAGAAAACATCACAGACTACTCCATGAATGAAAGCCATAGGGATGAGTTTATCTATTCACTTTCGCTATTTATGAAAACAGATATTTCAGATCTCTATCCATACGACTGCGGAATAAGGCCAAAACTTCAGAAAGAAGGTGAAAAATTCCGGGACTTCGTAATAAAAAACGAAAATAATTCAGGACTGAAGAATTTCATAAACCTCATAGGTATAGAATCGCCCGGGCTCACTTCATGCCTTGCCATTGCGGAATACGTTTCAGAAATTATTATATGACGGTACATCAAATTCAATATCCAGTAAAAGCAAAACACCTCCGGATAGAATTTACGAAGCTATTAAGGTAACCCTAATTAACCTGTTTAAATTCTCGAAATTTCTGAATCCTGTCCTGCAGATTATGATAACAAAAATTCTCTCATTTTGATCCAAATATAAAACAACAAATAAACCTGCAGAGTTAAGAATTTCACGAAAAATCTTTAAAAAAACCATATTTCCTATAGTCATTTTCTGACTGGTCAGCGGATGACTTGCACTTTTTATTTCTGTGGTGTTATATAAATATGTAAAAGGTTTATATATGGAGCAGGCGGGAGAAAAGCAGTATGTTCGAAGCAATAGACAGCGCCTCCGAAAGAATTTATGTAATAAAATGCAGCAACATTGGTTCAGATCTCCGCATGTTTGAAGAAAGTGTAGAAGAGTTCATCAGGTCAGATAGCCGCCATGTGGTTATTGACCTCAAGGAACAGGAAGCCGTTTCTTCACTGCTGCTTGCAGCTCTTATAAGGATAAGGAGAGAATTGTCACTTTCCCATAGGGAACTCCTTATAAAAAACTGTAATTCCCATATGTATCGCTGCATTGAACTCGCTGGACTTGAATCGTTTTTTTCATTCTGCAACCACACATTATAATTATAATTTTCCAATCTGAAAAATTGTATTCATATTCTATACCTGGCCCTTCGGGGCTATCTTTTTGTCTCCGGTTTAAAAATCGGGTAAGATATCAAAAGCTGATTCCGCAGCTGAGAGATATTCCTGCCTCATGAAGGAACTCTCCCGCATAAAAAATGGTTTTCCAGTTGCAGGCCGAGTCGGCAAAAACACTCTCACTCAAATATGCTCTGACCCCGGCTCCAGCCATGGAATACAGGTCAACTGATGAAACTTTTTTGTCTGTGACATTTTCATCCAGAGTCACTGAAGTGTATACAACTCCTCCCATAAGTTTAAAGAATATTTCCAGAGAATTAACGATCACGGGATAGTAGTATCCTGAACCTGTCCCCAGTGAGGCGTAAGAGAGCGTGCTTTTTTTCAATGAATCCACATTGCTGTAGCGGACTGCGTCAAGCTTGACTTCAAATAGATTGTTGTCGAATCCGTAATTTCTTCCGGAAAACTGGAAAAAAGCGGTAACGCCCGTGTACGAAAATGCGTAGTAATCTGACCATATCCCGAAAGGTATACTCACCGAATACCCTGCTCCGGCATAACAGATCGTCTCTGCCGCTTCCGGTTCAACTATATCGAATGCATCTTTTAGAACCGCTTCAGCGTCGCCCCTGTTAATTATTACCAGATCGTATTTCCCTTTCAATGACGAATCAGGTTTAAAGCTGAACGTAACTTCATTGTCGGAATCTACAGTGATGTCAGTTATTTCTATCTCTTTACCGTTTCCCCGCAGTAACAGCCTGCATCCGGGCTTCAGGTTCCTTCCTGTTACAACAATATTTTTATTTGAGAGTGAACTAAGCAGCTGCCGGTTAGATACTGATTTTAATTCAGGAATATAAAGTTTCTCGATAACAAAATCGATCCACGGTGTTGACTCCCCTTTCTGCTTGAGAATATTCAGTGTTGATACTCTGAAAGAGTATGCCCCCGGCTCAAGGTGAGATACGACAAAGAAAGTTTCTGTGACTGCCGTATCTATAACAATATTGTTACGGGAATCCCTTATTTCAATATTGTAGCCCCATGCCGCTGTGACCGGTTCCCATGTCAATCTCCGTTCCGGGGCAGAGTAAAGAGAAACAGAAATAAAAAAAACCAGAATCATTATCAGCTTTGATTTCATTATTCAGCTCTCATTTAAATATTACACCGGGATTTTTTACTACCGGAGCTGGAAGCAGCACAACCTGTTCCACCTCAAAATGAAATTTTTTAGATTCTTTAGAGGCAGCCACCATACCTTTATGTACCTCCTTTGCCCTTACGAGCCAGCTGTATGTACCGGTATTAAACATTGACTGATTCGTTAATTCGATATAATTTAATTTTGAAGAATAAATCATAAATGGTTTTTCTACCCCGGCAACACGCTGAAAAATCTCAATTTCATATTCATTTGCACCTGCAATTTTTACCCATTCGAATCTCATCCGCTTTTTAAGTCCCGGAATAATTTTTTCATTATCTTTTGGAATTATCTGAACAGGAATTCTCAAATCACCCGGTATGGAAAATTCATTCACAGAACTCTGAGCAATGATATTCCCCGAATTATCTTTCAGCATTACCCTCCAGAAATGACCACCTTCACCGGGAGTTTTTAAATCCGCTTCAGGGATACTGCTCAAATAACTCTGCTTAACATTTCTGAAGTCGCTCCTGTCGGATACTTCAAGGACATACTTATCTCCATTGTTCGGGTCTCTCCAGGTAAATTTCACATTATCGGGTTTATCAAAAAGAACGGCTCCGGGTTGAGGACTAAGAGCAATTATCTGGACAGGCCTTATCAGTGTAAGGATAGCAGTTATGGATGTCGCGGAGGCCTTCTCACCGCTTAACGCGCTTACCCTCCAGAAATATTTTCCTTCCGGCAGCTTATTTTCTATCTTCACAAAAGTGTTGCCTGAATTTTTTGTAACGAGAATATTGTTAAAGTCCTGATCTGATGACAGATCGACTTTATAGCCTTTAGATCCCTGCACCCCCTTCCAGTTCAGATTAAATGGCCCCGCAGTTGTGACAGGGCCCTGATCAAGCGGAACAGGTTTTGTCTGAACAAATTTCAGTTTTTCCACATCAAAGACGGACGGGCCGGACAATGATGGATCGGAGATTATACCGGAAGGATATATGTTCCGGACCGCCCAGTAATATTTACCCGCATCAAGCTTCGGTGTAGATATGATATTGATCTTCGACATGAGCGTCAGCACCACATCGGACAGTTTACTGTCCCGTGCCGCAACAAGCTCATACGCCGAAGCATATTCGGACTTTCCCCACCGGAAAGTAACAATTTCCGCTCCCTCCGTTACCGATATTTTCTGATTCATATGAGGTGTGATCAGATCAGGTTTTCTATCAGAAAGGATTGAAAACTTTACCGGGTGACTGGTAATATTGCCTCTTGTTATTCTCCAGTAATAGTCCCCTGAAGGAAGATTTATCTCAAGGGATGACTTTCCGGACTTGTAACTCTTCACAATATTTTTAAAGTCACTGCTGTGAGAAATTTCCACACTCACTTCACCTTGAGGTTCACTTCTCCATGAAAGTTTTACGGCACGGAATTTGCCGAATGCAATAAGGTTGGAATTATGTTCCGGAAATTCCGGGAAGAGAGAACCTTTTTTAGATTCAGCAACTCCATCCTTTAGAGTTGCAGTCTCTGCTGATGTAATATTTAACTCTTTACCCTGAGCTGCAACCTTGGCACTGCCCGAGTTCACATGAATGTTCATTCCGGCATCACTGCTGTTCACCGAAATATTTCCCTTGTCAAGGGCAATCGTCGCATCCTTTGACTTAAGAGTGATAGGAACATTCACACCGGAGCCGCTCTGAGCGGACACTCCGCCCTTGTCAAAATTAATATTTAGGCCCTTGTCGCTTAAAATTACCACAAGCAGAGTATTCTGATCAAGTTCTATTCTGGTCCCGTCCTTTAGAGAAACTACTGCGGATGAATACTCCTGCGTCCGGATTGCGTCGTAATTATAGATATCTGATTCCTGTTCAATCTCCTCCCATATAACATTATCCGAATATCTTCTTGACGCGCTTCTTTTTTTGAAGGTGATAGTTCCAATCACTTCTCCCTCTGTTTTATCAATACGCTCCGTTAACTCTCTATAAAGAAAATAGGAGCAGAGCACCATGAATACGACAGATAAAAAGATCGGGCTTTTAGTCCAGTACTTCATATTTCACTTCTTTATCAGGATTTCGTCCGTCACCGCCTGATTCTCTATACATTTTTTCAGTGCCTATAAGTTTCCGGAGTTCAATTAAAGTCTTCGGTGAATCAAAATTCGCGTAACGTCCAAGAACAGCATATATCTGAAGAGGTTCACTTTTGCCTTTGACCTTAATTTTCTGCATAGGCACCAGCCTGAATTTGTCTTTAATCCGCTCCGCAGTCTCTTCGGAGATCAGGATATCCGTTGCAAAAGCCTTATTCAATGCTTCAATACGCGAGGCGATGTTAACGGTATCACCGATTACAGTATACTCCATCCTGTCTTCTGAACCTATCTGCCCTGCAAGGACAGGCCCGCAATGAATGCCGCACCCGATCTGGATAACAGGCTTTTTTTTATCGCCCCTGCCCATATTGAATTTTAAAAGTTCATCCCGCATCATAAGTGATGCATTCACCGCGTTAAAAGCATCGTTCCCTGAACTCATGGGAGCTCCCCATACTGCCATTATCGCGTCCCCTATATATTTATCTACAACACCTTTAGCTTTCGTTATACAGTGAACCATTTTTGTCATATACTGATTTAAAAATTCAACGACCTCCTCCGGTTCCAATGATTCCGATATACCGGTAAATGAACGGATATCTGAAAAAAATACTACGACATCTTTTCTTTCACCGCCGAGCTTAATTTCGTTATTCATAACAAGTTCCGCTATCTGCTTATTGACAAATTTTCCAAACGCTGTCTTGATATTCTCCCTCTCCGCGAGTCCATGGGCCATCTCTTTAAACGAATCAGTCAGTTCTCCGATCTCGTCGTGTGAAACAGATGCAATATCAATGTCATAGTGCCCCTCCTGAATCTGGTGCGAAGCATCTGTTAATTTCATAATGGGATTGCTTAACGACCTGGAGAAGAAAAAATTTACAAGAAGCGAAGCGGCCAATACCAGGCCGGTCAGCCACATCACTATCCGCTGGATTTTGTAAACCATGGCAAAAGCAATTTCCTCTTTTACATATGATATAACTGCAGTATCTGAAAATCCCACCCTGTTGAATGCTCCGAGATACCGGTCGCCATTCTCGTCCTTATAAGCAGTCTGCGCGTTGGGATTAGGGTTTGTCATCATCATGCTTATAACTGGCATTGAAGCATAATTAGTCTTTGACTTCACCAGTCCCCGGTCACGATGTGCTATAAGATCACCGTTGCCTGACACAATAAAACTGTTAATAACACTTCCGGTACTGATAGACTCCAGTATTTTATTCATGGAATAAAAAACAACAATTACAGAAGTACTGACCTCCGGATCATAAGGAAAAGCAATTCCTATAACCGGCTCATTGAAATAAAATGAAGGATTAAAGACAACCTCCTCCCTTGCAAATGACCTTGAAATTGTTTCATATTCAGATTGTATTACAGAAATGAAATCGGGTTTTATGCCTTTGCTCTGGAAAAAATTATTATTCTGCATAAATCGGAGAGAGCCGATATTTCCTTTTTCCATAACACCGATAAATATCATGTCAGGGTCCCGCGAAAACATCATTTCGGTAAAAGCTTTTACACTTCCCTTGTCATATGTGCTCCCATGCTGAAGATTTATTGCCGCAAGTTTGGCTTTTTCGGCTATCGAAGTTAAGTCTGTGTTTACTTTTTTTGATATAAGAGAGGAGTAGTTCAGAGTATCCTCCATAGCGCGGAGTTTATTATCCGTCCGGAAGAAATAAGTCGCTGCAACTGTCACGGCAAGAAGCGAAACAAGAACTATGACCGAAATCATTATTATCAGTTTAAGGCTGATGGGGAATAATTTTTTTTTCTTTTCTATGACTTTATCATCAGGTGCCATCAGGGGACACTCCGGATAGTATAATAACTCACGCCGGAGACTGATTCATTAAAATATACTGATTTCATAAAGTTCCCCTTTATAAACAGAAATAATACCATAACTCAAACGCCTCTTCCTTTGACTTTAATTGTAAAAGATGCTTCATCCAAATCCGTGTTTTGAAATATTATATCTGCTTTCTTGTTGCCATTTCCGGCAGGTGAAAATGTAATATTAAAAATCTTAGTGCTGCCCGCTGTAATTGTAGAAGGAACAGGAGCAAAATCCGTTGCAAAAAATTCAGGATTATTTCCACCCTCGATAATACCTGTAACAAGAAGATCATCTGAACCTATATTATACATCACAAGAGTTATAGATCCTGTACTGCCGGCGGATACAGTCCCGAAATCTACAGTGGTTACCCCTGTAACAAGTATAATTCCGCCATTTGTAACCTGAATTTCAGGTGCAGGAGCCGCCAGAGATTCCGCTGTAAGATTTATGGAGAATGATGATTCATCTGCATCATTACTTGTTATTGTCAGAATATCATTTTTGATTCCGGCTGATGACGGATTAAAAGTTATCGTAAATGAATTAGCTTCAGAAGTACCTGCTGCTATAATTTTTGGAGCTGCAGGAGTAACCGCAATATTAAAATCCGTTCCTGAAGTTAGAGCTATACTGGAAATATTAAGACCGGCATTACCACTATTGCCTATAGTGAAGTTCACCGGAGTTGTCAGACTCCCGAAGTCGTAAGCGTCGCCTGTAAAAATTTCCGCAAGAGGAGAAAATACATAAATTTCAGGCTGCGCTGCGGCAACAGTGGCAAAAGACCATGAATAGTCTGCAGCCATGGATTCACCGACCATGTTTTTTATCCCTGTTGTCAAGGTCACTGTATATGTAGTAGCGGCTGCAAAGCCTCCAGTGGGAGTAAATATAATTTTTTTTAATGCTGAATCATAGAGGAAAGACCCGCTTACAGGGCCGGTCCCGCCATCAACAATAAATGTTGTGGTATCATTAACAGTAAGCATATCTATATTATCATTGAACACTACGTCAATGTGGTAGTTAAGTGATACATCCGCTGTTCCATCCGCCGGCAACACAGACGAAATCCCGATGTAGTATGGTTCTACTGCCGTGACTTCAGCGTTATATACTTCAACTTTCTGCAGAACATTTTCCCGGAAGCAGTACGATAAAGATACAATTACTAAAAAGACTGCACAGAATACCTTCAGTCCGGTTTTGCCCGGCCATAGAGTTAAATTAAATTCTGAAAAGAACTCTTTTAACTTCAACATATATCCACCTCCATATAGTAGCAGATACACTACTTAAATAAATCCAAAGAACCACATTTTGCTGAACTAATCAGATTTTTATAGTTCTTCCATATCTTCCCATAAATATAATCAGTAAAACTTCTATTACGCAAACTTGTCACGCAACGGTGTGCACTTAAATAACCCATTTATTAAATATAATACTCCATTTTTTAAACAAAAACAAAAAAATCCGGAATTTATAAAATTTTAAATCGGGGGATTACGTAACAGGTCACGATCTGACCTGACATATTTCAATTTCATCAAAATTTTAAAATTTAATGATCGTAGGATATAAGGTAATGTACAGGATACTCTGCATGACCTAACATCTACCTACATTTTTAGAATAATATAAAATGTTTTAAAAACTGGATCTTTAAGCCCCCGCACCCCCGAATGGGGCAAAGAAAAGTATTAAAATTTTGTTTTTAAATAAATAT
>DAONFJ010000066.1:0-19392 GCA_035403545.1 Spirochaetota bacterium
AAATTTTTGTTAAATATAAATTGCAGTTAATAATAAATTAACAAATATTTAACACTGCCGGAATTAACTCTTACTTAACTATGGAATAACAGGCGTTATAGCAATTATCGAGTCAGTTCCAAATGCAAAGTAAAAAACTTATCTACCGCGCCCTGCCGTAGCAGTAATCATCTTTAGCCTCACTATTTGAACTTTTACTGATTATTGGCAAGCAGAAAAACGGATGCAATATTACATGAATGTTAAAAATGACCGCAGTTCATCTCAAAAAGCTTTCCTGAAAATAACGTTAATGGTTTTATTAAACCATAGAAAGATTAAAAAAAACTTCACCATTCATCTGCTTTTGAAAAGAAGGATTTACAATATGATTAAATAAAAACATTGACTCATCTGCAATATAATCTTTTATTAAGTGTATAGATTATATCCCGGTTATATATTTATTATAAATTTAAAATAACTGCTCAAAAATCATGGAAATAATTATTCCCGGAATACAAGGCACACCGTGAAAATATTTCGCCGCAGATTTTTGACGGATAACAAATCAGCCATATTTATTTTAAAGAAAATACCGGTTAGAAATAAAGCACAGGCAGGTACGATCATGAAACAAGAACTATTAAATGACATAGTAAATAATTTCTTCACATGCAACAGGGATGAGATAGTCCAGATATTCAATGAGCTGCTGAACACATTGTCTGCCGAAGAGACCATATCTGCAGTTGATCTTATGTCGCGGAATTACGACACGGCACAGTCTAATCCGGAAATTCATTACATCCCGGGAAATCTTAAAGATGCCCGTGATGCGATCTTCCCTTATTTCTGGGGAACAGACGGATGGTCCTCAAAGCTTCACATGGAAAATGTTAAAGGCCCGGCCAACTACGCCTCATTGATCGGCTCCATCGCATGCCTGCTTAAAAATCCGAACCTTTGTGTTGACACATACAGCCAGCGTTCAAATGAACTTGAACTTAAGGCGATTACAGCTCTTGCAAATCTGGTTTTCTATCATACTGCAAATCCATGGGGAATATTTACAATGGGCGGCACCATTTCGAATCTTTACGGAGGAAAAATCGGTATAGAAAAAATTCATCCCGGTGCAATGAAAAAAGGGCTTAATGGAATTAAAATGGCCGGAATTGTATCAGAGGCTGCACACTATTCAAATGAAACTCTGGCGGGATGGCTTGGACTTGGAACAGACAACCTGCATTCAATCCCCACTGACAGTGCCTGTTCCATGAACCTGTATCTGCTGGAGGAAAAAATAGAAAGCCTTTATGCTGAAAAAACAGTTATTCCATTTGTAATAGCAACATTCGGAAGCACAGACGCGTTCGGGATTGATGATATCGCAGCTATCAGAAAAATAATAGATGAAAAAAGCCTGGAGTACAAAATGCCGGTTCCCCAGCTCCACGTAGATGCTGCCGCGGGATGGTCATTATGCTTTCTTAATGAATATAATATTGAATCCAATGAATTTGCCCTCAGCAAAGATGTTATTTCTGTTATAGAAAAATTAAGAAAATTTTCCATGGGTATTCAGCATGCCGATTCTGTAACTCTGGACTTTCATAAAATGGGATGGGGCCACTACCCCTCCAGCGCTTTTATAGTTTACAACAGGGATGACCTGAAATATCTTTTCAGAACTATGGATCAGATTCCATATTTTTCTGAAGCAGATTACAGGCATGATCCGGCGCTATTTACTCTTGAAACTTCACGTCCCGGTATAGGGCCATATTCTGTTATGGCGAGCCTCAACGGGATTGGACTTAAAGGTTACCAGATTCTGGTGGCCCACTCACTGGAGATGACTTCCCTTCTAAGGAAAAAACTTTCCAATCTTGAATATTGCCGAGTGTTGAACGATGAATGCATGGGACCGAGCGTCGTCTTCTGGGTACTCCCTAAAGGAAGAAACGTGGATGAGATATACAACAAGCTTATAAATAATGAATTAACAGAGAAAGATTACTTAAGATATTTCGGAGAGATACAACGACTTTTTGAAAAAAGAAAAAATTCGATGGATCATGCAATTGACGCAAATTTAAGTTTCACTACATCGATGGGTTATAATCCGGGTGGAATTTCCATACCTGCATGGAAAGCTGTTTTCTTTAATCCTAAAACTGATGAGAATGTGGTGAACCAGATAATAAAAAGTATTGAAGAATTGTAATATTCTGCAGGCCGCGTATTATATTCACCATATAGCAAGGGGCTTCATCCCCTTGCTCTGATCAGATGATCACCCCTAACCGACTGTTAAAGAATTAGCCAGAATCAAAATCCCGCAAAAATGACTTAAGGAAAATTTTATGCTTTGCCCATTTACCGGCGGTTTGAAGACTTCATCGTACATTTGCTCTCTACCATTTATCAACATGAATTTTTGACTCATCAAATTTATTATTTTCAGGCTTTGATTCATCAGGATATCCTATCGGAAGTACAGCGAAAGGAATAATATTTTCGGGGAGATTAAATATTTTCTTAATACCGTCGACTCTGTCTTTAAGCGGATACACGCCGAGCCACACTGATCCAAGCCCTTTATAGTTAATCATAAGAAGCATATTCTGCACTGCCGCAGCACAATCCTGGCTCCAGAATCCTTCATGCTTTTCTAGTGATAGATCACCGCAGATTAAAACAGCAGTTTTTACATGGAGCAGCATTTGGGAGTATGGATGAACTCTATTTATTTTAATCAGCGTATCTCTGTCCCTGATTATAATAAAGTGCCACGGCTGCTCGTTCCCGGCAGACGGGGCATTCATTCCTGCTTTAATAATCTCACGTATAACAGAATCTTCAACATCACGATCCGTGTATTTTCTTATACTTCTTCTTGCGTAAATACTTTTCATAAAATTCTCCATAACTGAAGTTATTGACTGCTGCAAATTGTATTCTCTTCCCGGATAAAACCGGGTAAAGGCATAAATTACCGGTTAAAAACTATTCGAATTCCGCTGCATCAATTCATCACGGAAACTTTTTATTTTAGCAATATCAGCGGGCCCAGTGCGGCAGCATCCTCCGATTAATACAGCACCTTTTCTATACCATTCCTCAGCCAGCCTGCGGTAATCACTCGCCGAGGGATCATCCTCCCAGCATGAACAATCAGTATGATAATGCTCTCCGGAATTCGGATATACCGCAAAATTTTTCTTAAGCTTAATTTCAAGTGAATCAAGAACCGGTGTGATAAATTCAGGAGGCGAACAGTTTATACCCGCGGCTATAAGATTTTTTCTTCCCTGCAGAAATTTTATGCAATCTCTGAAATTATCTCCATGACTTGTAGTGGAAGCATCCTTCACCGTAAACACTATCCAGTACTGAACTCCGCTGTATTCATCCATCAGCTCCGCGACAGCAGATGCTTCTTCCAGTGAAGGGAACGTTTCGAATGCAATAATATCAGCTCCTGCGTCTATAAGTATATCCAGCCTTTCCCTGTGAAAATTTTTGTAACCGGCAGGGTCAAGATGATAATCACCTCTATATTCTGAACCATCCGAAAGGAACGCGCCGTAGCATCCGGCTGAAGCCGCAATGAAAGGTATCGGGCGGTTACTCATGTCAGGCGCCGATTCATGAAACAGCCTTAACGCATCATTTGCTATTCTTACGGAATCGCCGAGGAATTTTACAGCGTCCTTCCGGGTGTACCCTGCAGAGATAAAACCGGGAACAGTCGCCTGGTATGAAGATGTAATAATACAATCCGCGCCTGCATTAAGATATGAAAGATGAACATCTCTTACCGCATCAGGAGCATCCGCAATCAGCTTCGCCGACCAGAGCCTATCCTTCAGGTTGAAGCCTTTCTTCTCAAGTTCAGTGGCAAATCCTCCATCAAGAATAATGAAAGGATATTCACTTAATATTTTTTCAACTATATTCATTTTTCTGCACTTTATTCTAATTAATTCAATTTATAACAACAGAGGATAATGATCAACTTTTTTCTTCAATTATAAAACCGGCTTCCCATGGCAGCGGTTTACGCAAAATGAATTGTCAAGGTCAGTCTCCAATTCAATTAAAAACAAATGCTGACTGCCGGCAGATCTGAATTTATATTAAGCGGGAGTATTGGCTGCAGGAGCAGGCGATGTTTCAGTGATGCTCAATGATCTGTTTCGGATCGTGCCAGTAATTAATCTGCGCGCCGTTCATCAGATGACAGCAGACCCATGCTCTTTCAAAGATGGCTCCTGCTCCGGAGTCTTCCATTACATATGCGGAAACTAATATGTAACGATCTCCGTTTGGATGATTTGCAGAATTCACAATCCGGCAAACTTAGTACAACACATCTTAAACTCATAACCGGGAGATAAACAATTCTTCTTTCTGAAAAAGAAAAAAATCCTGAAGTAAATTAATACTTCAGGATAGAGGAGAGTACAATGAAAAAGTTTTATAGGATATATGTGTAACTATTTTTTTAATGTTACAAATTTATCCATTTTTCACCTGAGACTTAAAATAATCCGTAATAATTACTTCTAAATGCCCATTATTGGCAGAAATTCCGCTTTTAAATTATACGAAAAAGTTTAAAATGAATAATCATTTTTGCAGAAACACAAAACTGCATTTAAAACCGGTTTTAAATGCAGAAACTGACTGATGTTAATTTATAAATCTTGTAATGTTAAACTCATCACGGCGCTTTCCCCTCTCGTAAAAAAATCCATGAAAAACTGGTTTCAGCTTTAACACCAAACTTTTTTAAAAGATTCTTAATTTATAAATTGCCTTATTGACAGGAATATATTAATATTTAACCTCAGTGTTCTGTCAAATTCAACGGCAGGACACCATTAAAAATCGAATGAGGATACAATTATGGATGATATAATATTCACAAAAGAAGAAGGGACATGCCATAAGGGGGAAATAACAATATACGCCCTGTCTACTTGCGCATTCTGTAAAAAGGCATTAAAGTTTCTGAGAGAAAATTCCATATGCTTCAGTTATGTATATATTGATGAGTTCGATCATGATAAAAAAAGCAGGATTAAAAGTGAACTCAAAGAGAAATATAAAAAAGATATCGGCTTCCCGTTCCTTATTCTTGACGGGACAAAGGTTATTGTCGGATTCACCGAAGATGAGTATAGAAAATATTTTATCGAGGGATAACTCTTATGAAACCAAAATCATATGATGACGTTTCACTCTTTATATCAATGGTTGCTGATAAAAATAAATGGAAACTGAACAGAGACAGCGAACACATGGAGATGATCACCGAAGGCCTGATGAAAAATTACAACAGGTACGGTTATTTTTCATGCCCGTGCCGCGATGCTGAAGGCGTACGTGAAAAAGATAAAGATATGATATGCCCGTGTGATTACTGTGTTCCGGATCAGAAAGAGTTTGGTCACTGCTACTGCGGGCTTTATCTTACTGAAGAATTTTATAAATCAGGGAAAGAACCGAAGTCTATTCCGGAGAGGAGGAAAAGTTAAATAAATAAAGCCCAACCGCCTGCAAGTCATCTCCCGATTAAGCCACCGCACCCCCTGAGGGGGCGGTGAAGTTAAAAAGCTGATGAAAATTTATTTATAAAACTTCCGCTGTTATTATCTCCGTTAATCCGGGATAAAAACAGATTGAAAATTAAAATCCGTCAATCCTGTTTTTTACTTCTGGTCCATATCTTCATCTTAACGGCTTCTTTAATAAGTTCATCTCTGAAATCAGGATGAGCAATATTGATCAGAGCTTCGGCTCTCTGCCATGTAGATTTTCCTTTCATCATTGCGATACCGTATTCTGTTACAATATAATGCGATATTGATCTTGGAACAGTTACAATAGCACCGTTCTGAAGTGTCGGTACTATTCTTGATTTAATGGTACCGTCCTTTTCTTTATAAGTAGAGGTCATGGAAATTATCCCTTTACCGCCGGCTGAATTGAACGCACCGAATATAAAATCAAGCTGTCCGCCTGTACCGGATACCTGCCTGTAACCTGCAGACTCTGAGCATATCTGGCTGAAAAGGTCAACCTCTACCGCATTATTTATCGCTATTACTTTCGGGTTAAGCGCAATAATCCTCGGATCATTTACATAATTAACCGGATACGAAGCGCATGTGGGATTAAGGTGAAGAAAATCATAAAGTTTCTTTGTACCCATTGCAAAAGTATATGTCATTTTAAAATGATCTATCTTTTTCTTTCTCCCCGTTACTTTACCTGAATTGTAAAGATCGACACATGAATCAACCAGCATCTCAGTGTGAAGTCCGAGATCTTTCAAGTCACTTTCCGCAATAAGCTGTCCCATAAGGTTAGGAAGCGCCCCAATACCAAGCTGAAGAGTCGCGCCATCCTCAATCTCTTTCATTATAAAATTCGCGATTTCCCTGTCAATTTCACGCGGCAATGCAGGAGGGACTTCAGCAAGAGCAGGGTTCGGCCCTTCAACGATATGTGCTACACTTGAAATATGTATAGATTCAAAATTTCCACCCAGGCAATAAGGGACATTTTCATTAACTTCAACTACAACGCGTTTTGCTTTACTTAAGTTTGCACCGGTAACAGAATTAGCAAGACCGAAGTTGAAATATCCATTATCATCCATAGGGGCAGTAGTAATAAAAGCCACATCAGGAACAAGGTACTTTCTGATAATTCTCGGTACCTGGTGATAAGTAATCGGAATATAGTTACACTGGTTATTATCATGAAGCTTTCTTGATATTCCGCCGAAATGATAATCATTCACTATCGCATGTTTTCCTTCAGGATCCTTTTCCACAACTTTCGGTGACTTAGTATAACATATACCTCTGATCTCAACATTCTCAAGCTCATGAATCCTGTCAGCAAGAGCACTGTCCAGCATCTGTGGGAAAAGTACAAACTCCCCGTAAAAAACATGGTTTCCTGACCTTACAACTTTTACCGCGTCCTGGGCAGTTGTAAGCTTAGACCTGTATTCATCTGTAAAACGACCCATTTTTTTCCTCCGAATAACTTTCTATTTTTTATGACTACTATAGCATTCCACAATTAGATTGGAGAACCGGCTATAACCGCGAGGCACAAAGTGCTGCTGCAGCATTTTTTTGTAAACATAGATTTTATATAATGAAACGGATTTATCTATAACCAGATCGCTTCATTATATCTTCCTGTCCGCAAATAATCAAATGAATCTTTAATTCTCCTTAATAGAAATAATGGTGATGCCGCATTAAACGACATCACCATTATTTTCAAACCAGGGTGAAAACTTTATATTTTTTAATAACTGCCCGCAAATTTTGTGTTATGAAATTTTATTGCTCCTTACCCAGAGATTCATTTTCTGAGCTTCTTTTACAAGTTCATCTCTGAAATCAGGATGAGCAATCTCAATCATCGCTTCCGCTCTCTCCCATGTAGACTTGCCTTTAAGCATGGCAATGCCGAATTCTGTTACAACATAATGAACTATAGATCTTGGTGTCGTGACAACACTTCCCGCAGCAAGCGCAGGTACAATTCTTGATTTTACTTTACCCTCTTTATCAGTATAGGTCGAACTTAACGCAATTATACCTTTCCCGCCTGCGGAATTAAACGCACCGAATATAAAATCAAGCTGTCCGCCTGTACCGGATATCTGCCTTGAACCGGTTGACTCTGATGCGACCTGGGTGAGAAGGTCAACTTCCATTGCATTATTAATTGCAATTACCTTAGGGTTAAGTGCAATGATACGGGGATCATTTACATAGTTTACCGGATATGATGCGCAGGTCGGGTTCTGATGAAGAAAATCATATAATTTTTTTGTACCAAGAGCAAACGTATATGCCATTTTAAAGTGGTCTACCTGTTTTTTCCTGCCTGTAAACTTTCCTGCTTCGTAGAGGTCAACACAGGAATCGGTCATCATCTCCGAATGAAATCCGAGGTCTTTCAGATCGCTCTCTGCAATCATTTTACCCACAAGATTCGGAAGGCCGCCAATACCGAACTGCATTGTTGAACCATCCTGAATTTCTTTCATGATGATCTCTGCAATTTTAACATCCACATCATTAACAACCGCATTGGGAACCTGGACAAGCGGTGCGTTTTTACCTTCTATTATAAAATCAACATTAGATATGTGCACTGACTCAAAATTACCGCCGAGACAGTATGGTACATTTTCATTTATTTCAATTATTACTTTTTTTGCCTTACTCAGGTAAGATCCGCATACTGAGTTGGATATTCCAAAATTGAAATAACCGCTATTATCCATTGGAGCAGTAGTAACAACAGCAACATCTGTATGCTGGTATTTTCTGATTATTCTCGGCCCCTGATGATATGTAATCGGGATATAGCTTGCAAGCCCCATAGTGTGGAGTTTTCTTGAAGCAGGGCCGAAATGCCAGTCATGCATTTTTATATGTTTTCTTTCAGGATCTTTAAGAACCATTTTCGGCAGATTGGTAAAACTTGTGCTCCGCAGATAAAGATCATAGAGTTCATCAACTCTCAAAGCAAGAGCCTCATCGAAAGCTTCAGGGAAAAGCGCAAATTCACTATAATAAATATAATCCCCTGATTTTACTATTTTTGCAGCTGCTTCCGGAGTGACTAATTTTGCTTTATAATCATCAAAAAAGGTTTTCATAATGTTTCCTCTCAATATTTATTAGGCGGTTATAAAATACGGTTTTGTAACCGCAAGATTCCTGCTGGTTTTTTTATCAGGTTTCACCCAATATACACTTTAACCTATTCTCAGGAAAATTTATTTCAAAACTACTGCATTTAAAAAAAGTTCAACTGTCATATTTATAACAGATTCTACATCTATCGTTGAACTGCTTCTCCTGGACTTACTGTCCTCAAGCTGAATTACACCGAAAAATGAACCAAAAAGAATATCAACCAGTTTGTACCGGTCTATGTTTCTGATTAATCCGCGGTTTACCGCTGTATCAAACAGGCTTCTCATTTCGTCCATCATATCCCTGGAAAGCCCTACTATTGAATCCTCTATGTCTTTATCAATTTTCCAGAGCATACCTGCCTGCTGATAGAGCAGTCCTATCCTGAAGATATCAGGTTCTGCCTTATATCTTTTAAAAAAAACATCAACTACTGCTTTGACCAGATTTGCCCCCGAGCTGAACATATTCAGCTGGAGATGAAGGTTAATCTCCTCCATATCATGAAGACTTTCCCTGATAAAAGGGACAACAAGAGAAAAATAAAGATCCTCTTTCGTGGGGAAAAACTTATAGATAGTCGGTTTACTTAAAGCTGCTTCGTACGCGATCTCATCCATTGTCGTTTTAAGAAAACCTTTCTTAAAAAAAACTTTTTTTGCAGCCTTCAGTATATCATCAACTTTCTGTTGCTGTTCCCTGCTCTTACGATCCTTTAATTTATTTCTTTTTTCTATCATAATCAAAATTAAACAAAAAAATAATACCGTCAGTAATATTTTTACCGATAGTACGTTTATTACTATCAGTAAAATTGTCAAGAAAATTTACAGATTCAGTCGATTATGACAGGAAATTTCTTAAGATATGTATTAAACGCAGATGTACAAAGAAGTTTTAGTTATCGGTGAAGGCAACTTCAACCGTTACGCCATTTTCACTTGTTAGAGATATTTTACTTTTAATCTGTTTAGCCAGGGCATCTATTAACTGAAAACCGAGATTTCCCCCATGCGGGTACTCTACAGCGGGCGGCAGGCCTGTCCCGTTGTCCGAGATTTTTATAACATACCGGTTTTTTACAACAATATCCGGAGTTAGAGATATTTTGACGTTCCCTCCTCCGCTATTGACAAAGGCATGTTTAAATACATTGGAAAGTATTTCATTAACAAGCTGCGCAAGAGGTATGGCGATGTTGAGGTCGAAATAAGTGTCCAGTGCGTCTATCTCTACATTAATTTTTGTTTTATCAATCCTGTACGACGTCATAAGCATCGGGACTAAACTTTTTATATAAGCGTTAATGTTGATTGAAGTAAAATTATCACTGCTGTATAATTTTTCATGGACCAGCGCCATTGTCCTAACCCTGTTCTGGCACTCGTTCAATATCTCCCGCAGCTTATCATCCTTCTGCCTGGAAGCCTGCAGGCTTATCAGGCTGATTATCACCTGCATGTTATTTTTTACCCGGTGATGGACTTCTTTCAGAAGTAATTCCTTTTCATGAATTATATTTTTTAAATTTAATTCATATTGAATTCTGTTCAATGCAATTTCAATACTCTCAACAATCCACTGATAAAAAACAATAAGTTCTTCATTAAAGAAATCTTCTCTTCTATCCAGCAGCATAAAGTATCCTGTTACATCATTTTCATTCTTTAAGGGAATAATCGCGCAGGAAAGAAAATTTTCGAGAACGGGAGAACCTGCGAATTTTTCCATAGAATCTTTGCAATATTCTGCAAGATTATTTGTCCAGAAGATAGAATCCCCTGCAATATCTCTACAGAATGATTCATCAAAACCGGGTATAACATGGCTTTTAACGTCTGCAGAATCCGATTCAATTATGATATTGCTTTCAGGCCCTTTTAAATTTTCCAGAAGGCTTATTGATGCAAATTTATAGTACTGGTCTCCTGTTTTAAGATTAATAACAAGGGCATCTATTCCGGTTTTACCCCTTATCAGTGCGAGTATATTATTTATAAGATCTGAATCTGTGTTTTTCCTGTTTATCAGCTCAAGAACATCTATGGATATTCTCTGCCGTTCTGAAGCTCTTTTCTGTATCGCATCCATTCTTTTCTGTTCACTGATATTCCTGAAGCTTAAAATAAGGTTATTTATACCTGATTCGCTTTTGAGCGGATAAAAGCTGACTAAATAATAATTTCCCTCGCTGTTGTCAACCTGAAGGTAAACACCCATAAAAACACTCTCACCGCAAAAACTGCGCAGAGCATTCTCCTGAAATTCCTTCATTTTAAGATCATTATTAAGAAGTGAATGGATATTGCTGATATCCAGCAGGGATGGATTAAAAATTCTCTTAAAGGAGTCATTGGTTAGAATTATATTAAACGACTTGTCAATAATTACAACAGCTTCCTGTATAGAATAAAGTATATCTCTATATATTTTTAAGTTCAACTGGTTACCCTGAAGGCTTCTTAAGTATGAAACAGTTATTCCCACTGTGAAAAAGCACACTGTTCTTATCAGATCCTGTACAATCAGAAAAGATTTACCTGACAGAAAATCAGCACCAAGGAGCATGACAACAAGAAACAGGATAACAGGTATTACCCGGTACTGCCACCAGAAAGCAGTAAGAATGATAGGGATATAAAAAAAATGAGTGAAGAAGTTTTCATTGGCTGATGAAAACCTGAAAGAATAGATCAGGAAGCCTGAAGATATTAAAACAGCGGATATTATTATTATTTTCAGTTTTTTCATATTTCATGCCAGCTTGAAATTATGGCATAAAATAATCAGTATGTCAATAAGATTCCTGTTTATTTAAAATTAAAAAGCGACAGCAACGTTAGTTTTACTTTCAAGCAGATCCATTGTTTCCTTAGGAATCCCCTTGAATATAATTTTTTTATTATCGAGCATGGCAAATCTCTGAGCTATAGCAATTGTTTTAATAAGTCCGGGTTCGAATGTTTCCAGTCTTGTGAAATCAAAAACGAGCTGTCCGTCATTACAGCCGATACTTCTGACTCTTCTGAAAAACTCAGAACTATTATCAAACTCCACACTTTCAATTAGATCACAGCTCATAAATCCCCCCCTTTTTATATTTATTAATGCAGCTTTTTATAGTCAATTATTGTATTGGCAAGCTGCTCAAAGTCATTTGACTTATCGAAAAAATAATCGGCACCATACTCTCTGCACTTATTTATGTAATAATTATCAAAATAGTTACTTAACATTGCCACCGGAAGACATGGGGTTAATTTCTTCATCTTTCTCAGAACATCTACCCCGCTTCTTCTGTTAAGCTTAATGTCAAGAATTACGAAATCCGGGTTTAAGCCGCCTATAAAACTCCAATCCTCATCACCGGTAATACCAAGTACACTCACTCCCTCAAAAGATGAAAGCATTGAAAGAATCCGTCCCCTAATGAGAGAGGAGTCATCAACAACAAGTACTCTCATATTTTTTTCCTTTCAATCATGATGAAATATTTACCACAGTAGTGAAAATAACTCAATCGGACAAAGTCTAATTAATCCGCGGTTTTATGCTATTTTAAACGTAAGACAGACGCAGTTTTTAATGGAGACATTGTCCTACAGAATGTAGGACAAACGACTACACGCGGGAGAAAATAAAAAACAGGACAGGGAGGTGCTCACCCCTGCTCTATGCAAAATGATACGCTTATTACTACATGTCGAGGAGATTGTTTTTTATTGCGTAGTGTGTAAGTTCAGAATTATTTTTCATATTCATTTTTTCGAGGATCCGCTGCCTGTAGGTGCTTATTGTTTTTACACTTAAAAAAAGTTCCGAACCTATTTCTGATACTGTTTTTCCTGATGCTATCATGCTCATCACCTGGAACTCCCGGTCTGTGAGTTTTTCATGTGGAAGTTCGGTTCCTCCTCCGGCAATACTGTCCGCAAGAGTTTCGGCAAGTGTCTGGCTGATATATTTTCCGCCGGCCACTACGCGTCTTACCGCGGTTACAAGACTTTCCGCGGCGGTCTCCTTCGTAATATAACCTGATGCTCCGGCTTTTATTGTGCGGACGGCATACTGGTCTTCTGCGTGCATACTCAGTACAATTATCGGGAGGTCCGGTTTTATAACCTTTATATGTTTAATTACATCAATACCGCTTATACCCTGCATTTTAAGGTCGAGCAGAACAACGTCGTATTCATTTTTCTTCACAAGCTCAATAAGATTCTCACCGTTATTCGATTCACCAAGCACTTCCATATCTTCGTCATCGGATATAATCTGTTTTAATCCAGCTCTTACAATTTCATGATCGTCAGCTATTACAATTCTTATCATTATTCTCTCCACTCTACATGGGTATCAGTACATGAACAGATACTCCTTTGTCAGATCCGGAAATTTCAAGTGTTCCGTTAAAAGACTTAACCCTCTCCCTCATCCCTATGATACCGTAAGAACCGCGGCTGATCAGGTTTTCACTGCTGAATCCGCGTCCGTTATCTTTTATCATCATTTCAATATTACCGTGATTTTTACCAAGCGATATATCAACCCTGTCTGCGTTCGAGTGCTTTATGATGTTCGTAAGCGACTCCTGAAAAATCCTGAAAAGCGCTACAGCCTTCTCCTCGGAAAGATTGGATATCTCTTCACAATTCACACAACAGGTAAAACCGGTTCTCTTTCTAAACTCCTCACTCTGCCACTCAATGGCCGCAGCCAGTCCCAGGTCATCTAGTATCCCGGGGCGCAGGCTTGCGGAAAGCCTTCTTACTGTTACAATTACATCATTTATAAGTCCGTCCATTACAGTTGTTTTTTCGATAAGGTCTTTCTCGTCAGGATTTAATTTCTTTCTCATCCATGAAAGATCGATCTTAAGCGCGGTAAGAGACTGTCCCAGGACATCATGTATTTCCCTTGCAATATCAGTTCTCTCTTTCTCTCTCAGCGACTCAATATGTGATGTGAGATTACGGAGTTCCTGCCTTGATTTTATCAGCTCCTCAAAGTAGAGTTTATACTGTGTTATATCGCGGATAATGCCCTGGTATCCTCCGCCCTGTTCCTTGCCGTAATCATATTTTGTAAGCGTTATCTGTACATCAATAACCTTACCGGATTTTGATCTCATCCTGCATTCAAAATCACTTACTGCACCGGTCTGCTCTGCCAGATATATAAACGCCTGGTATTCGCTGTAATCATAAAAAAATTCAGATGAGTTATGCCCTATAATTCCTTTAAGCGGATATTCAAACAGATCTATCATCGCCTGGTTGGCATCAATGATTACTGCCGATTCGTCAGCAATAAAAATCGGATCGAGCGACTGCTCAAAAAGGGTTCTGTATTTTATCTCACTTTTCTTAAGTTCTTTATCAATGCTGAACCTGTGGAGGGCTATCTCTATTGAGGTGTAAAGGTCTCTCTCCTCAATTGGTTTGACTATGTAGCCGTATGGCCCTGTAAGATTTGCCCTGAGGAGAGAATTGTCGTCGGAATGTGCAGTGAGATAAATTATCGGAACATCAAAGTCTTTATGAATTACTTCAGCAGCGTATATGCCATCAACGTTTCCTGAAAGCATTATATCCATCAAAACAAGATCAGGTTTTTCTTTTTCAAAATACTGGAAGCATTCTTCCGCAGTTCCGGCAATACCGGTCACGTCATATCCCAATCCCTCTAAAGTCAGCTTTAAATCCATCGCTATAATAAGCTGATCTTCAACTATCAGGATCTTTTTTTTACTGCTCTTTATTTTCATCTGATCTTTTAAATTCCGGCAAATTTCTTTATTATTTGTTTTTTAAAATGACTATTTTATTTTGACAGACAATTATTCTATTGTCAAGGTATTAATTATGAATTACGGCTCTCACTCCGCATCTCCAGATAGAGCCTGCCGGTACCGCTTTCAGGCCTGGTTATCATATAAATCATAAGTGTAAAATCCATATATAAAATTGCTATTATGGAGAGGTATGACTCCAGCAGGTAAATTCTATAAAAAGTGCTTATGAGAGTATCATTCAGTTTCAGTATAATTTTATCTATAAACCTGAAATTCCTTGCGCACTGATAATATACTGTACCGCAGGTATTCAGAGATGTTTTATCCCCGGTAAAAGATCTCCATAGAGCCTTCCCCCCTCTGCCTTTTTCAAGATCAAGAGGAAGCTGTTTGGTAACTCCCCACAGCAGCGCCTGGGCAAGCTCTCTGCTTTTTTCGTTCATTGCCGGATCTTTACTGACTGCTGCCAGATGAAATTTATGGTATTCAACCGATCTTTTCAGTATTTTTCTCCATCTGCCAAGCCGGAGTTTACGGTACAGAAGAAGAAAGATAATCAGCGCAGCATAGACTCCCCACTCTTTTGTGTAAGGATGGCCTTGCAGATAATAAAATATATTTTTAAGGAACTCCATCTTCACCTGCCTGTATTCATTTTTGTAAGAACTTTCTGTAAATCATCTGTAGCTTTTTTAACGTTTACATCAGAATTATAAAGCTGTATTTTAAAGAATGCATTTTTCAGCCGCGGCTGCAGAATTTCGAGCATCTCTGATTCACTCTGCAGTTCGGAAGGAGGTGAAACGTTAGACTTTCCCAGTTCAGGATACTTACTGTTTATCCTTTTCATTTCAGGAATAAGCTTATCAAGCTCTACGGAAAATACGGTAACAGCCTCAGCTATAATATGTGTATCTTCAGTCGATTCAACTTTGAGGATAAAGTTTTCATAAAGTTTTATAAGCTCGCCAAGTATTCTTTTTGCATCTCTGTATTTAATGCTGCCGTTGAATGAGTCGGAATAATATACATCCTCCCCCTCCTTTATTACAGCATTATCTTTTTCACTGTTCACCCGGCATCTGAAATATTTTCCGGCAAAGTCATCTATTTTCAGAACAATTTTTTCATTCCCTCTTTTTATCAGGAGGAGTACACCTTTATTCAACAGGTACGCTTTACCGGGAACATTTAAAATTACAATCCCCTCTCTCCCGCTTTTACCTGTGAATTCAAGCTTGCCGATAATAAACTCATCCTGGTCAATATCATTTCCATATGCGCTTATAGAAAAAAAAACAGTAAACAGGATAAATATTTTTAGAATATTATTCTTTTTCACAATTACTCCTGAATAAAACCAGACGCAAGCGGCTGAGGCCCCTTGTCCTGATGGACATTCACTTATTATTCCCTCTTCGATATTTCTTTGATTTTTCAATATATGTCAATATCAAAACATAACTCTACCAATCATTCCGTAAAATAAAATTCAGGGCGAGCATTATTGTTGCGTACACACTCTGGAAAATACAGGGTAAAATCCTTCTGTATAAATAACATAACAGGCAGAGTAAAGGTGTTGACTTTTTATTCTGATGCCGATAATATTTATTAAGGATGTACGCTTTATCAGAAATTAGACATCTGGCGGATAAAAACCTGATTCAGTATATTCCTAAACTCGGCCCTGAGATTTCATGAAATCATAATTAAAATAATTTTATGCTTTTTAAAACATAGTAAAAACTGGAGAAAAGCTATGATCAGATTATCTGAGTTTTACTCTTTTTTCAGCAGAAGCAGAAAATCTTTTTCACTGATTTTATTTACATCTGTTTTTTTAATTATCATGCCTCTGGAAACAAGATCCGAAGAAAACCCCGATGCTGAAAAAATTTTCAATCCTGAAACATCATCGTGGCTTTACGCCTACGGAGGCTATGGTTATTACAGATGGAAAATGATAGGTACCGGAAACTTAATGGATATTTTCTCTTCCGATCTTCCTTCTGAAGGAATGAAATTTAAACATGAATCCACTCCCTACTCAGTAAAAAAATATGGTATAAGATCCAACATTTTTTTATTCTCTGTCGGATTAGATTATCTTGGCGACACACTCTCAATGCCGACTAAATTCGACAGCGAAAAGGAACTTCAGGAGAAAGGGGATAAAAAAGCCAGGCAGATGAAATATCTAAGCGGAATTACTCTGGGAAATTTTTCCGTTCAGTTTAATATTACACACAGGGAATTCAACAGTACAATGACATCCCAGGGTTATGAATCATCAAACGGTTCCATTAGCAGTATTTTTTATTATCCGGAAGAGGGTTCTTACCAGCTGCTGATGCCGGGAGACGAAATCGCATGGTATACTCTTTATACGGATTACGAAGGTAAACTTTCATATAAGTTAAGTTTTATTACTATGGATTTCGGTTTCAGATACACAAAGTTTGACTCGCCTACAGAGATTGGCATTAGCCAGACTGCAACAAGCGGCGACATACTAATGTATACCGAGAATAAGATCGGCAACCTGTTTATTGGAATAGGTTCGTACTCCAACATTGCCGGTGATTTTTATCTCCATATTTATATTCCGGTAAATATGTTCGGATTTTATAAAGCAAAAAACGATTATTTCGATTCCAGTGATGCAAGTTCCAGCTTCTCAGTCTGTCCATCAAGTGAAGGAAATATTGCAATTACTTATCTGCTGAAGCATCTCAAAATTGAGGGAGGTGTTGATTACGGGATGCATTTTTCATCACTAACTCTCAGTGATATAAGTTTAAAACGTGATATATCTTACAGGGATACCTACTCCGGAAATTTACAAACTGCACCTGCCGGAAGCTATGTTGATCTGGATGTCTCGAGGATTGAGTTCTTCTGGGGATTTTATCTCCATGCGAGCGTTTTCTTCTAATATGACGTTATGTAACGGTTCAAGTTCAGCAGCATCTGAAATCACAAAAGCCCCCGGCTTAAGCATGGGGCTTTTGTTCAACAATGATGCTGATCAGTTATATCAGAATCAAAGCAAAAAAACAGACACTAGTCAATCTCCTGTATTTTTTTAAGATCAGATCTTTTACCGAGAAAGAGCAGTACCGAATTTTGAGGTATTACTTCATTTGCTGTCGGAGCTATTTTCATATTTTCCCATTCAGGCATATCGGGATTCCATCTTTCGTTCCCTTCGAGATATTTTATTCCAAGTATCTGGCACTGAAAGCGCGCCCCGATCTGAAGGTCCCTTATGCTTACTCCGACAAAACTCTTCGGCGGTTTGACATTCATTACAACATACTCACCGGCGAGAGGAATATAATCGAGAACATTCTTCATAGATAGTTTCTTGCCGAGCCACGCGGCCACATCTCTCTGCGGAAAAATTATTTCCTGGACACCGATCTGTTCAATTATTTTATAATGATTTTCGGAGTATGCGCATACAATAATTTTTTCTATACCGAGTTTCTTCAGGTTCAGTGTTACAAGAATATTTAAACCAAGATCAGTCCCTGCGCTGACAAGTACTCCGTCCATCTCCTTCAGGTTAAGAGACTCAAGGAATGAAAGATCAGTAACATCACCTCTTGCAGGGTGTTTGAGAAAATCCGCTGCCTGCGCAAGTTTTGTGTTGTCCATATCAATTCCGGTGACTTCACTTCCATATTCCGCGAGAGATTTTGCCATGTGCATTCCGAAGTTTCCAAGGCCGATTACAGCATATTTCTGCATAAAATTCTCCTTAATTAATTTTCAATACGCCCGCTGCAGAACTAAACTTTTAATCGTAATGATTATTACTGCCAGCGGTTATTCATTACGTTTCCTGTCATTTCCGTGATGGCCGGAATGACAGTCATATCAATTTTGTGAACTGCTTACAGCAATCTCACACATGTTTCACTATAAACCCTATGATAAAAAAGGCAAGCCGAATAATTGCAATTCCCATTAAATGCCCGCTCACCCTGCGGGCACTTCAAAATGCTGTGAGTATGTAAAACATAAACTCATGATTACCTTTTTTAACCTCACCGCTGCCGGTATTCAACCTGCGGGCATCAATACCATAAGCATAATCAGTAAATACCGGAAGTATACCTCCGGCTTTTATACTTAATCCTGCAGACAGGCTCCGGTATATCCTTCGCGGATAATTATCTGTTCCTGTCACATCATTATCCTCCGGCATATACAGAATATTAAATCCAGGCTGGAGACGCGCACTCCAGAAAAATAGCGGTACACCGATTTGCGCGCTTACTATTGAAAATTTATTATGATAAAATTCTCCCCAATAGTATCCCGGCATTACTCCTTTGTCAGCGACATAGCTGCCGATCTGGTCCGCGTTATTGCGGTCGATTTTACTGTGGTACGCTCCCGATATATCAAGCATCAGGTTTATGTCAGAGGCGAAATTATAGTAAAATCCGGCTGTAAGATAACGTTTTTGTGTTTTATCTATCGAAGAATTTTCCGCCGCGGCAGTGTCATAAAAAGTTCCATAGCCGCTGCGGTAAGTATACCTGTATGACCCCTGAATAATAAAACCGTGCCTGATTCGATCTAAATCTTTTTTTTCAAGATTGTCTATTGTAAGATCCAGTCCGCCTGTATGCTCCCGGTGGTTTTCCGGGAGGTCAATTTCCGTTTCCTCCTGTTTAAAAAAAAGCGCATCGCTCTTTTTTTTCTTCCGGTACCAGTAATAGCCGGGATAATAACTGATTCCGGCTTTGAAGTATCTGACAGGAAAATATTCATAAAAGAATTCAGCCCCGGCATTGTTTCCGTTGAAACACCGGCTGTCGTTATTCACTCCATCCGCATAAGAGTGGTATGCGC
>DAONFJ010000067.1:0-19357 GCA_035403545.1 Spirochaetota bacterium
CCGCCGGATTTTGAGTCCGGTGCGTCTACCAATTTCACCACTTCGGCTTATTTATTACTGATGATTTTTTTAAAGAGAATATTTGCAAGTTTAATTAAAGATGGGCTTTAATTTATTCCGGTTGAGGTATTTCATCTACTTCTATGTATTTACCTTTTGCTCTTGCGACAATTTTCCCCATTTCATTTTCGATCTCTGCCCTGTTTTCAATCACCCGTTTGCTTTTTTTTACGAACCATCCCCTGATATAAAGATTTTCTCCAATAAATGCAGGCTGCAGATATCTTATGGTAAGTTCGCTTGTAATAGCCATTACTTCCAGATATTTATTAACCGTCACCATTGTTTCATCAAGGAGTGTTGCAACAATTCCCGAGTGGATGATATTGGGGACACCTTCCAGCAGTTCATGGGCTGTAAATTCACCATAAGCTGTTTTTGTGTCATCATCGAACTTGAGCTTTAACTTAAGCCCTACTTCGTTTTCCTGCCCGCAGGCAAAACATATGTTATCTTCGTACTCTAGCATGGGTACATTTGTTTTGTATATGCGGTCATTTGTCAAGAACTTTTTGATTTGGTGGTATCCAGCTTTTTCAGCATCATGTCAATTTCATCCTGATCAAGCCATTCATCAATACCTATATTGTCTGTATCTGTCATCATCATATACATTTCAAGAGACATGATAAGGTCTTCTTTGGTAAGATAACCGAGTGTGACAAGAATTTCACCTAAAAGCCGTTCTTTATTATCTTTCTGTAGCTCAAGAGCTTCATTAAGCTGATATTCATTAATTATCCCGTTTTCAGTGAAAAATTTTCCAATTTTGTACTCGTCAGCATTGCTTATTATCATGGTTCAAACTCCACTATATAATTAATAATAATCTAAATGAAATGAATGTCAAGATCAAATTTTCTTGACGTTTTTCATATTAGCTGAAAGATAATTTTATTGGATTGTCAGGGAATTAAAAACCCGGTTTCCAGTATAATAACTGTATGAATTATAATCGAAGTCATTTCTGCCTGTGCAAGAATGGCATACAGGCTTTAAATTGTACAATTCGGGCAATTATCATAAAAAACGCCGATATTTCGGCTGCAAGTCAGAGGATGGTATCATTTAATATCTGAATTATTAAACTGAAACTAATTAAAACTCAGAGAGAATGGAAAAATTGTTTAAAATGCCGGCTTTTCTTTTATTTATATCGCTGCTTCTCGTTAGCTTTCCTCTTGCAGGACTTGATGAAGAAAGCAATACTTTTACATTCGTCGGTTCGAAAGTATGTAAGGAATGTCATGGAAATGACGCAATTGGTAATCAGTACAAAATATGGGCTTTATCCCATCATGCTAAATCATATAATAAACTTCTCGGCGAAAAAGCTGCCCAAATTGCCGCAAAAGCAAAAATTACTGCCCCTGAAAAAAATTACGAATGCCTTAAATGCCATTCAACCGGTAAAGGCCGTGTCGAATCTGTTATTAAGGAGGGTGTCGGATGTGAGGCGTGCCACGGTCCTGGAAGTGTATATTATACTGCAAGCAACCATGTGGATTACAGCAGCAGGGAAAATGGATACAGAAGAGGAATTAAAAACGGAATGTATCCGATACTTGGTATAACCAGTTTAAAAACAAGAGAGAGGCTTTGTCTCTCCTGCCACCGGAAAGACAGGCCATGCTACCCTGAAAATACTCTTAATGATTATAAATATAGAATTCCTATTCAGACAATAGATTCACTCTGGAAAGGGGATGTTAATTTCAGGCACCCGCTCCGCAGGTAGGACGGTTTTGTGACGATTCAGTGTGCTTTAGCCAGATTATTCCTTCAGCTCTTATAAGTGTTCTGCTTATCATTTCGGCTGATTCAATCATTGAATCTATTCTTTCCTTTTCAAAGAGAGATTCCTGGTCGCATGGATCTCCATGATTTTCATAATATATCTGCTGTATAGTCTTCCCCGCGTATGTGTATATTTTTTCATATTTCAGTGAACTGATGTATGAATTTGTGTAGGATGTTATCTCTTTTTTAAACAGCATATCTGTAAGCATACAGTAAAGTTCTTCAGGCGAAAGGATAACTTTAGTCAGCCTGTTTAATCCGTTAATTATTTCGTGAACAAAAAGCCCCTGGTCCATGCATTTGTATGCAATTACCGGAATTTTTTTTATATCGGAGTTTATGTAGGATCTCCTCACCAGCGCATTAAGATCAATACCTGTACTTCCGATATTTATCAGGATCATAATATTATCAGGCTCAGTCACTTTCTGAAAGAGTTCTTCTATCGTTGATACAAAGAGTGTTTTGTATCCGAATCTTTTTATTATAGAATTAAACATGTTTTTCTGAAGCTGGTTATCATCCAGAATAATGAATGTACCTGGTTTAACCTCAGGTTTTATATTAAGGTTTTTTATATATGACGCGATTCGCTCAGGTGAGGAATCTGTAATGCAGTCGGATATACACATTTTCAGGAGAAATTTTCTTAAGCCGGGAGTCATTGTTTCGGAAAAAATTATAAGTTTGGATTTTTCATAGAGTAATTTAACTTTTTCTGAAAGTTCTTCAGTTCCGGAATTTTCTATATCAGATATTTCCAGTAGAGTATAATTGGTTTTGCCTTTTACTATTTTTTCTTCAAGATTATGATTTTCACTCATAGGATGAAATTCATTTATTACGAAACCTTCATTGTGCAGAGGCTGCCGCAGTTGTTCATTTTTAGATGTTATAAGGTTTACTATATTCACAATAAATTATGTCTCATTAAATATTTTTAATTCTTTATTATTACGGGCAATAATTTTCGTCAATCAGGATAATTTGTTTCTGGGGATTATTGTCATGAATAATTATCGGTCGAACAGTTTTCCTTCCGGTGTCCTCCGAGAGTGCGGGCGTTGCAGTATTGTTCAGCATCTATGGATACTTATATGGGTTAATAACTTTATAGCGTAAGAGCAGGGTATCTTGATCTATTGCACTGGTATAATAAAGTTTTAATATAAAATTTATCTATAGAGCAAATTACTTGATTTTTTAAGAGAATAATGCTTGAATAGTAAAGAATCTGACATTATAATAAAGTAATAAGAATAAAGAGGAGGATTTTATGGCTGACGTCGCATTTGATTTTAAAAAATTTATTGATGAAACAAAAGCAACTATACTCACTCCGGCTGATTATTTTTCAGTTATGGCAAAAACAGGCGGATTTGCGGAACCGCTGATTAAAGCAGTTATTTACGGTTTAGTAGCAGCATTAATTAATCTATTGTGGATGACTCTTTCTCTCGGAGCTGTCGGCGGTGCATTCGGCGGAATGCTCGGAGGCGGTGTTGGCGTTATGGGGCTTGTTATGTCCGTTGTCGGTTCAATAATTGCACTGTTTGTCGGTGGAGCTATTGTCCTTGTTATCAGTGCTATTTGCGGAGGAAGTACAGAATATGAAGCTAACGTAAGAGTTACCGCTTCTATAATGGCCATTTCTCCTATCAGTGCACTGTTCGGATTTTTAAGCGGATTCAATCTCTGGCTTGGCGGATTAGCCAGTATCGCTGTATCTCTTTATGGATTATGGCTGCTTTATAATGCGCTTATAAAAGCTCTTGGCGGTAAAGAGGGCCCGGCGAAAGTTATATCCATTATACTTGCTATTATACCTGTACTCATGATCGTAAGCGGACTTCTCTGCATGAAAGCTGTGAGCACAATTCCTGACCAGATGATGAAGAACATACCTACAGAGGATCAGGAGCAGATGAAAAAAGCATTGGAAGAGGCTACTAAAGGCCTTGAACAGATGAATAAGGAATTACAGGAAGAGGGTAAAGAAGCTCAGAAGTAATTATTACAATACTATTTGTCATTCAATAAAGCCCCTTTGCCCCTTCCCGGGGTGCGGGGCTGAAAAAAAGTCAATTACCGTTTGTCTTTATAAGTTCATGTTTGAGCATATAGCAGATTATATATTCTTCAATTGTTCTGGTTGGTCCTCTCATGCAGCTTTTTTTCCGGAATATTGCATTGTTTTTTCTTCGTGCATAAAAGTGATACATCTCGCGCGGATCATGGTAATCTTTCATCGGATACGATTTCTTTAATCCCAGGGTTTTCTCGATATCCGCCATATTGAATGACGAGATTGATTCCGACTCCATGTAATCTTCTATTTTCATTATCTCTTCGTAGGATAATCCCATCAGATATTCCTTAAGGGAATCCAGAGTATCTTCATTAAATTCGTTGTCTGATAGAAAGGTCAGCCACATCGGGTTACGGTCGGCACAGAATGATGTAATCTCGGTTATTCCCTGCATTGTCCCGAATGAGGGAGTGAATGACTGTCGTGAAATCCAGAGGTCTGTAAGTACAGGTTCAAGTTCCTCTATTCCTTTGTACACGCGGTATTCCCATATTTTTGCCAGAAGAAATCCGGCTTTTGTCCGTAAATTAACGTCCAGAGTATCATCGGAAATGATTGATATAAAAACTTCCTCAGCCATTATTGAAAAAACATTCAGTGAAATTACTTTTTTTATATTGTCGGAGCCAGAGCAGAGATGCAGATAGTCAGCGCAGATATATGAAATAAGAATGAAAAAATTCATCTTTGCAATTGTAAATCCTTTCCCCAGTATCGCCTTTGTAGGGGTACTGAGCAGCAGGTTAAGTCCGGGGTGAGAGCAGAGGTTTTCAACCAGAGTTTCCAGCGTACGGCTGTGTTTTCCTAACTCCTGCTGGTTAAGAAGCGACGGATAATTTGAAATTGATTCAGCAAGCATATAAAGAGATTTCAGAGTATCTTCAATTACTGTTGCATCCTTCATGTCCTCTGAGTTTTGAAGCATTTTTTTTGTTTCTGATATTATCAACTCTTCCGAGCTGCTGAATAACTGTATTGTTTTCATTTTTTCTTCAATTCTTCTTGAATTTTATTTGCACTGCACGGTTCAAAGTTAAATATATACATCGTTGACGGCAACATCAAATCAGTTATTGTTATCATCGGGTATCTCAAAAGAAGATTTTGAAGTCTGTTGTCTCTTGAGTCCTATTATAGATATAATAATGTGTTTACCAGTTAATATAATATTTTTTCGGAATAACCGGCGATATTACGGAGGATTTTTTGAATAACAAATATATTACTCAGATTTTAATTTTTTTTGCGTTATCATTTTTTGTCAATTGTACTTCTGTTGGCAGAAAGAATTTGTCAGCAGTTGATAATCCGGTTTTATCACAGAATACTAATGTTGTGCAGAACTTTTCCGGCGGGAGAAGTTCAGAGAAAAAAAAAGCAACTACACTTAAGAAACCGGCTGAGTTTGATCCGGTAAAACCGGAGACTGTAGTTCTCAGCAATAATGATATAAAGGTTATACTTTATGCAAAAAGGTTTGCCCAGGGGAATGCAGTTTACGCTGAAATTGAAAAGCAGGGAGGAGGCTCTGAACCTGTTAACGTAAAACTTTCATATAAAAATACAAATGTCCCGGTAACAAAAACTTCATGGGGCTTCAGAAGTTTGTGGGGTATCGATCCAGAGGAGAAGCCGGGTTATGTTTCTGTTGCAATTAGTTACAGAATTAATGAAAAAGATATGAATATTACATCAGATATTCTGATAAAAGATGTGGATTATCCTGTTTCAAAAAGTATGCTTAATGTGGGAAAATTTTCTGACAAAGATTACACCTCCGATCCGAAATTTAAAGATCTCATTGCCGAGTGTTCAGCCCTTCGCGGAAAAGCGTTCAGTTCAATTACTGAAGACAGTATTCAAAGCTCTCTTTCGCATCCCAGGGATATGCATAAAATTACAGGGGATTACTGGAGGAAAAGAGTTTACCTTTCCTACCAGAAGAAAAAAAAGAAAAAAGTGGTTAAAGAGGGCAGGAAAAGTTTTCATAGAGGGCTTGATCTTAAAGGTGCTGTCGGCGAGCCGGTTTTTGCCATGGCTGATGGTATTGTTGTTCTGTCACATACGATGTTTTACGAAGGCAATATGGTGGTTGTGGATCACGGGAACCAGGTTTTTTCATACTACCAGCATCTTTCTTCACGAAAGGTCAATGATGGGGACAGGGTGAGGGCAGGTGATACTGTAGGAGAAGTCGGCGACACAGGCATGGTTACAGGGCCGCATCTTCATGTTGCTTTCAGTATAAGAGGAATACATATTGATCCGCTGAGTATACTGTCGCTGCCGGTTAGCAGATAAATTTTTGTAAACTTTGTAACAAGAGATAAAATTTTATATCAGAAGAAATGTTGCATCCGAAAATTCTTCATAAAATGAATTATATAAATTATTTTAAAATTTTATTATTGTATTCCTTCCCCGTCTCAACAAGGGGAAGGTGCCCGAAGGGCGGATGGGGAAATCCTAATATTTACACTGGAGTTTTATATGGACTTTACAGAAATTGAAAAGCTTACTCAGAGAGTAAAAACTGAGAATGGTTTTGTTAATGATATCAAAAAAGAGATATCATCGGCAATAGTCGGGCAGGAGAAACTCATTGAGAGAATTATTATATCCTTTATGGCTGGAGGCCATATACTTCTTGAAGGGCTTCCAGGACTCGCCAAGACTCTTGCAGTGAGGGCATTCGCGAAGGCTGTTGATACCGGATTTATGAGGATACAGTTTACTCCTGACCTTCTCCCCGCAGACCTTACCGGTACGCAGATTTACAATCCTAAGGATCTTGATTTTTTTACAAGAAAGGGCCCCCTCTTTACGAATATTCTTTTAGCTGATGAGATTAACAGGGCCCCGGCAAAAGTTCAGTCCGCTTTGCTCCAGGCGATGGAGGAGAAACATGTAACTATAGGAAGCACAACTTTCCCGCTGCCCGATCCGTTTATGGTTCTTGCTACAGAAAATCCGATTGAACAGGAAGGGACTTACCCTCTGCCTGAAGCGCAGCTCGACCGCTTTTTCATGAAGGTGCTCGTCGAATACCCGTCACAGGAAGAGGAGATTGAAATACTCCGCAGGTTTAAGAATATCAGCGCGGATAATATACAGAAAATAGTTACTCCTGCAGAGATAAAAGCGAAACATGAACTTGTTGAAAGCATTTACATAAATGATAAACTTTTAAAATACATTGTGTCAGTAGTGTCGGAAACCCGGAAGCCGTCACGTAATGATATTAAAAAATTCATTGATTTCGGTGCGAGTCCAAGAGCTTCAATTTCGCTCATGAAGGCTGCCAGGTGTATGGCGTTTATACGCGGGCGCGGTTTTGTCACACCGGATGATATTAAAGAAATCGGTGCAGATGTATTGAGGCACAGGATCATACTTTCGTATGAAGCTGAAGCTGACGGCAGGAGCGCTGATGATATTGTCAAACTTGTTTTTGATTCGGTGGAGGTCCCCTGATTGGACTCAAAAGAAATTGCTCTTCTTAAAAAGATACGGCTGGAGACCGGTAAAAAAATTAATACAATGTTTGCCGGTGAGTACAGGTCCGCATTCCGGGGATACGGTCTTTCGTTTGATTCGGTGAGGGAGTATATCCCCGGTGATGAGGTCAGGCGTATCGACTGGAATGTTTCGGCCAGGATGAATCATCTTTTTATAAGGGAGTATATTGAGGAGAGGGAACTCTCTGTTGTGTTTATGGTGGATCTCTCGGGTTCAACGGATTTTGGTGTCTCACGAAAAAAGAAAGAGGTGATACTTGAGTTTCTTGCCATGATGCTTTATCTTGCGAATATGAATAACGACAGGGTTTCTGTAATACTTTTCTCGGATAAAGTTGAAAAATTTATACGGCCCGGTAAAGGGAGAAAGTATGTTCTGAAAGTTCTTGATGAAGTGATAAAGTGCAGTCCGGAGAGCAGGGGAACGGATATCTCCTCAGCGGCTGATTTTATGCAGCGTGTTATGAAAAAACGAAGTGTTGTTTTTGTAATTTCAGATTTTATAGATACTAAAGGTGATTATCTTCTGCGCATGCGCCTTATGTCGAAGAAGCATGATGTCATACCTGTACATGTTTACGATCCGGTAGAATTCGAAATGAATTTTTTCGGGCTCACCGAATATCTAGATCTTGAGTCGGGGAAAACATTTCTTTCTGAATCGATTCCGGCGAAAATGAAGCTTCCTGACACCGGAGAGTTTGATTCAATCAGACTGAGAACAGATCAAAATATCGAGGTTCCTATACTGAAGTTTTTCTCTAAAAGAATAAAAGCAGGGTGATGCTGCATTATTATGAAACGATATTATTTACTTATAAAAATTATACTTTTACTTTTTATTGCTGGAGGGAATATTTCTTATGCAGCAGAAGCTTCGTTAAATGCATCAGTAACTCCGGAGAAGGGAACTGTCGGTCAGCAGTTCACATATATTCTCTCGATAAAAGGTATTGACCCGGACACTTTGAAGATTGCACTCCCTGAAAAAAAAATAGTATATCCCGAAAAAAAGAATGAGAAGACGAACCCGGGAAAGAATTCCGTTGAAAAAACTTCTGAAGAATTTGTACCTGTATATATAATAAACAGCGCTTCACGCGATAACGCAGAAGTTGACGGAAGCACGCAGGTTAATATTAAAATTCTGCTAAACTACTACAGACCGGGGACATTTGTACTTCCTGAAATAAAAATTTCAGGCAGTGACGGGATTGTTATTGGATATAAAATTCCTACAGTAACAATCGAAGAACTGAACAAAGAGGGTACTCTTGAAGAGATAGAACCTCCTGTTTCTTTATCCGGAAATTATACCCGGATTTACTGGATCATTGCAGCATTGCTGATTATATCTGTCGCTGCCGTTGCGTTATACTTATATTTTAAAAAGAGAAAAAAAATTGTTACAGTAGAGACTCCTCCTCCCCCGCCGATTGAGATTTTTCTTAATGAGGTTGAATCGCTGAAACTCAAAGAACTGATTGAGGCAGGGAAAATCAATGAGTATGTGTTTGATATTTCAATTATTTTCAGAAGATACCTTTCATCAATGCTTCTGTTTGATGCGGCAGAGATGACCACGGATGAGATTGCGTCTAAAATAAAAAAATATATGCCGCAGGATCTGTATGCAATCTGCGGGCCTGAGATTATAAGCAATATGAGGCTTTGGGATTTTTCCAAGTTCGCGGAGTTTACTCCCTCCACAGAACTCCTGCTTGAGAATCTCGATGCGACAATCTCTGCGGCAAAAAGAATTTCAGGAATGAACAGGAGTGAGAATGGATCACTTCGGATTTAAATACCCTTATTTTCTTCTGCTCCTGATTCCGTTACTGGTGTATTTATATTTTTATATTTTCAGGGGAACCGGCAGGCGGAGATCTGCAATAACAGTATCATCGTCTGAAATTCATAAGATAAGAGTGAGTTTAAAAACCATAACTTATCCTTACATCGGTTATGCAAGAATCGCATCCATTTTTCTTCTGATAATTGCACTTGCCGCACCGGGTAAAAATATTACTTATACAAGCATTAAAAATCAGGGGCTTGATATTATAATCGCGCTGGATCTTTCCGGATCAATGATGGGCGAGGATTTTCAGCCGGAGAACAGGCTTGAGGTAGCGAAAAAAGTTGTTTCTGATTTTGTCGGAAAGCGGCAGAATGACCGCATAGGACTTGTTGTATTTGCCGCTGATGCGTATCTTCAGTCTCCGCTTACATTAGATCATGAAATAATCAGGGAAATTTTAGCTGAGCTCGATTTCGACAGCGTTGATGAGGACGGAACTGCAATCGGCGACGCGCTTGCACTGTCAGCTTCGAGGATGATGGACAACAAGGCTAAAGGGAAGATGATACTTCTCATTACAGACGGGATGAATAACCGCGGTGAGATCGATCCTGAAACTGCAGCGAAAACATGTTCAGAGATGAATATTAAAATTTACACCGTCGGTATTGGACGGGATGGAAGGATTCCTATCTCGAATCCTGCCGGCCCGATGTTCCCCAAGCAGTATATGATAAATCAATTCAATGAGGAGTCTCTTAAAAAAACAGCGGAGATGACTGGCGGTGCCTACTTCAGGGCGGATTCTACAGGTGTATTCAGTGCGAGTATGGAACAGATTGATAAAATGGAAAAATCTGAAAGCGATCTGAAAGTCTACCAGGAATTTGACGATAGATCAGGGTGGATACTTATTACAGGAATCTCTCTGTTCTTTATTGAAGTTCTTCTCAGATCTCTTTTCTACAGGAAACTGCCATGATTGCATTTTCAAATCATAACTACATAGTCTATATTTTTATTGCCGGTTCGGCAGTGATTGCATTCCATATATTTTATTCCATCTGGCGGAGAATCGCTGTCAAATCAGCATTAAGTGACAGTGGTGAGGCAAAAAGAATTGTTGCAGGGCTTTACTCCAGGATTCTGATAAAGGAAATACTGATTTTTCTTGCTGTTATTGTTTCATGTTTTGTCCTTCTCGGTCCGGGCTGGGGCGAGAAAATGCGGGAGACTACAAACGAAGGAACAGACGTTCTTGTCGCACTTGATGTAAGCCGGAGTATGCTGGCAAAAGATGCAGACCCGTCAAGACTTGAAAAAGCAAAGAGTGCCGTGAGGCTGATCGCCGGATCGCTTAATGGTGACAGGATTGGATTGATAATTTTTGCAGGAGATGCTTTTCTTCAGTGTCCGCTTACTACTGATACAGGCGCGTTCCTGATGTTCCTGGACTCGGTGAGCCCGGACTCTATGAATGTCCAGGGGACAGACATGGGGAAAATGCTGGCGGAGGCCGGGAAAGTTTATAAGAAAAAGAGGCTCACTTCGCGAATGCTTATTGTAATCACGGATGGTGAAGATCACGAAGGTGGAGTTGACGCTGAAGCTGAAAAATTTAAGGAGATGGGAGTATCAGTCTATACTGCCGGTATAGGGCGAAATGGAGATCTCATCCCGGCAGAGGGGAGTGGTGATACAGGAAGTTTTTACAGAGACAGCAGCGGTTCTCTTGTGAAAACAAGTAAGAATGAAGATTTACTTAAACAGCTGGCTGATAAAACCGGCGGATTTTATATTGATATAACAGATAATTTTTCGGGACTCGGCAGAATCTTAAATCTAATTGAAGGCAAAGAAAATACATATTACGGTTCAAGAATGGTAAAGGAGAAGATTGACAGGACATACATTTTTCTGCTGGTTCTTATTATCCTTCTCGCGCTTGAAATGTTTATTCAGGAACGAAAAAATACTATCACTAAGGAGAGAAAGATAGTATGAGGAAAATTTTTATAATAATCATTACAGCTTTGATATTTACCGCATGGATTGACCCTTTCAAAGATGCAGTCGAAAACGGAAACAAGTCCTATGAGAAGAATGATTCAAAAAAAGCTCTTGAGTATTACAAAGAAGCGGAAAAACATGCTCCTGATGAAAAGCAGAAAATGATGCTCGATTTTAATAAAGGTGATGCACATTATCAGCTCGGAAGTTATGATATAGCGGCGGATAAATTTAAAAGTTCAATAGCATCCGGGAATCCGGACTTGCAGAAAAAAGCTCTGTTTAACACTGGTAACTCATACCTTAAACAGAAAAAATATAAAGAGGCGGCGGATAGTTTTATTAAAGCACTTGAGATAGATCCGAATTATGAAAAAGCAAAAAAGAATCTTGAATACCTTCTCAAAGAGCAGAAGAACAAAGATCAGAACGGGAATGATGATAAAAACGGGTCCGGTGACCAGGGGAACAGTAAAGATAAAAAAGATAATGAATCAAAGAATAACGAAAAGAAAATGAGTGACATTCAGGCGAGGAATCTCCTTGAATCAATGAAGAATAAACCTGTGAGAAAACAGAAAGGTAAGGGTGATGGAAAGAAATATCTCGAAAAATACTGGTAGAATTATTCTGTCATTCCTTTTTGTTTTTCTATTCACCGGGCTTTATGCCGTTGAAATCGATACAGAATTATCTCCATCAAAGATTGCAGTCGGAGAATCTGCATCATTAAGAATTAAGATTACAGGTAAATCGTCTGATGTAAAGCCCGTTAAATTTCCAGCTATTAATGGCCTGCAGATAACATTTTCCGGTTCATCAAGAAATTTCCAGTTTGTAAACGGTAAGACATGGTCTGGTACAGTTCTCAATTTTTCCATTTATGGAGAGAAAAAGGGAGAGTATAAGATTCCTCCGTTTATTCTTGAAACTGACGGACAGAGAGTCTCTTCGCGTGAAGTTACACTGAGTGTAAGTGAATCTTCTTCAAATCACAGCAGCGGAGGCCTGCTTCATGGAGATGTAGTGTTGTCTGCCGAAACTGTTTATTACGGTGAACCTTTTCTGATGCATTATGTTATATATGATAATCAGGATGGGTCACCTGACATCGAGGGATTCAGTGAACAGCCTCATGTTAAAGGATTTGTGATGAAAGCCCTTGACGAAAAATCTGATGAAGCGGGTAAAACTTATGCCGGATCGTTCTGCCTTGTACCTGTCGATAAAGGTGTTCATGAGGTAGGGGGAGGTTCAGTTGTTGTGTCGGTTGATATGACGCAGGGGTTCTTTTCCATGAGCGGAAGAAAAAAGATTATTTTTCCTTATAAAAAAATAAATGTAATGCCAATTCCTCTTAACGGGAAACCTGATCGCTTTGCGGGAGATGTCGGTGAATTTAAAATTGAAACGCAGGTGCCGTCAGGAAAGTTTAAACTATTCGAAGAGATTAAAATTCCTGTTAAAATCAGCGGCAGAGGAAATTTACTTACTCTTTCAAATCCGCAGGTTGAAAATGAAGAGGGAATTAAGACGGTAGTCGAAGGAAAAGAACAGATCCTCGCTGTCAAAGGCAACGATTTAACCGGCGAGAAAAATTTTATGATAACAATGATTCCTCAGAAAGACGGGAATATCGCTCCTGGACGGATTTTTATCGAATATTTCAATCCATATAAAAGGGTATACGAAAAAGCGGAAAGCCTGCCTGTTTCTTTTGAAATTGAAAAAGGAGAGATCTCCGGTGAAAAAGGAGAAGTTAAGTTTTCATCCGGTAATTTAATCGGGAATAAGTTTAATTATTTAATCGCGGCATTGATCCTTTCCGGTCTGGCAGCTGTCATTATAGCGCTTGTTATGTGGGAAAGGAAAAAATTAAAGATGATCAGGGCGGAGTTGAGGCCGGATCTTCCTGATGAATCTGTTACTCCAACCGGTAATAAAAAGGATGAAATTTTAAAGAACCTTCAGTCATCGGTTAAGGATAAAAATAGTGAAATGTTTCTTTTTAATGCGGACAGAGGAATTAATCAAATCGATCCTGTGAAACTTTCAGGAAGTGAACAGGCTAAGTATAATAGGTTCAAAGAAAAAATTTATTTCTGCCGTTACGGTGGAGGAGTTTTTGCGGAAGCAGAGATTAATGAATTGAATGAATGGCTGAAGAGTAATTTGAAGTAATGGATTTGGTTTTTCACAGATTATGAATATAGGAATTAACGTAATAATCCGCCCTGAAAGTTCAGAGCGGATTCAATTATTTTAAAACAGTTTATCTATCCTGCCAAGCAGTTCCTTTGCCTTCATCCGGTAACCGGCTCCCCACGGATATGGATAATTGATTTTCCTCAGATCGCTGGAGATGACGAAGTTCAGATCTTTTTTAAAAGCCTCCTTGTCCCCATTTTTTACGTGGAGATATAGAGCCCTGTTAACAAAATGTGAAAGAACATCCGGTCCGAGCTTAATTGCTTTATCAAAATTTTCTGCAGATTTTTTTACATCTCCCCCCATAAATCCGGGAACTATAGCATAGAAACATGCCCATGACATATAGATTCTGCCGTAATTCCAGTCAGGCTTAACTGCAGTCATTCTTTCAAGAACGGTTTTAGCCCTTGGAGTCCAGTAAAAATTCAGCAGTCGCTTTAGAGAATTCTGGTCAGTCCAGTATTGCCCTGCAGACATATACCACCAGTACATTGGTGCCATTTCTTTGACGGTCAGCACTTTTACCGCTTCCCATACAGGTTTACCCTGATCAGCAAGTACTTTGAATTCGGGGTTTGTATACATAGCCTGTTCAGCGTATTTAATCGCTTTAAGATAATACTCTCCCCTCTCTTTTTTATCATTTGTATAAATGTAGCTATACATGAATAAGTACTCGCTGAGTTTACTGAGAGCATCAAAATTTGCAGGTTCAACGGCTGTTACTTTTTCAAAAGCGGTAATAATATTCCTGATCTTATCGCCTGAATCCGCTGTGTTCTCTAATGCATATGCTGATGCCAGTAATTCTTTTACATTTCCCTGGCCGGAAGATTTAGCCTTTGTTTTCCAGCCCTCATCCCACGAAATACACCCGGCAGTAGTAAAAAGAACCGCCAGTAGAACGAATTTAATAATCAACTTCATGGTATACCTCCTGTAAAATGTTATACAGTATTTATTCATAAAAGCTCTATATTGCAGCATAAACAAAATTTTTGTCAATAAACGGATTTTTTTGATTTATATAATGCAGTTTTTTTATATAAAAATCATACATGAGGGTAATTTTTAGCTTAAAATTGATTTTTTGAGAACGCGATTGCAGAGTTTTAATATTTTTTATGGTGTTGTAATCTCTTCTCAAAAGCGGACAATCAGCTTTAGTTTTTACAATTTGTTTATAACGGAGTTACTGAATTATGTACAGTTCAGCGGAGGTTTTTTTTCGATTCTTCCCACAGGACATCAAGTTCCGCAAGAGACATTTTATCAATACTCTTTCCTGCTTCATTTACCTTCATTTCGATATACTTAAATCTTCCGGTAAACTTATCGATAGTTTTTCTAAGAGCATCTTCAGCATCAACTTTTTTAAATCTGAGAACATTCACAAGACTGAAGAGAATATCCCCTGCTTCATCAATTATTTTATCTTTATCTTCGAGCTGTACCGCTTCCTTGAATTCACCGATCTCTTCATCGAGCTTCGCGACAGCGTCATCAATTTTTTCCCAGTCAAATCCGACGTGTGAAACTTTATCCTGAATCCTGTAAGCCATAACCAGCGCGGGTAAATGCCTTGGAACTCCGTCAAGAATGGATTTTCTTTCTTTCTTTTCCTCTTTCTTGATCTCCTCCCATCGTATTTTGACATCCCTGGAGTCGGCAATATTTTCTTCTCCAAAAACATGAGGATGCCTTCTGATGAGCTTATCTGAAATACCATTTGCGACATCGTCAATTGTGAAGTTTGAGGTTTCTGCGGCTATCTCGGAGTGAGCGTATATCTGGTAAAGGAGATCTCCAAGTTCCTCCTTCAGATCATTGAGGTCACCGCTTTCAATTGCGTCATAGACTTCATAGGTCTCTTCTACCAGGTATGGCTTAAGAGAAGCAAAGGTCTGCTCCCTGTCCCATGGGCATCCGTTTTCTGCTCTTAAAATTCGTGCAATCTCTTTAAGTCGGTAGAGTGGAGGAGTGTCGTTTAAATTCATATAGTCCCTGTTATCTGATCCCGAAATTTTTTTTCTGTTCTGCAACGGTTGATACCGGTTTTCTTCCGTAATGATGCCCGGGCCATATTTTTGTATCATCGGGAAGGCTCAGAATTTTATTCTTGATAGAATTTATAAGAGCGGCATTTGAACTGTCAGGAAGATCCGTTCTCCCTACACCTTCTGTAAAAAGCGTATCACCGGTGAAAATATTACCATCTGCATATATGGAAATACCTCCGGCAGAGTGGCCCGGAGTGTGGAGTACCCAGAGCTGTGTATTGCCGATTATAATCCTGTCGTTATCTTTAAGGAGGAGAGTTTTCTTCCCTGCTCTGTTTTTTTCATCAGAGAATAAAGCACACTCTTCACGTTTTACATCTCTAAGGTGCCGGAGATCGTCCTGGTGAATCAGCAGAATTGCGCCTGTTTTAACTGTAACATGCGAGTTGCCTGATGTGTGATCATAATGCCCGTGAGTATTGATTACATATTTAATTTGTGCATTATGTTTGTCCACCTGCTTGAAAATTGAATTGAAATCTCCCGCGGGATCGATCAGCACCGCATTCTTTGTTGATTCATCAACTATCAGGTAGCAGAAGACAGCCATCCCTGTAACAAGTATCTGTTCTATAATCATTAGTTACCTCTACTTCATGAAAAAATTCAAAGCGGCTGCACATTGACAATCTCTGTACAGCGCTGCGGGTGACTCAGATCCTTTAGGAATCATTCTTTTCCGGGCTGAAGGATAATATCCATTTCAGCGTTTGAAAATCCATACACACCTTTAATAGACTGGACTGAACATGTATCAAGAAATTTATATCTTTTAAACGGGTTATCTTCAGGCGCGAGATTCATATTCTTGTAATATGTAATCTGCTGCAGCATCGCTGTACCCATCGGGAAAACCGCCACACCATTTTTCTTGAGAAGATTAAGCGCGGCATATGGACTATGCATGCATCCCGCGTGAACTATAACAGCGTCAAACGCTCCAGATGTATCGTCAAGTTCGGAGCAGTCGCCTGCAAGAAACTTTATGTTAAAATAGCCATTTGATATAAGCCTGTTTTTTGCTTCAGCCGCAAGTTTTTCATTATAATCTATTGTCATAACTTTACTCACCATTGTTGAAAGCAGGGCTGTTGAGTATCCTGAACCCGTACCAATTTCAAGCACGTTCCATTTTTTATGAGGAGAGAGGGTAGTGAGCATTTTAGAAAGAAGAACAACATCATCGCTGAACTCTCCGAAACCTACAGGTATCGGTTCAAATCCGCTTATTTTATCGTTAAAAAAAGAATCAAAAAAAAGAGATCTGTCCACTGACTCAAATGCGTGCAGAATTTCTTTTTTCAGTTTAAGTGATTTTATATTTTTCTGAAATTCGCTGTTAATTTTTTTTGAACTCATTATTCCTGAACCTTATTCTTAATTGTTTAAAATCGGGTGTATTCCAATCTCCGCCGTACTTGCCCCGCACCCCGGGGTACGGGGGCTGTTTGTTTAACAGTAAATCTACTCTATAATCTGTATAAGATATGTTAAAAAATAATCCGAGATAAGTATAACCATAGAGGAGCTGACTACTGCCTGGATTGTTGACTTCCCAACACCCTCCGCGCCGCCTGTAGTACTGAATCCGCTGTAGCATGAAATAACCGCAATTTCCGCTCCGAAGAAAACTGATTTTGCAATTCCCGAAACAAAATCGGTCAGCTGTATGTTCTGTAGTATATTTGAAATATAACTGTCAGGGGTTATATTCAGCGAAAAAAATGCGATCATTGCTCCGCCAAGTACACCTACGATGTCAGTTATAACCGTAAGCGCTGGTGTCATTATCAGGCATGCGATAAATCTTGGTACTGCGAGATACTGGACAGGTTCCGCTGATAATGTCCGCAGCGCGTCTATCTGCTCGGTAACCTTCATCGTGCCGATCTCTGCCGCGATAGATGAACCGACTCTTCCGGCAAGGAGAAGCGCTGTCAGTACCGGGCATAATTCCCTGAACATCGATATCGTAACAGCGGTACCGATGAATACGGATGAACCGGACATCAGGGCATCCATAGCTTTCCCTATCTGGAGGGCCATAACCATTCCTGTAAAGAAAAGAGTTATTGAAGTGACAGGGAGAGATTTGTAGCCTACCTCGAGCATCTGGCTCAAAATATTCTGCCTGTCAAAAGGGGGCCTGAATGTCCAGAGCACTGTTTCTTTAAAGAAAATAAGGTGAGCACCCAGTGACTCAAAAAAAGTTTCGAAAAGTGAACTCTTCTCAGTTCGATTCATGGGTAGGACTTGCCTCCTCATATGAATGAGATACATCGAGGTTGCCGAATTTGGTGTATTTTCCCCAGAATCGCAGGTCTACATCACCGATAGGGCCGTTTCTCTGCTTGGCGACGATTATTGTTGCTATACCTTTTTTCTCGCTTTCCTTTTTGACTTTCTCTTCACGGTAAATGAACATTACAACGTCAGCGTCCTGTTCAATCGCACCGGATTCACGAAGGTCTGAAAGAGTAGGGACCTGATCCGATCTTGATTCCACGGCCCTTGAGAGCTGTGAAAGCGCAATTACCGGGATGTTAAGTTCCCGTGCAAGCTGTTTAAGGAGCCTCGAAATTTCGGCGATCTGCAGGTGCCTGTCCACTTTTGATAAACTCGATATAAGCTGGAGGTAATCCACAATAATCATTCCAAGCGGTACTTTCTGTGCAAGCCGTCTTGCTTTTGCTCTTATCTCCATAATTGTAGCTGAGGGGGAGTCATCGATATATATGGGTGATTTAGCCAATTTGCCGGACATGTTGAATATTTTTTTCAGCTCTTCCTGGTCAATATGGCCTGTCCGGACTCTCTGCGAGTCCACCATTGCTTCGATGCAGAGCATCCTGAGTCCCAGCTGGTTTGCCGGCATCTCAAGTGAAAAGAAGAGTACTGGAGTTTTACGTCTTACAGCTACATGGTTGAGAATATTAAGAGCGAATGCTGTTTTACCCATACCAGGCCTTGCGGCTACAATTATAAGTTCGGCACCGTGAAAACCGGTAAGCTGTTCATCGAGTTCTGTAAATCCGCTTTCGATACCGGTAACCATTTGTTTAGTCCGGTACCATGTTTCGATATCGTTCATTGTGTTGTTTATGATGATATCAATATTTTTGTAATCTGATGTTATGCGCTGCTCAGTTACCTTGAATATATCCCTCTCAACTTCATCCATTACCTCTTCAGTGGTTATGCCTCTGTTAAAGCATTTTTCTATTGAGAGTTCTGCAACATCTATAAGCTTGCGCCTGAGGCTCATCTCTTTTATTCTTTTTGCATATATTTCCGCGTTACCGGAAGTTGAAGATGACTGATAGATTTCGGCAAGGGCAGCATTCCCTCCGATGCGGTCAAGGTGGCTTCTGTCTATTAGTATCTGACGCAGTGTTGTAAGGTCTATGGGAAGAGATTTCTTTTCAAGCTCTGATATTGCTTCAAAAATGATACGGTGTTTTTCAAGGTAAAAATCCTCCGGTTGGAGGATTTCTGTGACTCTGAGCAGGGCTTCCCTGTTAAGCAGGGCTGAGGCTATACAAGCAGTTTCAGTTTCAACATCCTGCGGGGGAAGCCTGTCCATGGTCATGGTTCTACTCCTTGACTACAATAACTTTCACTGTAGCGCTTAAGCCTTCTTCAAGTTTGATAGATATTTTAAATTCACCTTCGGATTTAATCGGAGTATCAAGAAGAATTTTTCTTTTATCAATATCAAAACCTTTATCTTTCAGCTGTTTTGCTATATCCATTGATGTAATTGAACCGAAGAGTTTACCTTCTTCTCCAACTTTTGCTGATATTGTAA
>DAONFJ010000068.1:0-18951 GCA_035403545.1 Spirochaetota bacterium
AGCGAAGCAAGAAAAATTGCATTAAGTTTTATTAAGGAGAAACATTTATGATGACGTTGACATATATTTTCGGAGCAGTTGTTCTGCTGGGATTATGTATTTTTGTCCATGAGCTGGGGCATCTGCTTGGCGGAAGAATGGTAGGAATAAAGGCAAAAGTTTTTTCCATGGGGTATGGAAAAGGTTTCTGGAGGAAGAAGTATGGTGACACAACCTACCAGATAACTTTGATTCCATTCGGCGGATATTGCCAGTTCTATGGTGAAGATCCGTCTGAAACAAGATCCGGTGAGGGATTTGAATTTCTCTCCGCGCATCCTCTTAAACGGATTGTGACTGTTGCAATGGGGCCGATTTTTAACCTGATTTTCGGTATTCTGCTTTTTTATATTATGAATCTAACCGGCTATACAAAAGAGACCAACAGAATTCTGATACCTGCAGAGTTGACTGCGGGAACATATATCTCTCCGGCATATCAGTCGGGACTACGCTCCGGGGATAGAATTATTTCGATCAGCGGCAAGGATATTAAGGCTTTTTCTGATATTCAGACTGAAGTTTTTTTCTCTGACGGACATGAACTGGAAATTAAAGTTCAGAGAGACGGTGAAGTAAAAACTTTTAAAGTTACACCTTCCTCCGAATCCGGAGAAGGCAGATATACTCTTGGAGTCATGCCGTATACAACCGGTATCACTCTTTCCCGTGTAATAAAAGGAAGTACAGCGGAGCTTAACGGACTTTCCGGTAAAGATACAATTCTAAAAATAAACGGGGAAACTGTTCACACTCCATCAGAACTTTCTGAATATCTGCAGAAAGGTGAGGGGAAAGAAATTTCTTTAGTATTTCTGAAAAACGGTGAAGAAAAAACGGTACTTCTTAAGCCTGCAATGACTGAAGTGTTTATTATTACATCTCCGGCTAAAAATAAAAATCCCGAAACTTTTGCGGGGAATGAGGAGTTTAAACAGTTAATAGCCCAGGGACAGGTACGTGTAGACGGTAAACCTATTACTGAGTATAATGAATTTTTAAATGACGTCAACAGAACTTCGGCGGCTGGACATGAGGCAATCATAGATGTAAACAACGTCAGATACAGCGGAAAGATTGAAGTTAAAAAGCGGTACATGATTGGTATAGAACAGATGGGAATTGTTTTTGAAACTGTTTATGTAAAATACGGACCTGTTGATGGATTAGTTCAGTCAGTCATTGAACCATGGGATTTCCTTGTCATGAATATAAAAGGTTTCGGCATGCTCTTCAGCGGTAAGATGGATGTAAGAGAAAATCTTTCAGGACCTATCAGAATTGCAAAGATCGCGGGAGATGTTCTTTATTACAGGGGCATAGCTGATTTTATACTTCTTATGGCAAAAATTTCTGTGATACTTATGTTTATGAATCTGCTTCCTATTCCTGCTGTAGATGGAAGCCATCTTGTATTTTACATAATTGAAGCTGTAAGAGGAAAACCGATAAGCGAGAAAATAATGATCAAAATTCAGACTTTCGGAGTGGTATTTCTGATAGTGCTTGGAGTTTTTGTCATAATAAATGATATAACAATGCTCCCTTTTGTTCAGAATTTATTTAAGTAACAATTACTGCGGAGAGTTATTGAAGAAACTTTGACATTTAGACTCTGTAAAAGTTTGTGCTGTCTTGATTTACCATAAAAAAAATCCCCTGCAAGGTGTGGGGGATTTTTTTTATGGTCATATGAGGCAAATTATATTTAATTAATGAAAATAATGTTCCGGAATATAAATTTCTATGAAAATAATAAATTCGATTTATGCTAAATGGGTGCTGGTATTAAGCCTCATTGTCATCTCCATTGGCCTGCTTTTTTACCTCTCCTATAATGATGTTAAGAATTTAGCTATAATTGAGTTCAATAAGCAGCAGATGCTTCTGGCCGAACAGGCCGTTGCAGGGATCGAGGAACTTTTTTACAGTCTCAATCGTGATCTTGAATTTACTGCTAAAAATGAAGACGTCGTTCTACTGAATAAAAACGGGAAAAAAATCCTGTCCGGTCTGCTGGAAAAAAACAGCGGCTTCCTTAATTCTGTGGGGAGAATGGATTCGAAAGGGCGGATACTCTGGCTTAATCCGGAAAAACGATCTTCAATCGGTGAAAATATTTCAAATCAGGGCCATGTTAAATATATGATTGATACACATCAGCCTTCGATCAGTGATGTTTTTGTTACGGTACAGGGATTCAGTTCTATAGCGTATCACTATCCTGTTTTTTATAAGGGCGTTTTTAAAGGGAGTATAGGTATACTAATCGATTTTGATTATATTTCAAAAAAGTATATTGAAAACATCCGCATAGGAAACGCGGGATATGCCTGGATTATCAGTGCTAAGGGGACTGAACTGTATTGTCCTGTTCCGGGGCATAAAGGACAATCAGTTTTTGAAACTTCAAAGGATTTTCCTGAAGTAATCAAAATGGCTAGAAGAATGATCGCTGGCGAGAAAGGAGTAACTACATATAAATATAATATTATTAAGGATGAATATACAGAAATTCATCTGAAGCACGCCGCATTTGCTCCTGTTAAAATAGTCAACACAAACTGGTCAATCGTTGTTGCAACACCCGAAGAATATATTCTCTCTTCTGTAATCGGGTTCAGAAACAAGTCATTGATGATTTTAATCCTGGTGATAATTATAAGTATTCTTTTTTATTATTTTTTATTCAGAGTCTGGGTATATGTAAACGAAATCAGGAATAAGGTAAGAATAGAATCCGCGATCAGGGAGAATGAAGAAAATCTGCGTATAACTCTGAATTCAATAGGTGACGCTGTAATTTCAACTGATGAAAACGGAAATGTAAAAAGGATGAATCCGGCGGCAGAGAGTATTACCGGCTGGAAAGCAAAGGAAGCTTCGGGGAAATCTCTTCCTGAAGTTTTTAATATTGTAGATCCGGTAACGGGAGAAAAACCGGAAAATCCGTTTTTGCAGATCATAAAATCAGGCTGCGTGATGGAGATATCAGAACCGGTGATATTGTATGACAAAAAAGGGATTGAACGAAAAATTTCACGGACAGCAGCTCCGATACGTAATGCATCCAGTATTATTGTTGGTGTTGTCATAGTCTTCAGGGATATCTCCGAGAAAATCCTCATGGAGGAACAGCTGAGGCAATCTCAGAAAATGGATCTTATAGGGCGGCTTACCGGAGGTGTCGCGCACGATTTTAACAATATGCTTGCCGGTATACTCAGCGCGGCAGAGGTACTGGAAATGAAACTCAGCAGTGATGAGAAAAATAGAAAATTTATATCCTTCATCAAAGATACGGCGCTTAAAGCATCCGGCCTGACCCAGAAACTTCTGAATTTTTCACGCAAGGGCCTCCGTATTACCGAGAATGTGGATATGCATAACTGCATTACTCTTGCGGTTGATATTCTCAGGCACACTATCACTCCGAATATAAAAATTGTAAAAAAATTAAATGCTGAAAAATCTATTATTTCAGGTGATCTGTCTCAGCTGCAGAGTATTATATTAAATCTTGTAATAAATGCCCGGGATGCGATGCCTGATGGCGGTAGAGTAAATATTCAAACTGTAAACATAATCCTGAATGAAGATTATTGTGCAAAAAAAGGTTTTATCATAGAACCCGGCCTTTACATAAAGGTAAGTGTTGAAGATTCCGGTATCGGTATTGATGATGAACTGAAATCTAAAATTTTTGAACCCTTCTTTACCACTAAAACAGCGGGGGAGGGGACTGGACTCGGCTTATCCATTGTATATGGAAATGTCAAGGATCACGGCGGTGCGATAGAAGTATCCAGTATAGATGGCGGCGGAACTGTTTTTGATATTTATCTTCCGGTTCTGGAAAAGGTAATCTGGAAAAGTGGTGAGGAGGAAGTTATCATAGCCGGAAAAGGTAAAGTACTGGTAGTCGATGATGAATTTGTCCTTAGAAGCATTACAGAAAGTATTCTTAATGACCTTGGATACGAAGTTGTATCTGCTGAAAATGGGCAATCCGCTCTTGAAATTTTCAAGGAAGATCATACAAAAATAGATGTTGTCTTGATGGATGTGGTTATGCCGGTAATGGGCGGGCTTGCCGCTCTGAAAGAATTTATGAAAATAGATCCTTCGGCAATAGTATATCTCCTAACCGGTAATATTGAAAATGTTAAAACTGAAGAGATGAAATCATATGGTGCTGCCGGTGTTCTCCAGAAGCCTATAACAATACCGGAGTTAAGCAGGGTTGTTTCAGAGGGTACTCTCTCTAAAATAAAAAGATAATCCCCGGTATAATATAGTTTTCTTAAACTTGACAAACCGGGCGCATAAAATATAAGGTTAAGTATTAGCAGTATTCAGCGGGAGGTTGTATGAATAAATTGGAAATGTATAAACCGGATTTTGAAGTAATTGATATTTATAAAGCCTTAAAAGAATTAAAAGCAGATGAACTGCTTCCAGAGGAAGGTGTTTTTCAATTTTTTTATCAGAGTTCACTATATCCCGGGATGAGTCTTTTTTTAAGGCATGAGAACAGAGCTAAGTTTTTCTATATAGACCACGATGATTTTATTCTCCAAGTAAAAGATCTGGTTCCGGAGTGGAGTATCTCCGCTGATAATAATCTGGTGAGAATTACACTTAACTATAATGTTATTGATTCTAAAGCTGCAATAAACTTTGTATTTGATCTATCAGATAAGACTTATAGAGAATTACTTATGGTTATTAAAAAGAAGAAAGAGATTAAGCTTTATTATCTAACAATGCTTTACGGCGGCCTTGTGTTTGATTCTTATAAAAAATTTAAGATTCCTTCTGAAATTATTGATGTTCTGAAAAAAATTAAGTAAAAAAAAGGGCAAAACCCCCGTTTTGCCCTTTTTACCCATTTTATCTGTTAACTGAAGAGTAATTAGATTTACTCAAACTTTTGCGGGTTGAGGCAGGCTAGCTGCTCAATAGTCCCGCAGTGAAGCTATCAGTTAATTCACCTGATTGACTGTAATCTTCTTCGGTTTTATCTCTTCACTTTTTTGTAAAGTCAGTGTAAGTATCCCATTATCGAGTTTGGCATCGATTTTATTTCGATCGATATCGTTCCCGACTCTAAAAGTTCTGCTGAAATTTTTTGGATAGAAATCAGCATATTTTAAATCGCTTTCATTTTCTTCGATGGATGATTCAGCTGTTATTTTGAGTTCATCATCGTCGATTATTACATTAAGGTTTTCTTTAGTAACACCTGGCATTTCAAGTTTAACTGAATATATGTCATCAGTTTCGTATATATCTGCTAAAGGTGTCTGAAAAACCCTTCTGTTTTCAGTAATGTTTTTGCTGTTTGCTTCAGTCATCATACCGAGCCTCCTTAATTGATATCAATTTTTTTAGGTTTTGCATCTTCTGATTTAGAGAGATTTATAGTCAGAACACCATTTGCTAAATCAGCTTTAATTTCGTCATGTTTTACCCTGTAAGGGAGACGTATGGTTTTTTTAAATTCTCCAAACAGTCTCTCTTTTCTTATATATGGATGATTTTCATAATCATCTTTTTTTACTCCGCTTATCACCAGGCTATCGTCGACAAGCTGAATGTCGATGTTTTCTGTTGAAATTCCGGGAACCAGTGCTTTAATTGTGATTCTGTCATCTGCTTCTTTGATCTGAACAGGGGGAAACTCTCTTGAGGCTTCGTATCCCGGTTTCTGGTCAAAAAAATCATCAAAAATGGTTCTTAATTTGATCATGTCGTTAAAAATGTTGTAAGTGTACATAGCATCCTCCTTTAGTGAACATCTATTTTAATTTTTTCGTCTTTTACAGTTTTGTCCTTTTCAATAGTCACAGTAAGAACTCCGTTCTTAAGTTCTCCCTTTATCGATTTCTGTTTAAAACCGGATGGAAGGGTTAGAGATCTTGAAAAAGACCCTGCGCGTCTTTCAGAAAAGATGTAGTTTTTACCTTCATCTTTCTTTTCTTCCACTTTTTTACCTGATAGAGTAAGAACATTCCCGTTTATCGTAACATCGAGATTTTTTTCATCAATCCCTGCTACGTCTGCTTTGATGTAAAAATTCTTCTCATCATCGTAAACATCCAGAGCGGGGAGCCATTCTGAATCGAATAGCCCGGCTGTACGCAGATTAAAAAAATCATCAAAAAGCCTGTTTACATCATTCCGGAATGATCGTAACTCTGGCATTGAATTATTAGTTTTTCTTGTAATACCGAATTTCATAGCGGCCCTCCTTTAGTTATTTTATTATTGTTAGCACTCATCTTTATTGAGTGCTAACAATAATAAAATAATATTGAATATTATTTTCGTCAAGCAAAGTTGAAAATTTTTTTCAAAATAATTAAAATTTTTTTAAATTTTTTTATCAGAGGGTAATTCTAAACATTAAATTTTGTTTAGAATGTATTTTTTTGTATACTATAATCCCCGATGGGGGTTAACATTGCTGGCCGTTTATGAATGGTTAGACTAATTTTTGTGCTTCCATTCGATAGCATATTTGTTAAGTTCACTGCTGCTTTTCAGGTTAAGTTTATTTTTTATCCGGAGTTTATGTGCTTCAACCGTTTTTACGCTGATATTTATCTCTTTTGCAATATCGCTGGTTTTTATTCCCTTTGAAATGAATTGGAACACTTCAAATTCTCTATCGCTCAATTTTTTTACTTCAGTCTCATCATCTTTTTCCTCCTCCTCATTGACCATGTGATTAAGAAGTTTTGATGTAATTACGTCACTAAGATAAAGATTTCCGCAGAGAATGCTTCTGATCGCTTTAACAATATTATCAGTCAGGTCATTCTTCATGATGTAACCTTTGGCACCCGCTTTTATTGCTCTTTCGGCGTACAAATTTTCCTCGTGCATGGATAGTACCAGCGACTTTATTTTCGGATAGCGTTTTTTCAGGCTTTTTATCAGGTCGATTCCGTTAGTTGAACCTTTCAGGGAAATGTCTACTACCATTAAATCCGGAGTACATTTTTCAATGAATTTGATAGCGCTCTCTGCGTCCTGAACAGATTGTATGACTTTCATATCAGGCTCCCGATCTATAAGCTGTTGTATTCCGTTGGCAACAATCGGATGGTCATCAACTATCATTATGCTCGCTGCCAGATTTAATTGCTGATCCATTTATTACCTCTTATAGCTTGATTTTTTCCGGATTAAAAAAACATTCAATTATTGCTCCCCCGCCCGGATGGTTCTTGATCTCCAGGAATCCGCCGATTGCCCTTGCCCTGTACTTCATAATTTCGAGTCCAACCCCTGTGTCCATATTGTAATTTTCAGGAATCCCGCAGCCGTTATCAATTATACTGAGAACTATCATTCTGTCTTTGGGAGTCATCGAAATTTGAATTCCTGTACTTCCGGAATGTTTTAAAGAGTTCATAACTGCTTCATCTATTATATAATATATTTCTTTAATAATAGACTCATCGCTTATATAAACAGATTCGTCAATATGAAATTCACAATGAAGCTTGTAATCTCGTTCAATTGTCAGAGCTGCAGCATCAATCATTTCTTTAAATTCGAGTCCATGATTTTTGTACGGTATCAGCCCGTGGGAGAGCCGTCTCACTTCATTCATAGCGTTTTTTATGGCATTTTCAATTTCATTTACTTCCGCAGACATTTCATTTGAAACAGATTTGAGTTTATCTGCAAGAAGCCTCGATTTTATAGCTACAGCCAGCAGGTCATGGCCTAAATCATCATGAAGGCTTATTCCTATTTTTTTTCGCTCTTTATGAATTACTTCCAGAATCCTGGCTTCAAGCTGAACCCTGTCAGTTATGTCATTTGAGTTTAATATTGCACTTCCAATTTTCCCGTCACTATCAATGTTGGGGTGAAGGGCGATCTCGAGAAGTCTGAGTCTTTCCCTGTCTTTGTACCATATCTCGGTCTGTATCTCCTTACCATTCAGTGAGAGCCTGATATCTTCCAGCAGCTTATTTTCTCTTGATCCGAGTTTGTCTTTAAAGAGTGACCGTATCTGGAGATTCTCTGTTTCGCTTTCAGTAAGGCCGTAAAATTTTCTGAAAGATTCGTTTGTAGTTTTAAGAATACCGTTTTTATCAAAAAAAGCAAGCATACCTGAAGATTTTGATATTATTTTTTCTGATATTGATATCTGAGTGTAGGCAGATTTTCTTTCATAAAGGTTTACTGCAAGCTCGGCGGTTATCTTGAAAACAGATTTGAGCTCGGGTGAAAAATAATCTATAGGCCTGGTTGAACTGAATCCTATAAATCCGATGCGCCTGTTCTTGTTGAAAAGTGGGATAAGCATTGATGAGCGAATTCCGGTGCTGAATATATGTTCCGGACCTGCATCGGGATGATATTTAACTTTCTGTACATCGGTTATTACTATTACTTCACTTTTCTTTTTTCTAATCCAGCTTTTCGGCAGGTGTATTGTTTTAAGAGAAGTTATAGTAGGAGTAAATCCGGGAGCGCACCAGTCATTGGCAATATGAATTTCATCACCTGATTCATTAAATAGAGTTATAAAGCATCTCGACACGTTCGCGAATTTTCCGGTAAGGAGCAGAAGCTTATTAAGATGAGAATCTATATCTTCCGCCTGTATATTTATAGATTCAAGTGCTAGCCGCGTTAGAAGGCTTTCAAATTCCAGCAGAAAGCCAAGTAGTTTATCGTTTCCTATTTTTTCGGTAACATCTTCTGTAATCACGATTTTTACAGGGGCTGAATTTTTTTTTGTATGAAGGATTATGTTGTGCTCAAGGATTCTATCCATCCCTTTTTTATTAGCAACTGTTGAGATTGCTTTCAGTTTAGGATTGTAAAGCTCATTGGGATTGATAGAAAATATATTTTTAAATAATTCTCCTGTAATTGTCCTGCCGAAAAAAATTGTAGTTTTTTTGTTCTGCCACGCTATAATATTTTTCTCATCCAGGATTGTAAGCATTTGAGGTATGGAATTATATAGAATGCCCTGTACCCCCGGATCCGAGATAATACTATTTTTGTCAGATTTCACGGTCAATTGCAGTCCCCGACATGGCATTAACCGGGCAGGCAAGTCTGCATAAGCCGCAGGCTACACATTTTTCCGGATCAAATTCCACTTCCATTGTTTCTCTGTTTATGTATAGAGCGTCAACTCTGCAAACTGCAGTACATGCTCCGCAATGAACGCATTTTTTTTCATCACGTTTGATCATATCTGCAAGAATCTGTACTTCGACGCCTTCATCTCTGAAGTAGTTAAGTGTATTATTTATCTGATTATCATCACCGGTCAGCCCAAGTATTATTCTTCCCTCAAGTTTCGGAAAAATTTTTGCTTCCAGGACATTGAACACTATATCAAAATCTTTTGCTATTCTGTAAATTATAGGTTTATACATTATTTCTTTTCTAAAAATAAGCAGTACGTTTACGGATTTCATTTTTTCCTCTCGACTCATTTTTTGTAACTGAAGCAGCCGGCTTCAACATTCAGGTTTCCGCCCTGTCAGCAGCTATAATTGTCTGTTAAAATTATATTGCAAGAAAATTTAGTATTATCTTCAAAAATGTTTTATTCTAAAGGCGAAAGTTCAATTTCGCCCCGGGCAGCCAGTATATCTCTGAATATTATCAGGCATCCGCGTATACCTTTTATAGACATGCCGAAGTTCAGGGCGTTTTCAATGTCGTCAGATGTTTGCACCATGTTGCATACGGCTGTAGCAACCGCGTCGGCAAGAGCACCGGTATCTGCAATTATAGTCACGGAATCTGCCTTGCCGAAACTGAGAGAATGCCCGAGTTTTGATGTTGATGTGCAGACAGAACAGGGTGTTTTATCGGGATTTATTTTAATTCCAATATTATCCCTGAAGTAGATATTATTTACATAAATTCCAATCACTGCAGGTTTGACGAGTTTCATCCAGATATCTCCGCCATTTTCAACAATGACTTCCTCTGAAAAGCTCAGAAGCCCGTTTCCTACAGCTTCCGCTACCGCACCGGCAACTGCTGCCATGGGCCCGACCCCGGCAGATGCAGATGCTCTGCACATAACAGCTGAAATACTATCAATATCTCCATGATGAGTTACTGGATCAAGCGAGTGTAGAAACTCGTCGTGTTCCATTATATATTCTTCGAGTTCGGTTCTTACGGTTTTTAACATTTCGTATGCTTTATCATGCAGATTTTTATCCGCTCTGATGAAAAGGTCTGAAGTATCAATTTTTACATTGAAAGCAGTTCTGTTTGTGCTGTTGTAATCTCTGTAGAATCTGTTCTTATGGTTCATTTATTTTCTGTTAAAAGGTACTCCCGGCATCTGCAATTGAGGCACGCCTAATGTGAACCCCTGCTCAATCCATTCTTTAAGAGTATTGGCAATTTTAACAGCTTTAGGGTAACTTGAAAGAGGTGATGAAGGAATGGACCTTCCGTTCAGCTCCACGCTTCCGGATTTAAGTTCCGCGAACGTAACTTCCTTTATAACATTCACATCTCCATTGGGATAGCCGATACCGTAATCTATTATCTGAGTTTTAATGTCACGGTCTGTGAGTCCGGTAAAGTACGCAAGGTCTTCGTTGAGAATAGGGATAGGAATACCGATACCGACCATCAGCGAGCATCCATAACCTGTAATAGACGCTCCACGGATGAATTCTGTACTCATCTCTTTCATGTCGCCGCATACTGCGATTGTGCCTGATCCCTCTGTTACCATTCCGTTTTCATCCCTTCTGCCGTTCGGTGCATGTTGTGTGCCGTGCCAGGTTACAGCTCCTACTGCTCCGCCTAAAAAGATTTTAGTTCCCGTACCGATCGTCCAGTAAAACGGGTCATTAAGAAGAGGACTGAGCTGTCCGGCGCTGGAATAAGTAATGTTTCCCATGTCAGGTTTTAAGATTCCCATGTAGGTATATATCATTTTTTTTGAGCAGTTTATTGCGGTGTTATAATTCTGATATGCGTTTCTCGGATTGTAAAGCAGGGCGTTCCTCAGATCATTTATGGTAATTGTTTTTTCATATTCTTTTAACGGGTAGCAGTCTGTTCCATAACTGCTGGCTTTAAGTTTTACATGCCTGCCGGCAATAAGGTCTTCTATTACATGGCCTCCCCCATAAGTAAAAGACCCCGGATGAATTTTATTAAGCGGATCATCCTCCTTAACCTGCGTTGCTCCGAGATAGCAGTCTACCGCAGCAATACCGCCGTATGCTTCTACATCATTGAGCATTACTTTGGTAGCTCTTATACGGGGTTTTGTGTGACCGAAATTAAGGAATGCCCCTGACGAACACATTACTCCGAAAGTTCCTGTTGTTACGACATCTATTTTTTCGAATGCTTTTTTTACACCTTCATTTTTAACAATCGCGGGCATTTCCGCTGCTGTTACGACTACTGCTTTACCTTTTTTTATTTTATCATTTATTTCTTCATAACTTTTCTTTATTTCAATAGAACTCATTAGTATCTCCTTACGCATTCAGCAGCCCGGAAAACCTGAATAGTTATGATCTCCTGGTGTAGCGGCGTCAGAGATACGTTTAATCCATGTTTACGGTCAGGTATCACGCGTGTATATTCTTTAATTCGAAAATGCGTCAGGGTGATATTGTATTCAACTATTTTTTTTATTTATTTTGCATTGCCGGGCTCTTTACTTAAAAAAATGCTTTAAAACGAAACATCTTTAATTATATTAAACCAGATATAAGAAGGTTTCTATTATAGTAATAAATGCATTAAATAGAGTGCTGATTGTCGTTTCAAAGGAGTTACAGCCGGGAATTCTTTCGCTGTAGTAATTGCGGCTGAGAAGTCCTTAATTTTATAAATAAGATTTCTCTCCCGGAGAATTGTCCGGATTTGAAATGTTATGCATTGCCTGTACCGGGCCTGCTGAAGCAAGCCTTATGAAATGACAGATTGTATTCTAATTCAATCTTTATCTGCTATAAAAAAGATTGCTCCTGAAACCGGATTGTATAATATTGATGATTGAATCAAAAAGAGGAAAATATATGAAAAGATTATGTTTTGTATTTATTGCGTTTTTTCTTGCCGGGTCAGTCTCTTTTGGCCAGATGGCCGGTGATACCGAATCTTTGACACCTTCGGATGTTAATCTGTTTGTTAAATCGAAAGAGATAGTACGGCTTGTTAAAACGTTTAATTATCTTGTTTTCAATCTTATGGATGAACAGCAGAAGGCGGAGCTTCTTTCAGAGAGGGATAAATTCAGGGATAAAACAGGAATTGATTATCTCGATGAAAAATCCATAAGAACAGCGGGAATTGATACAAGCAGGCCGGTATCTTTCGCCAATTTTGATAAAGACAACACGGATGAGGTTATGCTTGTTTTTCTCCCTGTAATTAATGAGAAAGAGTTTCCTTTAAAATTTATTGAACTGGTTAAAAAAACCAATGCGGATAATCCTGAAGTGAATATCAGTCCGGTTACTACTTCATATAAAAACGTAACGGTTTACCAGGTAAAAAATGATCTCTACATAGCTCCTGCAAACGGTTATCTTCTTATCGGATCTACAAGTGATGTAATACGAAGAGTGCTTGATGTAAGAGCATCCCGCAACGGGTCACTGATTCTTGATGAAAACTATAAAGATTATCTCACGAAAGAGAAGAACAGGTATGACCTTAATGCTTTTGTAACAAAAAAATTTATCATGCAGCTGAATTCTTCATCCGGCAGCAGCCAGAATTACGGATTGTTTTCAATGAAGGATTTTATACTTACCCAGAGTGGATCGGGAATGCCGGATCAGGATAAAGGTTCTGTATTTGATTCGATCGATTATATCGCCGCAGGCATGGGATTTGACGGAAATAAGTTTCAGATGAATGCTTCGGCCAAGCTTGCAAAAAGTAATCCTTATGTTGACCTGATTCTCGGATTTCTAAAAACCGGTGTTCAGAATAAATCACTGTACGTACCGGCCGCAGATTCAACACTTTTTATGTCAATGAATCTGAAGTATCTTGATAATCTCTGTAAAGGGGAGATAGAGTGGTGTACGCAGTACAATGCTTTCAAAGAACAGATGAAAATTGAATCCGGTATAGATCTCGAAAAAGATTTTATTCCATATCATTCCGGTGGAGTTAATGTAATGGCTTTCGATTCAGCATCGTCCGGGGGAATAGGGGATATTCTTGTTTTTGTTCCGATGACCGATTCAAAAAAAATTGAGCAACTCTGGCTGAAAATTAGAAAAGGAATTCAGGCTAAATATGCAAAGACTAAAAAATTCGGTGAAGAGAAAATCGGCGGTAAAAGAGGCTTCTGGTTTATTGATGAAAGTCAGATGAGATTTTTTGTAAGCTATGATCAGAGGGGAATTTATGCCGGTAACAGTACAGGGCTGATGAAAAGCGGTATCCAAAGCAGTACTGTTGATATGGCAGCAAACAGCGGGAGATACGGTAAAGTGATAAATGATAATACTTTCTTTCTCCTTAATATAAAAAAGAATGCGTTTTTAAAAGCACTTATGCAGATGAGGTCGCAGGGTAATCAGGATATTGCGAAAGGTATAAACCGTATCGGCGAAATATTTCTTTTCTGCGAAAAAAAGGACGGATTGATTTCAGTAGATCTGGAAATTGAGATAAAGGAACCCGGAAAGAAAAAATGAAATATGTATTCGGGCCTGTGAATTCAAGAAGGCTTGGAGTCTCACTGGGGATTGATATTGTACCTTTGAAAGTCTGCTCATTCAATTGTATTTACTGTGAATGCGGTCCTACTACAGAGCTGACTGATGAAGTGAAGGAGTATCTCCCTTATGATGAGATAGTCTCCGAGATCAGTCAGGTTCTGAGTAAAAGGCCGAAGATTGATGTTGTTACTTTTTCAGGATCGGGGGAACCTACTCTCAACAGCAGGCTTGGTGATTTAATCCGGTATGTCAAAACTCATTTTCCTGAATATAAAGTAGCTGTTCTCACCAACAGCTCTCTCCTCTATATGGCAGATGTGAGGGCGAGCCTGCTTCAGGCAGACATTATTTATCCCTCACTTGACGCGGTAAGTGAAAAAGTATTCAATAAAATAATGAGGCCTCTCCCCGGAATAAATTCCGAGCGTATTATTGATTCTATTACGCTTCTACGCAATGAATTTAAAGGTTCCCTCTGTCTTGAGATATTTATTATTGCCGGAGTTAATGATACCGCTGACGAGCTCTCCAAACTCAAAGAGGCGTGTATTAAAATCCGTCCCGATGAAATCCATCTAAATAGCCTTGACAGACCGGGGGCTGAAGAGTGGGTTAAACCTATGGATTTTGAAAATCTCGAGAGAATAAAGAATTATTTTTATCCTCTTCCTGTAAAAGTGGTTGGAAAAGTTCAGGTCGCTCATCGGCCGGCAGATTATTATAACGAACTGGAGAGTTCTATACTTCATGCCGTACGTGGAACTGGTTTAACAGCTGAAGAGCTTGCAGATTTTTTAAATATGCGCCTCTTCGATGTATTGAGAGCTTTAAAGAATCTTCAGAAGAAAGGACAGGTGAAAAAAGACTCTTCCGGAAACCGGGAGATTTATACCCGGATAATTCAGGATAATATTTAGGAAATTTTTACTTTGTTTTTTTCTGGCCGCTTTTCGTGATCCTTCCCCGGGAGAGACAGGGAAGGCGAAAGTCAAAACTTATTTAATCTTGATGAACTCCACTTCGCATGATGAAACACCTCCGGCATACTGGAAGAGCATGTAAACGCCGCGGTCACTGAATGTGCTGTCAGTAACGGAGGGGATTCGCCCGGAAACCATCTGCCCGTCAATTGAGAATGTTGCATATTTGCCGTCTTCTGATGCCAGTTCGTAATTATGCCAGTCGGTTGCGTGAATCGGGATGCTTCTTCCGTTTACATCAACTTTCTCGCTCTCGAGTTTGATGTAGTAGTTTTCACCTCTCTCTATCGAGTAAACTGCAAGTATTACAGGTGCTCCGGAAATGAATCTCCCCCGCACCATTATTTTAAAGGTTCTTGATGTGTTAAGCCTGCTGTAAAGTCCTGTAGTTGCTATTCCCTTTGAGCTGAATACTACAATGTTTCCTGAAGGCAGTTTTTTAAAGCTCACTGCGCCTGCATCTGCGTCTTTAATATGGTTCCAGTTTTCCGGGGTATTTGAATCGGACCAAGCGGTGAAGTAATCCTCAACACTCCATATCTCCATCTGGTTGGAAGTGGTAATGCTCTGTATATCAAGCGGTTTTAAAAATTTGCCGAAAATCCATCCTTTAACCCCGCGCAGAGTTGATACCCTGTACCAGTAATCCCTTGTGTCGCCAACCTGCATCATGTCCATTGATTTTTCAATCTGTATCAGAAGTTCGTCCTTGACGGTTTTTCCCGCAGGCGCGCCGGTTACTCCGGGCGAGTTTCTGAGGTTGACGCTGTCGCCAGCTGATATATAGAGACGCGAAACCTCCTGGCTTGTAGGATATTTTGCGGCGTAATTGTAAATTATATTTTTAAGAAACTCGCTGTTTGCCTCCATTCCGGCAGCTCCATCCCTTATTGCATCAAAAATAATCGAGATCATCTGGGGTGTATAATTTGTTCCCGGATATTTTTTATAGAATCTGTTCATATGATCAAAAAGTCTTGTCTGGTCAGATGCCATTGCTTTTTTAATTTCATAAAAATCAAGATCTTCAATAAACTGGCTTCCACGGTATCTCGAAGCGAATTCGTTATAGAATAATCCTTTCGGCACTATTCTGCTTTTTTTTGCGGCAGGGATAAATTCCAGGTCACCACCTGTTTTGCTGTTTATACTGTTAAGCTTTTTTTCAATTTTCTGTTTGTACTTGTCAAATTCAGGCTTATCCTTGTTCTCAAGTGATGCATCTTTCAGCTCGTCATCGTAATCATCTTCAAGCTCTTCGGCCAGTGTATTCAGAGATTTACATCTGTAATAGTAAATCTTCTCCCCATCTTCATAATTCGCTGTCTTAACAAAACTGTTAAGAGAAACAATCGCATCAACATAATCGCCATCCTCGTAATCCCTGATGGCTGACTCGACGGTTTCGCCTCTTGTTAAAAAATATACAGCAGTGATACAGATCACTATGCCGAGAATTATTGCTGAAATAATAGCGGATTTTTTAAACACTCTCTGTTACCTCGTTTTAATATTTAGATGGAACCTTTTATCATTACTTCAAGAATATTATGCGCATGGTCTATGAAAAGACCTGTCGCGGCAGCTTCCTTTTCACAGAATGATGCCGCGTGGTATTTATTTTTTTCGTAAGTAAAACTCCCGCCGCTGCTGAAGATGCAGAACGGCACCGGGTCGGACGTATGTGTCCTTATTTTTACGGGAGTCGGATGGTCGGGCATAAGAAGTATACAATATTCCGGGTATTTCTTCATTCCTTTGAGTACCGGCCCTACAACTAAAGAGTCAAAATCTTCAATGGATTTTATTTTATGTTCGATGCTCCCTTCGTGTCCGGATTCGTCGGGAGATTCAACGTGCAGAAAAATAAAATTTGAGTCAGCAATTGAATTAAGCAGAGCATCAGCCTTCCCAGTATAATTGGTGTCAATATATCCTGTTACACCATCGACATGAAGAGGCGTAAGGCCTGCGGCTTTTCCGATTCCATGGATAAGGTCAACAGCAGAAATTGTATGTCCATAGAGTCCGAACCTTTCTTTCAGGGTATTCATGGCAGGCTTTCTGCCTCCTCCCCATAGCCAGATCGATTCAGGATTACCCTGGTATTTATTCAATCCGTCTTTTATTGCAGCAGAATCGGAGATTACTGATTTTGACAGAAACATCAGTTCCCGCATGATGTCTGAACCGTTACCGGCCGGAAGGTATTTTTCCGTATTTTCATTCTGAATGTCATGAGGGGGAGTAGTTTCAGTAATCTCTTTATAAGGGAAATTTCTCCACACCATAATATTTCTGTACGATACACCGGGATGAAACTCAATTCCGGATCTGGAAATATTCCGCATCATCTCCTGCATTATTATTTCTGAAAGCCTGCTGTCAATATGTGCCGAGGTGAAGTCGTTCATAACTCCGCCTGCCGCATTTACAATGTTGCACCTGAAAGCAGTATCATCTGGACCCAGTTCAATCCCGAGATTGATTGCCTCAAGGGGTGCTCTGCCTGAAAAATATTTTGCGGGATCGTATCCGAAGATCGAGAGATTAGCGGTGTCGCTCCCCGGGGCCATCCCGTTGGGAACTGCGTTTGTCAAACCCGTTACTCCGTTTTGCGCCATAAAATCCATGTTGGGAGTTTTGCAGTATTCCAGAATTGTTTTTCCTCCGAGTTCATCAAGCGGAAGGTCAGCCATCCCGTCTCCAAGGAGTACTATATATTTTCTATTATTCATATATCTCACCGTTCAATCGTAAACAATTCATATAATTTTTTTAATACTGTCAATATTAAATTTTAGAAACCCGATACTTGTCAGCCCCGAATCCCAGGTGGGGTTAATTACTAATTATATATAAGAAATAAACAAATATTTGACCAAATTGTAGAAGCCCCCGCACCTCCGGAGGGGGCAAAGCTAATGCTGTAAAATATGGTTTTAAATGAATTAATCTGATAATAATATTTTAACAATCATACTTTGAATTGTCTCGCCCCCTCCGGGGGTGCAGGGGCCGAACGGTTCAGTTCGAGAGACGTTTTTAGGAAACACCATGCTCTGACCCCGGATTAGATAAAAAACTCCATTTAACCCCAAAAATGAAAAAAAATTGAAAAAAGTGAAAAAAAACGTTTTATAGATCAAAAATGCCAATTTTAATTTATATTTGAATATAAACAGTTTTAATCATATATAATCACGTATAATCAGGCTTAATTTACCTGCCAAAGGGGGCGAATTTACGAGCAGGGGAAGGTCTCCCCTAATCTTGTTGTTCTTTGAAAACTGTATAATAGCGTAATTATTGCCTGCTCGGCCTATGATTTGAGCTTTAGGGTGTAACCTGAAAATGCCTGATAAAATCCCGGTTGTTGTTAGATTGCCTTTAAAACCGGATTACAATGACTGATATCCGACTGCCTTCGGAGTCAGTCTGGCAAGGAAGCCAGAAACAAACAGAAACAAAGGAGTGTAACATGATTATCAATCACAACATGAGCGCGATAAACGCAAACAGAGTATTAAAGTTTTCTCACTGGGGAGTTGACAAGAGTATGGAAAGACTCTCTTCAGGAGAAAGAATCAACAAGGCTGGTGACGATGCGTCCGGTCTTGCGGTATCTGAAAAAATGAGAACCCAGGTTAACGGGCTCAGACAGGCGGAAAGGAACACAGAAGACGGCATGTCTTTTGTCCAGACTGCTGAAGGATATCTCAACCAGACTTCGCAGGTCATCCAGAGGGTAAGGGTTATGGCTATACAGTCTGCCAATGGTATTTACAGCGCATCAGACAGACAGCTGATCCAGGTGGAAGTATCCGCCCTTGTTGATGAAGTTGACAGAGTTGCTTCACAGGCTGAATTTAACAGATTCAAAGTCCTGATGGGGGAATTCTCAAAGGTAAACCCGAAGGGAAGCATGTGGTTTCATATGGGAGCCAATCAGAACCAGAGGGAGAGAGTGTTCATTGGAACAATGACTGCTGCAGCCTTTAAGTTTAAGGATGGAACAGGAAAAGTTGCTCTTTCACTTGAATCACCCGAAGGTGCTAATGCCGCAATTGGTACTCTCGACGAGGCACTGCAGAGACTTTCAAAACAGAGAGCCGATCTTGGCGCTTATTACAACAGGCTTGATTTTGCCGCAAAAGGGCTTATGACTGCGTATGAAAATATTCAGGCATCTGAGTCCCGTATAAGAGATGCTG
>DAONFJ010000069.1:0-18796 GCA_035403545.1 Spirochaetota bacterium
TATCTCTGAATTCTCTCATCATAATGTTTGAATTTTTTAAAACTTTCAAAATGTTCAGGGTGGAGCCTTATAAAATCTTCGGTGTTCCCCGGAGTGATTGCACCGTCAGCAATTACATTTCCGAAAAATCCGTCGCTGAATTCTATCTGTTCCTCATGCACGCTTCCTATTTTACCGGTATTCGGATTCCTGGTAAAAAATACTCCGGAACAGTCATCAAAGGAAAGTACAGGAACGCATTCCTGGATAAGGCACCCGGTCTGAAACTCTTCAGGTATACCGAGGTGAACCGTCTGCTTCTGCACAACATCACTTTCGAATGATTTGAATACAGCTTCAACCGAATTATAAAGCTGTTCATGCGGATCATCGGGGATGCTTGCGTTTAAACTATTCTCCTTTATAAGTTCAGCCATCGAATCAGCGACGTCTATCATTATAAACATCCCCTCCTTGAAAACAGTAACGTAACTGTCAAAACCCGTTTCCCGGATAAGGCTTTCCGTATCAAGCCCCATTACACTTTTCGCGTAACTCAGCATAAAAGTTATATATGCCTGGTATGCCCTTGCCGGTTCTTTAAGAGTTTTAGACCATTTGTACGCGATATCTTTATTGATCCCGATATGGCTTATCGTATCAAGGATTCCAGGCATTGAAACAACACTCCCCGACCTCGCCATAAGAAGAAGAGGGTTGGTGCCATCACCAAGTTTTTTACCGGTTCTGCGCTGAAGGTTCTCGGCAATACCGAATATTTTTTTCCTCAGATCATCAAGAGAAAAATCGCCCCTCTTGATATAATGCCATGTAAGTGTGCTGAACCCGTAACCTTTAGGAACATCGAACTTCGGAAGTTTGGAGGACTGAATAATTCTTGAATTTCTTATCTGCGAGAAACCCTTCCCTCCCATAAATTCCGGGCTTTCCAAAGCTTCCCTGGACTCGTTGCTGTCAGTACCGAAGCTGTAAACAAAATCATCGATTTCGAGCTCATGTTTTGCCTTTACCGTATCAAGTACAGTCTGGTAAGGTTCAGCGGATTTCCTTGCACCGTAATTTTTTATGCTGTTTATAAGGTTCCCGAGAACATGAGTTGTTTTTTCCCTTATTATATTATTAAGTATCGCGGTGAGAGCCGGGGCGTTGTCCCTGTTCACAAGGCATTCCGAATAAAGTTCTTTAATGAGTAAAAAGTTATTCTCAAGCTCGGAGTTCATTGCCTCGACTATACTGGGGATGTGCGCAATCCTGTCGGGCCGTTTATCAAGCTGCTGAAGAAGCCGTTCAATAAGGAAGGCGAATCTTCCGAGTATCTTTGTTCCATGCCCCACTGACCTGACACAGAAAGCAAGATCCACAAGCACATTCAGAGATTCAACATACACCTCGTCCGTAATGATCCGGAACCTGGTGTTTACAATATTTGAATAGTATATAAAAGCAATCTGCTCCAGGATGGAATCAGCGGTAATCAGTCTGAAAAGTATCTGCCCTTTATTTTTTATATTATTGTGAGCAATCTCTTCAATAAGTTTTTTAAGATTGTATCTTAGCTTACCGAGAGAGATATCCGTCCAGTCCTGGTTTTTCATATCCTCGCGGGTTCTCTTTATGGAACCGATAGATTTTTCATAAGAGTTCAATGCGGTTATCTCATCGGTTATCAGCCCTGTAAGGTTTGATTCAATTACATTAAGAAATTCATCTCGTGAAATATTATTTTTATTTTCGCCTCTATCCGACCATGCTATTTTTAAACGGTTTTTGAGAGTGAGAAGATCCTGGAATACATCCGCTTCAAGAAGGTCATCTTTATCCTCCTGGGAAACATTATACACAGTGCTCCCTTCAATCATTGCCGAAGTCTTATCAGAGTGAAGGAACTTCTCAAACTTTTCGATTTTGGTAATTACTTTTTCAGAGAGGTGCTGATGAGTAAGCTTCCTGATATCTGCCGCGATTGAACCGAATGCCTGGTCATACCGGTACTCTGCCTCAAAGTCGTGTGCTATGTCACGAAGTTCGGTTATATCGATCCCATATATATTGAATTTCGGTATGTGCCGTATCAGTTCATATATTAGAGAGTAAAGTTCTTCAAAATCATTCCCGTCATAGCAGTCAAGGAATTCAATAACATGTGTTTCAAGTTCACCAAGAGATTCTGTTCTGGAACCTTTGAGGCTGCCTCTTGTTTTAATCTCGTACCTGATAAAAAGAACTATATCAACAAGCTTCCCCTTGATAACTCTGCTGTCTTTTTCATGGCTTAAACCATTTAAAAGCCTGCTTACATCATCAACGAGTTTAATTTCGCCATATTTACCTGAAACTATTTCCATATATTACCCCGTAAAATAAGCTCTGCTAATCAGAACCATATATTTGTTCAGAGTCAATTAAAATACTTTAGATACAGCAGCCTGTCAGAAACAGCAAAAACTTTTTTGCGGCATCCGGTAATAGCTGTAGAACTTTCAGCGGTTGAATTCTGTCCCGGCACTGCAAATTTAAATGCTTTATAAATAATAATGAAAGTAAAAGAGAAAAAATAAAGTTGAAAAATGATTGTATTTTTTGTAATAAATTAGGTGATAGCTTTATAATCAACAGACAGCCAGAAAGCCGGGAATTATGGATACAGTTAAAATTATAGAAAACATACTTGCTCCATTTGAAAATATTGCAAAAAAATCCGGAATTGAATATATTGAATTTTTAAACGGCGGTGAAAATAACAAAAGTCTTTATAAAAAATCCTACAGTGCTGATTTCCCCTATCTGGCATATGAGGTTCTGGAAAGCAATCCGGCTTTTAAGAGCAGGGACCTGAACATACCAGCCCGTCTGGAACTTACATCGAAATATGAATTTAAAATTTTCTGTCATATATACCCGCTTAAAAGAGGGAATGCAATAACTGACCTGCTTATCATTGAAACCAAAACCGCCGCAGATGATGACATCGAAAGTTTAATATCCTATATTTCCGCCGTGATTATTAACTTTTTCATGAACCTGGTTGTAGAAAAAACAGCAACCGACAACTCCGATAAATATAAAAAAGAGATAGGCAACATGCGGGATATACAGGCCAAGCTGTTCCCGAAGTTTGATGAGATTAAAGAGCTGGATATAAGGTCCGCGTACCTGCCTGCAGAATTCATGTCAGGTACTTTTATAGACGGAATATTTCTAGACAATACGACTTATCAGCTGTCAGCTTGCGATGTATCGGAGTATGGCCCTGCCTCTTCATTTGTTGGTGCCGCGATAAGGACAATCATACGGTCTGATGCTTCACAAAAAAAAATTCCATCAGCAATGATAGAATCAATAAATAATAAAATAAAAAATATGATATCCGGCCCGGCCGGAAGCAGCAGTATTTTTCTCACAATTTACCAGTTAAATCTTAAGACCGGCAAAGTAGTAATATCGTCACTTGGGAATATAACAACACTCTTCTATACAAAAAAAAGAAACGGGCTGATCGACCTTGCTTCTACCGAAACCGGAAAGCTGTTTTCCAACAGAAATTTCTTAAGAGATATGACAGTAAATCTTGAACCGGGGGACGCACTGCTTTATTACACCAGGGGAGTAAAAAAAGCCAGGCCGGAAAACTCGGACACAGAATACGGCCTGAATAAATTAAAAGACGAGATGAAACTAAACATCGAATCAGGTTCGCTTGAGATTGTTCATTCCATTATCGAATCAATTTATGAATTTACAGATTACGCCCAGTTGAATGAGGATATAATTCTTATTTCGATGAAAAGAAACGATTAGCACTTTACTAATACATTCTGCTTTTAGCTCATGACACATGCTCTAAAAGTTTTGGCGTTAAGCCGTCATTCCGGCTTCGCAGCTTCTATTCATGCGAATACCGTAATCTAACACAATAAGTTATCTGCGCGTAAATAATACAGCGTGATATAAGTATTTCACAGCTTCGAGTAAACATCAACCATCTGCTTCACTGCACCTTCCCAGGTGAACAGCTCTTTCACTCTCTCTATACCGGCGCCGGAAAACTTTTTCTGCATCCCGGGATCATTCAGCAATGTGTCAACAGCATCCGCAAGAGCCTGATGGTCACGCGCCGGAACTACAATACCGGCATCGCCAACTACCTCGGGCAGCGCTCCTCCATCGCTCGATATAACCGGAACACCGCATGCCATCGCCTCTCCCGCAGGAAAACCGAATCCTTCGTAAACGGATGGTACTATCGCTGCGGAAGACTGGGAGTAAAGTTTCACCAGTTCATCATTTGAAGCTGTACCGGCAAAAAAAATTTTATCTCTAATCCCCAGCAGATCAATTACCCTGTTGGTTACTTTTCTGTGCGGAGCCCCTCCATCTACAACTATAAGCCTCACATCCGTTTTCATTACCTTCACAGCCTTGAGCAGATAAAGAAAACCTTTTTTGCCGTCTTCTATGTTCCCCACAAAAATAATATCTTTTTTGTTTTTCTGAACTTTTACCGGTTTAAAAATGTTCCGGTCTATCCCGTTATAGACAACACTCTGCTTCTCAAGCGGCACACCAAAATCGCGGTGGTTCATAATCTTTGAATCTTCCGAAACGGTAATTATATGGTCAAGCCTCTTCGACACAATTGCCTGCATCAGCGTCGGATAAAACATGACAGCACGGAATTTTCTTCTGAAAGATTCAGATCTTTCAAGGATAGTTCTAAGATCAATTGAAAGCGGATGGTGTATTGTCGCCACGACCGGAACGCCCAGTGACTTCATCAGAAGAAGACCGTAATTCAGTGACTGGTTATCGTGAATAATATCAAATTTATATTCAGCATGAAGTTTTCTTAAAAGAAAAAACGCCCTGTACCCGAATGAACTGATCTCCGGGAAAGCGCCAAACCTGCTGTGAAACCATTCATACGCATTGACCGGATGAAATATATCGAAAGGAGATTTTTCGTTAATAATATTAAATCCTTTTTTAACATAATACTCGTTATTTGGAATGGCATGAGTAACCACACCTTTCATGTCATGCGGGTATGGCGGCCCTACAATTGCATGGACTTCATGTCCCTGCCTCACCAGCTCCTCGGCAACATACTTTAAATATATACCCTGTCCGCCGGAATAAGGATTTCCCCTGTAGCATAAAAGACATATTTTCAAATCAGTTCCCTCCGCCGGCATTCTGTCTTTTATATAAATCTCCCGCAGTGATAATCTTTTCAGGGTCAAGATGCTTCACTATCTGTGCGGGATTCCCGATCACCACAACATTGGGCGGAACATCTTTTCTTACCACCGATCCCGCTCCTACAATTGAATTCTCACCTATATGAACACCTTTACAGACGATCGCCGAATCCCCGAGCCACACTCCTTTTTCAAGTACGACAGGAAGGCTCCTCCCCGGGCAGGCTGTTCTATCATAAATATCATGCCAGTCGGAATCCATAATATAACAGAAATTCGCGATCAGGCAGTCATCCCCGATAATAATTTCACTGGCGCTGCTGATCCGTGCGCCATTCATTATCATAACATTATCGCCTATTTTTATGCTTCCTTCACATCCTCCGTAACTTATAGTTGTCAGATTAGTCTGGAAACCGTCGGCTCCTGCAAGTATGACATTTTTCCCTATATGTATATTCGGCCCGTAAACAACAACGTTCCATATGCCCCATACCATGGGCCTGCCGGCCATTGATGCAAATTTATTCTTAAATGAATATTTAAAATAAAGCTCGCTTTTTATCATAAACCAGAGTTTTTTGAAATATGAAGGTTTATCATTTGCATTAAACATATTTTTTCTCTATAAAATTTATTTAATCAAACATGCGGTAAAATTAATTTCCGCCGGTCAGAGAACAGCCTTAATTATACCGATGCCTGCCCAGGATAAATATTCAGCAGGTACTTTTTATAATAGACAAAATCATTAAATTATTCTAACAGTAAAATGTAAACCATTTTTGCAATTCAGCAGGCCGGAGAAAATATAACACCGCCGTTTCATGGCCCGGTGGTGAATTAAACCGTTCATTGCTGATTAACTGCAAACTATATTAGCGAGGCTAATTATGAGACGAAAACCCGCACTTATAATAATCTTTTTATTCACTATAATCAGTTCCTGGATATTCCGGCCTGAAACATTATTATCAGGCCCTGACTTTATAATGCTGGAGGATTTTCAGAAATACAGCGGTAACCCGTTCTCAGAGTGGAGCTCAAGAGAGGATATCAAAAAAGCATATCCGGTATATAAAATAATTGAAGAAAACGGCAATAAATTTTTAAGGGCATCAACAGTTAATGCCAATAATTCAGTCCAGCTCGGTAAAAGCAATATCAGATGGGATCTATATTCATATCCTTATATAAGCTGGGACTGGAGAGTAAGAATAATCCCTAAAGGAGGCAATGAATACCCTGGTAATCCTAATGATTCAGCTGCAGCGATTTATGTTGTTTTCCAGACAGGGAGGGTCCCGTTTGCCGGATGGCAATATCAGCCCGCGAACTGGATCAAGTATGTGTGGAGTTCAACACTTCCGGTAGGGACTGTTGTCTCGAGAAAAATATCAAAATTCGGCGTAAATCTTTATGAGGGTAAATATATAGTTGTCGCTTCGGGTAAAAAAGATCTCGGGAAATGGATTACTTTCAAAAGAAATGTTATTGCTGATTACGAAAAAAATTTCGGGAAAAAACCGGCATACAAGGCGTTGGTAATTGGAATACTTACTGACTCTAACAGTACTAAAAGCCAGGCCGAAGCTGACTATGACAACATCAAAGCATCTTCATATTAGGGGATTATTATCTTCTCCCCTAAAAATTTCGGCTGCTCCATAAATATCCTGACATCAAGAAATGCCTTAAACCTTGCGAAAACCTCCCTTATCCTTACCAGTATTCCGGACGGGTCCTCGTTGTCATCGGCATCAAAACCTGTGACAGAAATTCCGTATACTCTTCCGATATAAACTGCTCTCTCGTTATGGAACCGCTGCGATATAATTGTAATAGAATCCTGGCCGAATATTTCCTTCGCCCTGACTATCGAATCAAGAGTCCGGAATCCGGCATAATCGAGAAATATATTTTCCGCCGGAACACCACGGTCTCTCAGTCCTGCCATCATTGTACGCGGCTCGTTATAGTTCAGTTCGCTGTTGTCTCCGCTTGCTATTATATATTTTATTTTCCCTGTATGGTACAGCATCGCAGCGGCATCAAGCCTTTCGCTAAAATAGGGATTTATTCCTCCCTTGATTTTATACTTGCTTGTCCCGGGAAGAAGCCCGCATTTATTTTCCGGAAGCTTACTCCACTCCTCATAAATATATGGAGCGGAATATGAACTGATATACCCATCGACCATAATAACAGAAATTGAAAATAGGACTAATACTGAAACTAAAATATAGATTATTCTGTGCTTTCCCTTCATGTCAGAGATTACCTGTTTTGCTTTTTAAAACTTTAATCTGTTTCATAATCTCAACCTTTGACGTACTTCCGCCTGAAAGCTTTCTTTCAGCGGCATCTGCCGGGTCAAGTATCTGAGTTATCTCTTCATCAAACACCGGAGAAAACTTTTTCAGGTCATCAAGACTAAGTTTAAAAAAATCTTTCCCCTCAGTTTCGCAATACCGGACTATGCTGCCCGATATTTCGTGGCACTCCCTGAAAGGCAGTCCTTTCCTTACAAGGTAATCTGCAAGATCTGTCGCAGTGGAAAAATTACTGTAGACAGCCTCTTTCATTCTTGCGTGATTAACAGAGACTCCGCTTATCATCTCGATCATTCCTTCGAGAGCAAGCGTAACAGTATCGATTGAATCGAAAAGAGGTTCCTTGTCCTCCTGCATGTCCCTGTTGTATGTCATCGGAAGGCCTTTCAATATTGTAAGGAGTGAAAAAAGATTTCCGTACACTCTTCCGGTTTTTCCGCGGATAAGTTCAGCAACATCAGGATTTCTTTTCTGCGGCATGATTGAGGAACCGGTCGTGACTGAATCAGAAAGCCTTATAAAATTAAATTCCGATGTTGACCACAAAATAAGCTCCTCGCAGAAACGTGAAAGGTGCATACCCAGAACTGACGCGAAATATAAAAAATCAAGTACAAAGTCCCTGTCGCTCACGGCATCCATTGAATTAGGTATAACTTCATTGAATCCAAGTTCATTCTTCAGAAACTCCCTGTCATTTTTATAATTAACTCCGGCAAGGGCACCGCTTCCGAGAGGGAGGCTTTTGCATGCTTCAACCGCGTTTTCGAGCCTCTTCCTGTCACGGAGCAGCTGCCACGCGTAGATGAGCATATGATGGCTGAACCTCACCGGTTGAGCCACCTGCATATGTGTATATCCCGGCATCAGTACATCAATATTTTTCTCGGCAGTCTCAACAAGCAGCGAAATCAGTCTGTTTATAAAAACAAATATCTGCTCCGATTCGTCGATTATGTACATTCTTACATCAACAGCAACCTGGTCATTTCTGGAACGTCCGGTATGGAGCTTCTTCCCAGCATCACCGATTCTCTCTGTCAGTGCGGCTTCAATATTCATATGGATATCCTCTCTCGAAGAAAGGAATTCAAAGGTTCCGGCTTCAATCTCTGATCTTATTTTTTCCAGGCCTGAAACAATATCATCAAGCTCTGTTGAATCAAGTATATCCATTTTGCGGAGCATTTTCGCGTGGGCAATTGATCCTCTGATATCCTGTCTGTAAAGTCTGGAATCAAAATGAATTGATTTCGAAATTCTTTCAGTTATATCAGAGGAACCGCTGTTGAACCGTCCTCCCCAGAGTTTTTTTTCCTGTTTTTCAGTCATGGTTGTATCCTGTTTAAATTTGTTAATAATTATTTATCGGAAAAGATGAAACTGTGTCAACAAAATTAAGACATTCGGAAGCAGTGAGATCACAGATCGCTTTTAATTCCTGTTTCTGTTCTAATAAAATACGGTTGACTGAATTATTATTTCCCTCTCAAATTTTTGTTTAACAAGTATTATTTTTCACATACATATACTTATCCGGTCATGACAATAGTTTAAATTTAATGCATGGTTGTTAAATAAGTATAAGATTAAATATAAGTGAAGTACTGAAGAATGAAGAAAAAAATATTATTCATCAATCCAACATATAAGAATAATATACTGATAATAATCATCTCTATAGGATTCGGGATTCTTTTCGGTATCGTCGATTCTTTTGTCAGCGCGTTTTTTTTAAATGGAGGAAATATTCTCGGGCAGATATTTACCAGTGATTACAATGTTTTATGGAAGAGATCCCTTGTTGTAATAATCTGTACCATCAACGGTATCATCGCCCTTAGATTCTTCAAATACCGCCAAAAAACAAAGAACGATCTGTTCAGGAGTGAGGAAATATTCAGGAACCTCTTCGAATATTCCGCTGCCGGTATAGCACTTGCAGATCTTGAAGGAAATTATATTAAAGTCAATCCAGCTTTCTATTCCATGCTCGGGTATACTGAAAGTGAAATGCTGGGAAAGAATTTCAAAGATATCACCCATCCGGAGGATCTCGACGCGGATCTTTCCTATCTGCAGCAGCTTCAAAACAATGAGATCAGATATTTCTCAATGGATAAGAGGTACATCCATAAAAACGGAAACCATGTCTGGGCCTATATTACAATATCGATTATACATAACCAGAAAGGCGAACCCGAAAATTATATAAGCCTGTTTAATAATATAACAGACAAAAAAGAAGCCTCATTCATAGACATCTCCGAAAGAGAGAAATCATTATTTGAAAAGAACAGATCATTTCAGGAACTCAATCAGATCTTCAACACAATAGGCATAGGGATGTGCCTGATTGACAGAAATTTTAATATAGCAAGGGTCAATGAAGCATTTTCCAGGCTTTTCAATCATGATATTAATGATATCCCGGGATTGAAATGTAATGATGTGATGCCGGGAAATCTCTGTGAATCCCTGGACTGCCCGATACACCGGATTCTAAACGGTGAAACAGAGTATGAATTTGAAACGCAGAAACGGATTGATGAGAATACCGTCCTTACATTTATTGTTACTGCGAATCCGTTTCTGGCACCTGATAAACGGATACAGGGAGTTACCCTTACATTTACAGACATCACCGAAATACGGATGCTTGAAAAAAAAATCTCCGAAATCAGCGAACAGGAGAGACAGAATCTCGGCCAGCTGCTTCACGACGAACTGGGCCAGCTGATAACAGGGCTGATTTTCAGAGTTGTCGCGCTTAAGAGAACTATGGAAGAAAGGACCTATCCTGAAATTGAAGATTTAAAAATAATAGAAGAATTGCTTAAAAATGTGCAGCTTCACGTCAGAAGAATAATGATCGGGCTGTATCCGCCGAATGTTCAATACGACCGTCTCCTTGTCGCTTTACAGCATCTTGCGTCTGAGACTGAAAAGCTGTTCCAGATAAATTGCAGGGTTGTATTAGAGAATGATGAAATTCTTATAACAGATTATACTGAAATTACACAGCTGCTGTATATTGCCAGCGAATCAGTCCATAATATAGTAAAACACTCCGATGCTAAAAATGTTGAAATACTGCTTTCAGAAAAAAATAATATGTTTACAATGACAATCAGAAGCGACAGTGAAATAAGCAATAACATTATTATTAAAAAGGGAATGGGCACGAGAATAATGGAGTATCGTGCAAAAATGATAAACGCAAAATTTGACCAGGTAATAGAGAACGGAATTCTATTAACCAGGGTTCAGAAAAAAATCTCTGGAACAAACGCAGACTGCAGCAGTTTAAGAAACCCGCCGGAGCAGAACGCCTGAATTATCTCTCCGGCAGATGATACAATTTTATTACTAAAAGGGAAAATTAAATAATGAAAAACAGCAATATAAAAATAATACTTGTAGATGACCATCCTGTAGTCCGCGGCGGTATTGCGAAATTTCTTGAGAAGGAGAAAGATCTTGAGATTTGCGCAGAGGCTGAAAGTGCGAGTGAAGTAATTAAACTTATCAATCAGTACAGTCCGCACATAGTTTTAGTAGATATCACATTAAAAGGTGAAGTGGACGGCATTGAGCTGATAAAAATAATAAAGACCCGCTTTCCGGATATATACACTCTGTGCCTCTCCATGTATGAAGAATCTGTATACGCTGAAAGAGTAATACGGGCCGGAGCAAAGGGATATGTACAGAAAAGCACAGACCCGGAAAATGTTATTATTGCAATCCGCCGCATCATGGATGGTAAACTCTACCTCAGTGAAGATATATCTGATTCAATCATCAGCAAACTCCTCCATGGAAAATCAAAAGAGAACTCAGACAATCCTGTAGATGTTCTCTCCGACAGGGAATTTCAGATATTCATGTTTGTGGGAAACGGCTATGGTTCCAAAGAAATCGCCGGCAAGGTGAACCTCAGCATCAACACTGTTGAAAGCCACAAAAAAAACATCAAAGATAAACTTAATATTGAAAATACCGCCGATCTAAACAGGTTTGCCATTCATTGGGTTACAAGTTACGGGAAAAAAATGTAAACACATTTCTGCCCGGATTAATTAATCCCTAAGTATAATTTACCGTTGAGTGAATAAATTAAATCCCCAATCTCCTTTTACTAACCCGTTTAGATCATTAAACCGGTTTGTACAGCTCTAACAGAATTCTGTGGTACATATTAACATAACTCAGTTAAGTGTTCTCACTCTATACACCTCCGTTTTTTCACACATATTCAATCTCTATAATAACCCCTTGCGGCGATTGCAGAAAAACTAATTCGTGTTATTGTTCATCATAAAGAGGGCAGGATCAAATCTAAAAGCATGTTCCGCCCTTTTGGATTATGCGTAACAGCAATCAGCAATTTCTCACGGAGGGAGGTAATAATTATGAGAAAAAATAAAATCAGAATATCAGCACTGGTACTGGTAAGTTTTTTTGCGTTTATATCTCTATACGCAAGCAGTTCAGGCGGTTTCTATAAAATAAAACTGAACAGCAGCACCAGCAGAATCTGGATCGAAGGTGACTCGACAATGCATGCTTACAAAAGCACTTCATCAGTTACCGACATGTCAACCAGGGCGCTCTTTAAAGTAAAACCGGACGATTCTCTTCTGGCTGTTATTACTGAAAAGAAATACGCCCCGTTTATGCGGGATCTTATTCTTAACCTGATAGTGAAATTAAATGTAAAAAACTTTCACTCAAGTACACCCGGTTTCGACAGTAAATTTTATGAAGCTATAAAAGCTGACAACTATCCGGATATAGTTTTTAAACCAACAAAATACACAATCGAAAAAGATTCCAGCAGCAGCAATACCTTCCTCATAAAAAGTGAAGGGACCGTTAGAATCGCTGAAAAGGAAAAAAATATTACGGTAATCACTGCCGCCAGGATTCAGGACGACGTTGTAACTCTCTACGGACAGAAAGATCTTCTGATGACAGACTTCGGCTTAACACCGCCCGAACTGCTGTTTGTAAAGGCGTACGACAAGGTAACTGTAAAATGGAATCTCAGTTTAAACCTGATACCGGAAAGTTAAGTTCATGGAATTAAAATATAATTTTAAAAAAAATAAGGAGTCCATTATGAAAAAAATGACACTATTAAATTCTATAAAGTCATACGCAGCAGCACTATTTTTAATAACCGGATTAAGCAGCACAGCATTCGCACAGGATACGGCATCAGGCAGTGCATCAGAGGATACAGCAAATTTTAGCGGTACTCTCCAGATGCTCGGTGTAGCGGAATACCTTAAGGATGATTACAGGTCTGACACCAGGTTATATCTGTTCCAGAAGCAGGCACGTCTTGGGCTTGACGGCACACAGGGCGGGATAGATTACGCTTTTCTGCTTCAGTTCGGCGGAGAAGAGAGTCCTAAGAATCAGGCAGGCAACGTAAATAATGCAGTATTATCACTGCTCGATGCTTATATAGATATACCAATTGTTTCGTCTGATCTTTTCGGCATAAGAATCGGGCAGTTCAAAGTTCCGTTCAGCAGGGAACAGCTTGCTAATGAAGATTATCTTCAGTATGCCGACAAATCTATCAACACTCTGGGATTTAACCTGGGAAGAGATGTAGGATTTGCATTACACTCAAAAATCGGCAACGTCGAAGGTGCAGCAGGAATTTTCACAGGTGGAGGGATTGATATACCACAGCGCTATCTGCCGCAGGAATTGAATATTCCAATGACAGTTGTAAGACTGGGCTATAATACTCTTGACAAGAATATTTTCAGCGTGAAGGAGTTTGACCCGAAGAAAAAAGGTTCTGGTGTAGCGGTTTATGTAAGCGGTATGTACGAGGAAGATTCACTAATAGGCCACTCCAGTGTTATCAACTCGAAACAGAATGATGTCTCACTATTCTACAATCCAAAGTGGAATCCGTTCCTGTCACAGAAAAACGCAGAGGGATTTCTGGAAACAGGTAAATTAATGCAGGGTGAAGCTGATGCAGCATTTCAGGCTGATACAGGAAGACTGATCATCACAGGTGGAGTTGAAGCAAACTATGGAAAGTATGAAAATACTTTCGGCAAGCTCTCAATGTACGGCGGAGCGGCACAGGTCGGATTTTATATTGCACCTGTTCAGCTGGCATTAAGGTATGCGGTACTTTACCCGAGCAAAGAGTTCGGATATTATGATTCCGCAACTACAACAACATACGAACTTGGCCAGATCGATAAAAAAATCCAGGAGATCAACCCTGCACTTAACATATTTGTTAATGACCATTTAAGCATAAGTATGGATCTTCAGATCTGGCTTGATGTGCCTGTTGCCACAGAAGGCGGGCTTGGCGCATATAACCTTATGACAATGCCGGGCCAGGCTTCAGTTGCTAAAGGAGCTACTAATGATATTGATAGACAGAACGCCGGTACAGCAAGAATGAAAGTACAGTACATTTTCTAGAATTAAGCATTGTTAAGCTCTTACAGAATATAGTTTAGTAAAAAGTCAGGCATCACATCGATGCCTGACTTTTTTTTCAGAATAAAAAATGTGCCAAGATTCCGGAAGTAATATCAAAACTCATTGCTGTTTCAGGATCATACCGGAAATTATAATAAAATCCGGCGATAATATTCACCTCAAAACATCTTCGTCATATTCCTGTTAAACAAATCTGTACTTCACGAAAAACTGCAGGTAGCAGAACCGGTGTCGTGGAGTGTTATGGAAAAATTTTACAACTGGAGGAGTTTAATAATTTTTCATTACGGGATTTAATAAATAAAATCTATTAAACCCCGTCGGGAATTTAGTGAATAATCTTTTCGAGAAGAAGGTCTATGTACTGTTCCAGATTTTCCATGCTCTCGACAATTTCGTATTCAAGAATGTCTGCGAGGCTGATCATATCATTATTTTCCATAATGTCAACCGTCTCATTGAGGAGGATCTGAAGCTCCCTGTTTTTCTCTTCGAGCGATTCATCTCCAATTACTATTTCTTTAAGTGATATATCAAAAACCGGAGATATCTGATAACACGTTCTGGTATAATTAAACATAAAATCTATGAAGTTAAAAAGCTGCTCCATACCCTGGCTGTCATTACCCGTCTGATATGAAACTGCGGCTTTTTCAAGAATTGTCTTCTGCTCCGGTAAATGTTCTTTAATTTCCTTCAGAGAGTTTATCAGAACATCAGGTGAATCGATACTTTCAATGATAAGTCTTTTCATCTCCTCGCTGACAAGAAATATGTGGAATATCTCTTTCATATGAATAAAAAGTGAATCTTCAATATCGATCTCTCCGTCATCTTTCATCTCCGCGATAAATTTTACAACCCTGTGTCTCAATTCATCAAGCATTCTGACATAATGGGAGATTGTTGTATCACGGTATTTTATTTCATCGAGATTCATTCCCAGGAGATTGGATATTGTGGGGAAAACCTCCTGCAGCCACTCCACTCCTGAAACGAGGTCTTCAAGCTCCTCAGTGTCCATAGGTTCTTCTTCAAGATGCTGAAGAAAATCAATCACCCTGTCACAGTAAAAAATTCCCTCATTAACAGTTTCATAAACAATGTCGGCTCTTGACTGAACAAGGCAGTTTATTGAACTGATATTCTCAATGAGCAGATCCGGAGCATCATCAATATGATATTCCGTTCCATCTATATCAATACCTGCAAATATCAGGTTTTTCTGATTTATCCATCCCGTAATTGAAGCAATCACATCCTTTACCGTTTTTTCATTCTCAAGCACAATCTCAACAGGATAATTATTTATCCTTATTTCCATATACGTTTCCTCCAGGATTTACTATTCACCGCCGCCGCTGTTGCCGCCCATTTGCCCTTTCATCCAGTTCTGCTGAGCCTTTGAACCTGAAATTGATTTCTCCATAGTGGCAAATTTCTTTCTCAGTTTCTCTTCAAACGATTTCAGGTGTGTTTCTTGTTGTTTTATTTTTTCGTTAGCCATTTTTATTGAATCATCTTCGAACTCAATTTTTGTCGCAATAATATTTTTACCCGATGATATATAAGGATCAATGGTTTTGACAAGTGTGTAAGCCATTCCGTTATCAATTTTATTGTCGCCATCGGTATCTGATCCGAAAAAACTTTTTACTCCCTCCGGATTTTCCAGAATTACTTTGCGTAACTCATCTTCATCCATCACAAGCTTACCCTCTTTTATTGTCTGCCAACTCGAATTAATCTTTCCTGTGGAGACACCCATCTGGTTAAACATCTTAACAGGTTTCTCCTCTCTGCTCGGATAAGCGCCTCCGACAGTTGTTTTGATAGAATTCTCCAGCCTTACCATCATCATGTCGCCGACAAATATTCCGCTTTCATCAAGCTTTTCTGACTGCCCCGGTTTATCCACCTTCACTGTTTTTGTCAGGCTCTTATTCAGTTCCATGTAATAATTATACGATTCAACAAACGCCTTTATTTTAAGAATGGGTTTGTCAATATCCTGCGAAGTTTTCAGCTCAACCGGTAATTCAGATTTTCTTTTCAGGTTGAGTGTTAAACCTTTTACTACATCAGTAAGTCCGTCATTTTTATCTCTTTCTATCTCAAGTCCATCAATTTTCAGTTTTGCATTGCCCGCTTCTGCAATTATATTTTTAAGTTCAAATTCACCTTTTGTTTTAACCGGAGTTGATACAACAGGTTCTGTAAAAGTCGCCTCACCGTCATTGCTGTAAAAAATCAGTTTTGAAATCTGCTTCCCTTCAAAATCTCTTCCAACAGGAATTTCCTGTTTCTTCGCGGTATCTGCATCTATGGGATAAATTTTCTCCGTCCTTTTCCCGTTATCAACAGCAACAACTCCGATACCTGTTACAGAATCAAATTTCTTTTCCTCTTTTTTTGTCAGAGGCCTCAGCCTTGAAATGTTATAACTCTTAAGTTTAATCCCTTTAACATTAATCTCATCATCCGGCCCGGTCTCAATCATATAAGGGATGTTCTCTTCAATTTCTTTCTTATAATTAAAACCAAATTTAAGAATGCTGTCTTTTTTAACATCTGCCTTAACCGGTATTTCATACTCCTGCCATAGGAATCCGCTTAATTTAATCTCCTTGCCGTCAGTTCCTATACTAAGAGTTCCATTCTGCCCATCCGGAATTTTTTCACCTTCATAAGCAGAGAAAAATTTTCTGTCAAACACTACAGGTGTATCATCCTGGCTCTTAACTTTCTCTCCAAGTATAAATCCTGATTCCTTTAAGAGTTCCTCACTACCCTTTATTTTTATTTCCCCTTTTTTGCCTGGAACTTTTGAAGTAAGGCCTATAAGATAATTTTTGTCTTCTGTATTTACATATTCTGAAGTAATAACTGAGGAAGCTTCCTCCATTATCGCTTCATTCAAAGATTTAAGCCTGCCCCCTTTGAAGCTGATACTTTTCTCAACACCATTAACATCTATAATAATCTTCCCTGATGGAAGTTTCTTTTCCGAATCAATTTTATCACTTGATACTTTGTGAAAAGAAGCGAGCTGCAGCACTTCAATTTTTTTTGAATCTGCATCGGCCTGCTTTGATGCCACTGCATCAATTACTGAGGTATCAGATGAAACAACTTTTTTTTCATCATAAGAAGCTCTGAATCCATAAAGATCCCTTGTTTTGCTATCAAGATCTTTAAGAGTTGAACTCAGTTTGTTGAGGGCTTCTTTCTTCTGATTGTTGACAAGTTTGTTTCTCTGAAGCTTTTTAATCGGCTGCGCTTCAACTTCTACAAGCTTGCTGATTATGGAATCGGTATCCATTCCCGATGCCATTCCGCCCATTGTTACCGGCATTATCTCCCCCTTTTAAACCTCAAACACCCTGGAAAAAGATATAATCAATATATCACTTACACTGTTTTAAAGCTAAAAATTAAGAGCATAAATCAGAAAAAATCTAATTCGCTCCATTCCTAATATCGGATTAATTTGAGTTATTCATAAGAATAAAGTGACATAAAAAAAGTAAAAAATCACAGGCAAGGGGAACTAAAGGAGTAGTGGATTATTAAAAAGCCGGCTGAATCAGAAGATACAATTCTTTCCCGCTCCGTATTTTCATACGGATTTAAAATATAATAAATAAAATATCCAGTTTAAATTCTATCTGGATTCGTCAACAAAAAGTCCCATATACTCCCGGAAATGTTCCAGAAGCCTGATGGAATATTTACCCGGGATCTCACTTATAACTTCATTTGTATCCCTGTCCATCACTTTGATTATTACTCTGTTTGTTTTGTCATCAAGAGAAAATTGAATTTTCTCGTTGGAACTTCCGCTTAATTTATTCAGTTCATCAACAGCCTTTTTTACTTCTTCAGGATCAATATTTTTCTTTTCAGGCTGAAATGTTTCTGTTTTTGCAAAATTCTGCGTTTTTTCACCGTGAAATCCGTTTCCGGAATTTACTATTTTGCTGTTAAAATTTTCAACGAAATTTATAACATTCATAGTATACCTCCATGTTTATTTAAAACATTTTTAAATCATCAACTCCTCCTGTTCAAAAAAATTGTTCCCCCTCCGGTTTCCCGGACCGGAGAGGGAGGTCATAATACCGCACTGCCGGTTATTGACTAAAAGTTTTCCTCATTCGATCAGTTTCATAATAAGCTGAGGCTTAAAGTTCGCCTGAGCCAACATCGCAACACCAGTCTGAACGAGGATCTGGTCCCTCGTGAAATTAACCATTTCTGCTGCCATATCTACGTCACGTATTCTTGAATCAGCGGCCATCATATTCTCATAATTAAGAGCCAAAGATTTGATTGTGTTCTCCAGTCTGTTATAATATGCTCCAAGATCTGCCCTTTGCCTATTGAGCCTCTCTAAGGCTCCGTCGATATGCCCTATCATGGAGTTTGCCTGCCCGACCGTAGAAATTGAACGCTTCCGTCCGTTCTCCATTAAATTCAAAGCTTTGGAACTCATAGTTCCTATGAAGACTCTGATCCTCTGATTACTGTTTGCTCCAACATGAAAAAACATGCTTGCGGTTTTACTTGTTTTAGCAAAAGCACCCGTAAGCATCTTCAGCCTGTTGAATTCGGCTGATGTCGAAATACGGTCAATCTCATCTACAAGCTGTGAGACTTCCACCTGTATCTGCAGCCTGTCACTGTTGGAATAAATTCCATTAGCTGACTGGACTGCGAGAGACCGTACACGCTGCATAATATCGTTAAGCTGCTGAAATGACCCTTCCGCGA
>DAONFJ010000070.1:0-18614 GCA_035403545.1 Spirochaetota bacterium
CCTAGTTCTGCCTGAACATCTCTAATAACATCAAGCATTCTGGTCGGGTCTTTCTGGTAATTACTTGCACTTTTCTTAACAACTTCAGAGATATTACCCATGAGCCCCCCTTTTTTATTTTTTAAATTAAACAAAAAAATTGCACGAAATAACTGCAGGATGCTTATAATACATCCTGTTATTTATAAGACTGTAAAGATTGCTGTTAGATTAACTATCATGGAATTTCAGTTAACTTGGCAGAAAACTTACACTCAACTCTCTGCCGTTAAAGGGGACGAATGAAGTTTATCAGAAGAATGAATCGATATCACTCCTGTCAGATATTCCTCTTTGCGTCCATTTTATATATTTAATTTCAAAAGAATAATTAGAACAGGAGAGATTCTCATCAACCCTTAAATTAATTTTGATAAACATGCGTTGTTATATGTTTATAACAAGATTGTTATTTTTTTATAACAAAACTGTTATCTTCGTATAACAAAAATTGTTCTTTTTTGCAGGAAATATGGAGAAAAACCGGTGCATGGTGTTGAATAACAGCAATGAGAGTTATCTCAGCATTCTGTTTTTAATAGTATATAACGAAAATTATTTGTTTATTATGTATCCGTTTGAATTTTCTAATGTAGAAATATTTATAAAAAAAATGTTGATATTGTGAATCGTTTTTTTTAATATCAGCAACGTCCAATTAATAAATAGAAAAAATTTTTGAACAAAATTTACTATTCCCGATGGTTAATTATCTTGAAAGACCTTATCACTATTCTAAACTATCAGCAATTCCTCGATACTCTGGACAGTTTGTATCTGGTACTGAATCCTAAAGGGAAGATATTGGCGGCCAATGAAGCTCTGAGAAAGTTTGTTATTGATGATTTAGGCAGAAAGCGTCCTGATCTGAAGGGAAAAATTGAAGGGATGTCATTTTCTGAACTTATACTGACAGGGAACTGGGGTGAAATAATTTTAGAAGGAAGAGTTAAAGCATTTACAGAGTGCATAGCTGAAAAAGCTAAAAAACGTTTTGTAGATATAAACCGTGATGAAATTTTAGAAGGGCTCATAACTCCTATTCTTGATGAAAATAATAATGCCCGTTATGTTACTGTGAACATTGAGATTGTTACCGGAAATAAAATATTTGAATTAAGAAAGAATCTTTCATTCTTTTCTTTAAAAGAAGTTCTGTTTCTGAATGAAATAGTTAATGCTAAATCTGAATTCGAAATTTATTCAAATACAGAATCATTTATGGATTTCTATAACCTTCATTTTTCTGAAACATCAAAGCGGAAGATTGATAGAGCTCTGATGAGCGATTCAGGTTTTTTTAACCGCAGCGAATATGTAAAAAGAATAAATTTTAAAATAGCAAAACATATAATTGATCTTAATGAATTTCTATTATGTATGAAATTTAATAATATGCGGCTGGAGAAACAGCTGGAGTAACAGCTTGAAGTTCTTTACGTGGCTGGTATCTACCCGCAACTTATTAGCCCCCCAACCCCCCAGAGGTGGGCTTAAAGAAACTTTGCTGTTTAAAGGCCCACCACTGGGGGGTTGGGGGGCGGGTTGTTTTCTGAATGCTTAAGATGCGTTTGAAAATGTAGATTTTATATAGTTGTTAATGGGGATTGTATGAATAAACGCAAAATACTGGTTGCGGATGATGATTATGATATTATAGCGTCTATGCTTGTTATATTAAAAAGTAAGGGCCATGACGTAGCCACGGCTGGAAGCGGTGAAGAGGCTCTTGTAAAATTTGCTGAATTTAAACCGGATATAATATTTCTTGATCTTATGATGGAAAAATTTGATTCGGGTGTTACTGTTTGTAAAAAGATACGTGAAACGGATAAAAATGTTAAAATATACCTGATAAGTGCTGTAGGTAATGAAACTGCAGACATTCCTGAAGCGCATGAAATGGGCTTTAACGGCTCGATGTCAAAACCAATTACTCCGGAAGAACTTCTGGGGCTTGTTGATTGAATTATATATCTTCATATAACAAAGCATGTAATTGCTTATAATCTTACGTAAATTAATACCTCAGGCTCTTTCGGCGGCTACTAAAAATTTCATGGAGTAACAAAATGCAGCAGACATTTATTGATGAAGATAAAATAAGCGCTCTTTTGCTAAATATGTCAAAGCCTTCAAATGCTGATGTGCGGAATATTCTTCTGAAGGCAAAAGAACTGAAAGGGCTTACTCCGGAAGATGCTGCCATGCTTTTAAATATTGATGATGAAGAGCAGTTTGATATGCTGTTTAAAACAGCGTTTGAAATAAAACAGACGATTTACGGCAACAGAATGGTTCTTTTCGCTCCGCTGTATATTTCAAATTACTGTTCTAATAACTGTTTATACTGCGGTTTCAGAATCGATAATAAAGACATTGAAAGAAAATGCCTTACTATAGATGAAGTGAAGGATGAAGTAAGGCTCCTGCTTGAACAGGGACATAAAAGAATTTTAATGCTCATGGGTGAACATCCGCTTCAATCCTCTTTTGATTATTTTCTGAAATGTATTGACGCGGCTTACTCTGTTACAGATTCAAAAGGAAGTTCTATACGGCGGGTCAATATCGAAATAGCGCCTCTTACCCCTGATGAGTTTCAGAAATTGAACGGTATGCAGATAGGAACATATATAGTATTTCAGGAGACATACCACAGGGAAACCTATGACAAAATTCATCCATCCGGTAAGAAGAAAGACTACCCGTGGCGGCTTAATGTAATGGACAGGGCTCTTGAGAACGGGATGCACGATGTTGGAATAGGTGCGCTTTTCGGGCTTTACGATTATAAATTTGAAACATTAGGGCTACTGATGCACGCGAAACATCTTGATGAGAAATTCGGAGTCGGGCCGCATACCATTTCAGTTCCGAGAATTGAGTTTGCAAAAAACGCCCCCTGTGCAGAGACAGTCCCATACCCGGTGTCTGACAGAGACTTTAAAAAGATAGTTGCAGTGCTTCGATGTTCAGTGCCATATACGGGGATAATCCTCTCAACAAGGGAAAATGCCGCAATGAGAACCGAGCTGATGCATCTTGGTGTTTCACAGATCAGCGCAGGTTCAAGAACCGATCCCGGCGGATACGGCAAAGATGAACATGATTCCGCGCAGTTTTCTCTTAATGACACGAGGAGTACAGGGGAAGTCATCCGTTCTGTAATTGAAGAGGGTTTTATCCCGTCCTTCTGCACCGGGTGTTACAGGCGAGGCAGAGTCGGAAAGGATTTTATGGATATGGCAAAACCGGGGCTTATAAAACTCCATTGTCAGCCGAACGCACTGCTCACTCTGAAAGAGTATCTTTTGGACTATGCGGATAATAAAACACGGATGCTCGGCGAAGAGATGATTAAAAGAGAACTTGAAACAATCCCGGATAAAACAAGGCGAAGTGCTACTGAAAACAATCTGTTAAAAATAGAAAATGGCGAACGTGACATCTATTTCTAAAAAAGAGATCATTGAACTGCTGTCGCTCAAAGGGAGTGAACAGATAGAACTTCATAGAAAAGCTTCGGAAATCCGGAGAGACTCCGTATCTGACCGGGTCTATATACGCGGGCTGATTGAATTTTCAAATATCTGCGAAAACGACTGCTTTTACTGCGGGATAAGAAAATCAAATAATAACGTAAGAAGGTATGAACTGACTCCTGATGAGATTCTTGGAGCTGTTGATGAAGCAGCAAGTTCGGGGCTCACATCCGTTGTGCTTCAGTCCGGAGAGAGAAGGGACCGCAGGTTTATCTCGCTGGTAACAGATTCATTGCGGATTATAAAACAGAAATATCCCTTTATGGGCATTACGCTCTCTTCCGGTGAACAGGATCGTAGTGTTTATGAAGAGTTTCATAAGGCCGGCGCATCACGGTATCTTTTAAGAATAGAAACTTCGAACGAAGAGCATTATAACAGGCTCCACCCAGGTGCTATGAGCTTCAGAGAGAGAATCCGTTCTCTGCATGATCTGCGTGATACCGGTTTCCAGGTCGGTACAGGAGTGATGATTAACTCACCCTTTCAGATTCCCGAAAATCTGGCGGATGATATACTTTTTTTTCAGACGCTTGATATTGATATGTGCGGGATGGGGCCGTTTATTCCCCACAGCGGAACTCCGTTGGGCAAAGTTGAATACTCTGCGGAAGAGAGTTTTAATCTTGGACTGAATATGATAGCCGTACTCCGCATTGTTATGCCTGATATAAATATTGCGTCCACAACCGCACTTGAAACACTCTCTCCTGCCGGACGTGAGTCGGGACTTATGGCCGGAGCTAATGTTGTTATGCCGCAGTTCTCCCCGTTTTCACTTAGAGATTCCTACACTCTTTATGATAACAAACCGCTGGGCTCGGAAGACAACAGAGGATTTCTTGATTCGTTGAAAGAGAAAATTAAATCTTTAGGGCTTATTCCAGTTACAGAAGACTCCGGTACTTCGATTCATTACATAAGGAGAACACAAAATGTCAGTACCTGTTGAAAGAGATAATATAGGAATATTCGGAAAGATGAATGCCGGGAAAAGTTCTGTTATGAATCTTCTGACGCAGCAGGAAACATCGATCGTGGATTCAGCGCCGGGTACGACTTCTGATACAAAAATTTCACTTCATGAGATTCACGGCATAGGGCCGGTCAGAATTTTTGATACTGCGGGAATAAATGAACACGGTGGCCTTGGCGAAAAAAAGAAAAAAAAGGCTATGAATGACCTTAAAGAAACAGACCTTCTTCTCCTTGTTATTGATCCTTCATCAGATGACTTCACTCCGGAAAGTGAACTTCTGAAAGAAGCCAGAGATATCGACAGGCAGATTCTGATTATATACAACATCTTCAAAGACGGCGATAGAAATCTTATATATTCTGTTGAGGAATCGGTTTCTCTTCTGAGATTTCATAAAAAAATTATTCTGAGAGCGAATGATGAGAGTTGCCGTAAACCGCTTGTCGATTTTATTCTTGATAATTACGAAAGAGAAAATTCTTCGATTGAGCTTCTCCCGTTTATTGAGCGCGATCAATTTTACATTCTTGTAATACCAATGGATGAAGAAACTCCTTCCGGGAGGTATCTACGCCCCCAGGCAATGACCGAGGAGTATATAACACGCAGATGGGGGCATCCGGTATCATTCCGCCTTGATCTTGCTGCCGCGAGAGGAGAGAATTCTGTGCATGAAAAAAACAGGTTTTTCTCTTTACTGCACGGTTTAGGGAGAAAACCTCACTGCATAATAACGGACTCGCAGGCCATGGATGTAATGAGCAGATGGTGCCCCGATGATATTGAGCTTACGACATTTTCAATAGTCATGATAAATTACATGAGCGGCGGAAAACTTGCACTCTTTGCGAAGGGCGCGGAATCTGTTGATAAACTGAAAAGCGGCGACTCCATACTTATAGCAGAGGCATGCAACCACAGCCGGATCGGCGAGGATATCGGAACTGTACAGATACCTGCCATCATCGAAAAGAAATATCCCGGAGTAAAAGTTGAACATAATTTCGGGAGAGAATTCCAGGAGAACAGTGCTCTGGAGAAATACTCTCTTATTATCCACTGCGGAGGATGCATGATAAGCAGGCAGAAGATGACAGCACGAATCCGCGACCTTGACGCGGTGGGCGTTCCCTATACAAATTACGGCATATTTCTCTCAGTGGTAAACGGCCGGCCCGCGTTGCGCAAGGTGCTGAAGCCGTGGGGAATTACGGTTTAAAATCCGGCACCCTCATAAAAAAATACTTTATGTGTCCGGAACAGATTGCTTCACTTTGCCCTCAATGACAGAAAAACAATACCCGGATAAAACAGGCTAAATACTGTAATTCAGCTTCGGCAGTTCGATAGTAAAAGTTGTTCCTTCATCCGGGATACTTGATACGGATATTTTACCATTGTATATTTCTTCTGCAATTTTTCTGGTGATTGATAAGCCGAGACCGCTGCCGCTGATTTTCTTTGTCTTTTCATTTTTTAGCCGGACAAATTCCTGAAACAGTTTTGGGATTTCATCTTCGCTAATACCTATTCCTGTGTCAGTTACTGTAATTTTTATAAACCCGGGATATTCCCTGAGAACGCAGCGTACCTCGCCATTGTCTTTGTTGTATTTTATAGCGTTTGAGATCAGGTTGTTGAAAACGATTTCAATTTTTTCAGGATCGGCCTGGAAAAAAATCTGTTCAGGTTCCGAATCAATAAAGACTTCAACATTCTTCTGAATCGCCATTGGGCTCATTATTTCCCTTGAAATGACAGCGATATCTGTGATATCAATTTTTTTTATATTCTGATTTTTTTTATCAGATTCAATTTTTGTAAGATCAAGCATATCAGTTATCAATGAACGCATTCCCTTCATTCTATCAAGTGAACGGTTTATCATCTCTTCGTAATCATCAATATTATCTCCTGCCAGCCGCTCCTTCATGACTCTTAAATAACCTTCTATAGCACTGAGGGGCAGCTTGAGTTCATGGGACAGAACAGAGAGAAACTGGTTACGGATCTGCTTATCCTCATTGTTCAGTTTTTTTGTCATTCTCCGCAGATAGAGATTTTTCGTAATGCTCTCCATGGATGTTTTAAGTTCCTGCGGGGTAAACGGTTTCGGGACAAAATTATATGCTCCGTTATTTGTGGCTTTAATAGCCAGATCAAGGGAAGCGAAAGAAGTAATCATCATAACGCTGCAATCGATCTGTTTTTTATTAATATACTCAAGCACATCAATTCCGTAAATTCCCGGAAGCTTGTTGTCAAGGAGCATAATATCCGCGCCATGTTTATCGATAATTTCGATTGCTTCCTCGCCGGAACCTACTTCCTGAGTCTCAAATGTAAATTCCTCTTCGAGAAAAGGGAAATCCACAGAGTAATTCGAAAGAATTCTGCTGATTCCGGAGCATATACCCGGTTCATCATCAACTATTAGTACTTTCAGTTTTGCCATATTTTATTTTCTTCTTGGAATCTGTATTTTAAATGTTGTTCCGGTAGGGCCCTTCCTGTTATCAGTATTTGAATTAACCGAAACGTGCCCCCTGTGCATTTTAACAATCCCGTAGATCAGCGCAAGGCCGAGTCCTGTACCTTTACCTATCGGTTTAGTTGTAAAAAACGGAGTAAAAAGTTTGTCCATGTTATCTTTTGAAATACCTGTACCGTTATCATCAAAGCAGAATACTACATCATCTTCGGTTCCATATAAACTTATATTGAGAATTCCTCCCTCGGCTGGTAAAGCTTCAATGGCATTTTTTTCAACATTTGTTAAAACCTGCATCCATTGATCGGGATCAATGTCAACACCGGTATCAGTTAAATCCGATTTGAAAGCTACCTGAACTTTATCAGGGATAATAATGGAATTTATACTGTGCTTGACAAAGTCTTCAATATTGACGGTATTATAATTAATCTGGTTTTTTCTTGCGAAATTAAGTAGCCCTCCGACTATTTTTTTGCATCTCTCCGCCTGCTCTGCGATCAGTTTCAGATCATTTTTAATCTGGCTGTTTTCTTTATGATCCTCCAGAAGAATATTGCTGTACATGGTTATTATTCCGAGAGGATTATTAAGCTCATGAGCTATGCCGGCGGACAGCTGTCCCATTGTTGCAAGTTTTTCAGACTGTACCAGTGACTGCCGGGCTGAGGCGAGTTTTTCATTTGTGAGATTGAGTTCTATGATGGAATTATGGAGTTTATCTATTGTAAAAGGGAGGCACATTTCCGTCTCTGCCAGGCCTGTAATAATAGCTATAGAGTGTTCAACACAACTTTCATATCCGCATGCTCCGCAGTTCAACTGGTCCTGGGGCGAGAATTTGCCTATCCGTTGAAGGACTTTTTCAATTTCTTCATTTGATGGGAACGGGTTTCTCCTGTCGTCTGAAATGAAAGTCCGTGAAAAATCGAAATCTTTATAATAATTGAAGTCTTTTTCCCATTTTTTATAATCCAGTTTGTCAAGTTTCTCTCTCACATAATTCCGGATATTTGCTGTTTTTGAAAAACTGTTTCCCCCCTTTGTCATTCCCGGTCCCATGATGCACCCTTCACAGCATAACAATTCAAGGTGCTGGGTTGAGAGGGGCTCGGCGTTAAATTCTTTTATCGCCTCCCTGAAATCTACTCTCCCGGAAGCAACAAAAATATTCTCTTCACAGATATCGCCCGACTTATTGACAGAGTGGAGTTTACCCCTTGTGACCGGAAATATCGCGGCCTTGTTTCCCTGCGGCCCGTCAAATTCTGAAGGTTCAGCATCTTCTGCCGTAACTCCTCCCGCCATGAATAGTTTTCTTAATTCAATAAAAGTTAAGACAACATCGATTTCAGCAGATTCAGCTTTCTTCGCAACGCATGGTCCGATAAACACAGTTTTACACTCTTTACCATATAAATCCTTGGCAACTCTTGCAGTTGCAACCATGGGTGATACAATAGGGGAAAGAGATGGAACCAGATCGGGATAGTAATACTTTACATAATAGGTAACGGCAGGGCAGTCGGATGATATTGTATGTTCATAACCCTGCGGATCAAGGATTTTTTTATATTCATGCGCGACCAGATCTGCACCGAAAGCAACTTCTACAACATAATCAAATCCGAGTTTTTTAATCATACCCACAAGAGTTTTGTAATCTTTTAATTCGGAGAATTCAGCAGGGAAACTTGGCGCCAGGCATGCCACTTTAACCGAATCCCCGTTAAGAATCGTCTTTGCGTCTTCTGTCGTATCAAGGAATATCTTCGCATTCTGACTGCAGACCCTTGTGCAGTTTCCGCAGCCTATACATCTTGAAGCAATTACTTCCGCCTGTCCATTAATGATTCTAATGGCTTTTACAGGACATTCCCTGACGCAGGTATAGCAGACCCTGCACCTGTCCTTAACTGTGAAAACAAGTTCACTGTGTATTCTGCTTGGCATTCAGCATTATCCTGATCTGTTATTTTTGCAGTCACAAACCGCGTTAAATTATTGACATATGCCGGAGATTTTTTGTCAAGAAAGATGTAAATGTAAATTTACAACCGGGCTCTGGTAATTATTTAATTTTTAGGGAATATGTTTATTACTGAAGTCTCATATCTGCTTTCAGAAGTGTCACTCCGGCCGGTATGTCAGGTTATACAAATACCGATGAAATTGTTTTTTTGCCTGATTCCGGTTCCTGTCGTGCAGCGCTCCGGGTAATCTCTAAAGTAGCGTGCAGATATGAATTAGTTACATTGGGGATAACGGAGAAGTTCCTGATATTTTAAAGTATTGACCGCTTTATCTCTCTATGTTGACAGGCGGGTAAAAATCTTTATATAAAAGTGTGTTTTCAATTACTGTGCTGTTATGTATTTTTTTTCTGTAAACGTAAATTGATATGCCGGGCCTGATTGTTTTATTCTCATCATTGGCAAAGGGCAGATTTATTTCCTCTTCTTCAGTATATATTTCATAACTGTTTTCCAGGGTTCCTGCGCTTTTTATCATCAGGGTAAGGCTCTTGCCATTTATCACGGCAAATATATGGAGAGGGCGGGGAGTTGAGTTTTTCATTCTAAGGTCTTTTTTACCATACCGGATTGTCGCATCGAGCCCCAGTGGTACATATCGTACAGGCTGCGAATGTCTGTGCCTTTCCGTGATAGAACATCCTGCAAGGAGCATTGCATTAAAGAGAGTTGATGATACCTGGCAGATACCACCCCCTGATTCATACGATGTTGTATCCTGGTACAGGACTCTTCCTGTGAGAAAACCGTTAGCGGCTGAACCGTCTCCTACCGTGTTATTAAAAGAGAAAACTTCACCCGGCTGAATGACAGTACCGCTGAGTTTTCCTGCAGCGATGGCTATGTTTGTCTTTACGTTAAAATCCTGGTCCTCAACAGATGTGGTAAAGGATGCTATAGTAACAAGTTCCTCTCCGGCATCAAGTGATGGCCCGGTTATAAAAGAAGAAATTATCAGGAAGAAGAGAATTGTTATTGTAAATATTTTATTCAATTTAATTTCCGTTATTACAAATTATTAATCCGCACAATTGTTTATTCTAAGATTTGCCGCAGAAGTAAACAGACACGGATTAATGCAGTTGTGGTTTTTCAATATTCAAATGATAAAACTTCAGATTTGCCGGTGTCTTTATGGCAAAATTAATTATTTCTGATATTATTAAAGCATTAACCTGATATCACACTTTGAGCGCTGAGTATCTGCCCTTTACCGCCGTCGATCCTCACAGCTATACCGCTTGTAAGCTTCTCAGTGGCTTTCTCGGCACTTGTAATGACCGGTATATCAAGCGCTTTGGCTACTATAGCCGCAGGGGAATCATGGCTGTCTTCTTCGGTAATTATGCCTGATGCATTCTTGATAAGATGAAGGATGCTGTCTGATGATCTCTTTATTACCAGAATGTCTCCCCCTTTGAAATCATTTATGCCGGACTTATTATCTGCAATTACGCAGAGTATGCCCGCGGAGGATAATCCATTGAGGCTTTTCCCTTCTAAAAGGATATCCCCTACTATATGTATCTTTATCATATTTGTGGTTCCGCTTACACCTACAGGCATTCCCCCTGTAATAACAACGAGATCGCCGTTTTGAATCATTCCTTCTGCGAGCGCAGTGTTAACCGCGTTTTCAAAAATTTCGTCGGTTGTTTCAGCCTCGGCAGCCATCATAGGGCAGACTCCCCATGAAAGTGCGAGCTGGTTATAAACTTTCGCTAATGGAGTTGATGCAATAATGCGGCACTTCGGTCTATATCGTGAGACCATCCTTGAAGTGTGGCCCGATTTGGTAATTGTTATTATTGCCGATGCATTAAGTGAATGGGCAGCGGAACATGTTGCATAGCTGATAGCGTCTGTTACATTTTTTGAAATGTTTATATGAGTGTTTTCAAGCAGTTGTGTGTAGTTGATATCAGTTTCGGTTTTACGTGCTATCTTTGCCATTGTTTCAACTGTGAGTACAGGAAATGCTCCGATGGATGTTTCGCCTGAAAGCATTATAGCGCTTGTCCCGTCATATATTGCATTAGCAACATCTGTAATCTCGGCACGTGTTGGTCTCGGATTTTTAATCATCGATTCAAGCATCTGTGTGGCTGTGATTACCGGCTTCCCTGCCGAGAGAGTTTTTCTGATTATAAGCTTCTGGAGGTGAGGGATCTCTTCAAAAGGGATCTCTACTCCCATGTCTCCCCTGGCTACCATGACGCCGTCACTCACCCTGATGATTTCATCAATGTTTGTAACACCGTCATGATTCTCAATTTTGGAAATCAGTTTGATAAATCCTCCGCCGTTTGAGTCGATAAAATTTTTCATCTCTTTTATATCGTCAGCTGACCTTGCGAAGGATGCAGCTATGTAGTCAAAGTCGTTTTCAATGCCGAACAGAATATCACTTCTGTCATTGTCGTTCATAAACGGAAGTCTTGTCGTCACACCGGGTACATTCATGCCTTTTCTGTCGCTCAATTCTCCGCCATTCAGGACTTCCGTGATAATTTCATTTCCCTTGATTGCCGTAACTTTAAGTTCAATGAGCCCGTCTGCTATAAGAATTCTGTCGCCTTTTGTTAGATCTGCCGGGAGACCTTTATATGAAATTGAGACGCGTTCAGCATCGCCTTCAATTTCATCAGTGGTGAGTGTAAAAGTTTTACCTTTTTCGAGTATTGCTCTTCCTTCTTTAAATTTTTTAAGACGGATCTCCGGGCCTTTTGTGTCAAGGAGAAGGGCCGCAGGCCGCTTGAGCTCCGCACGCATTTTTTTAAACTGTTCCGCTCTTATAAGATGATCATCGTGTGCGCCATGCGAGAAATTTAACCGGCCCACATCCATACCTTTTAAAAATAGTTCTCTTAATACTGCCGGATCATCGGTTGCCGGGCCCAGTGTGCATATAATTTTTGTTCTTCTCATAATCTGTACCTCGTTATCTTAGCCCGTTTATTACCAGTTCTTTGTCATACGTGATAACAGCATCGTAGGTAATCTCTTTTTTTGCACCGGGAGCAAGTGTCATTATAAATTTTCTTATCCCCTGGGCGTACTCTGTACTTTTTTTAGTCTGTTCATCAGACTGGAAAGGGTATGATAAATCTTTAATTTCAACTTTAACATCTTCGGTTGTCGGAACGGGAAAATCGTCCATCAGTATAATCTCTCTGGACTCTCTGGAATTGTTCTCAACGGCGATTTTGTATGAGTAGACAATTCTTTTCTTGCCTCCGAATACTCCCGATGTGTCCTCGTATCTTTTAACCAGTTCCTTTTTGGAAATTGTGTCCGGTACTATTCCGAGAACGATCTCTTTTTCTTTATTCACCGGAGTTTCAGGAACATTTACTTTTCCTATATATTCATTCTCAAGAAAAACCTGTGCTTCGCCGCCAAGCCATGGAAGTTCTGTCTGATTAATTGTTTTTGACATAAGGAAAACTTTTCCTGATGAAGCGGGGATAGTCTGGTAGTAAAACTTAAGCCCCTTGTTAGATTTTATAGTATATGATTTAATATATTTTTTCTGGTATTTTTCAGAAGACTCGATGGTCTGCTTGAGAGGAAATCCTATTTCAAAATAGAGGCCGCTCTCTTTAACCGATGTTTCGGGAATTGCTTCCTCTTCCTGCGCGAAGTCCTTAGTTCCAGCAGCACCTTCCATCTTTTCTGCGGCATAAGCTTTTTTTGATTTTAAAGCGTAGCTGTTCTCTTCATCCCTGTATGGTTTACTCGTACTCAAATACCATGGGTTCAGCGGAGGAAGAGCTATATTTGTCAGAGGCGCTCCGGTTGACAGGCTCAGGTTTATATTCTCCCAGTCTTCGCCGGTTTTCTGGTATATGTCAGAGTATAAAATAATTTCGATCTCATCGTTTTTTTTACTCGCTCTGAAGTCGTACTTCATCATCCAGTAGGTGTCAGGTATCATGTAGCTGAAAATAAATTCAGTCTCGCCGTCTGATGCAGAGAATATGTTAAGAAGGATTTTTTTCTCAGTATCAATCTGGGAAGTATCGGTTTCGAGAAATCCTTTCTGCTGCGCGTACTGGTCTGTAAATTCTCCATACTGCTGAATCTGATTTGATATAGTGTTCTTTTCAACAGCCATGTTTAGCGACTTGTAGTTTGAATAATACTTATGCCCTGCAATCTGGTTCAGCTCAAATTCCCATTTCTGAATTTCAGCGGCGAGATCTCTTCTTTTTTTATATATTATCCTTTTCGCGCTCTGTATGCCTTTTCTTTTGCTGCTGGTAAAGTCCATTGTGCTGCTCCACACTTCTGTCTGCGGGAGCCTTGTAACCAGTTCCTTCGAGGCGCTTACTTTGGCAAAATCATTCACAGAGTTAAGAAATTCCTCCTGAAACATGATGTTGGAAATATCATCGGCAAGGTCAGCATCTTTGTCTTTGAGTTCTTCGAGCTTCTTCTCTATCTCCATAATTTTCTTTTTCCGTTTTTCAAGAAGGGCCTGTCTTGATATCTCCATGGATAGAATCTTTCCGTTATATTTTTCCGGAAGGCTCCCTCTCGCGGACCAGTCGTAAAGATTGTCCGGCAGGCCTTCAATCTGTATAATATTCAGCCCCTTTTCCAGTTTGATTTTTGAAACTCTTGTAATCTCGGCCTTATTTGTAAAAAGTTTTACTGATGAAATTTTACTCTGAACGGTTACCGGTTGCGAAGCTTTTCCCCATTCAGAAAATGCTGTAATTAGTATAAATGAAATGATTATAGCGATATGTTTATTCATAATTCCTCCGCAGATGTGGTTATATATTAAATCAATGAATAATTATCATTAAAAGCACAAGTCTGTACCCTGATAATATATAAATTATTTTACATAATCCATTTTATTTTCTTTCAGTTCGTCAATATTAATTATTAAAGCCTGATGTAATTATCATTTCTTCACCATGGGACAAATAAAACATTACACGAATATCGGGCAGTAATCTATTTTCTGGCATACCCGGGAACTGCCGATTCACGATGGATTTGTGGTAAAAAATGGATACAGATACTTAAAATGTAATCAGTTTTAAATTTTCACCTGTTTCCAAAGCCTGTAAAGTGTGATTCCTGCGCCTGTTTGAGCAGTGAGCTCTCGGTGAGTTTTATAATAATCGTATGCACTATTAAATAGTAAAAATAGTTTTGCGCTTTAATAGAGTTGAAATCGATATTTTAAGAAAAAAGTCTTGACTCCTGAAGGCTGTTTTTTGAGAATACTTTATAGTAACTAAGAATTTCTCCTTTTTTTATGAGAGGGAGTAAATCGTCACTTCTGACAAACTGGTGGTGAAGTATTTTTCCTTTGTTCCTGGCGCCGGGAACCTGAAAAAATCTCAGTTTTTAAACAGTTACAGCAAATTAGGGCATGGAGACTAAGATGACAGTTAAATCATTGAAGGAAGCGAGAAGGGACCAGATTCTGAAGTCTGCCGAAAAGGTTTTCTCGGAGAAAGGTTTTCTTAATTCTACTATTTCGGACGTGGCTAAAGAGACTGGAGTGTCAGATACTACCATCTACGAATATTTTTCATCAAAAGAGGAACTTCTCTTTTCTATTCCGCGCGAGGGAATTGAACTGAGTAAACAGATGCTGGATTCACATCTGAACTATATAAGCGGTACTACAAATAAACTGAGAGGTATGATCTACCACCTCTGCAAATTTTATCAGGATAACCCGTATTTTGCCTCAATCTCTCTGATGACTCTTAAGACAAACAAAAAGTTTATGGAAACAGACACCTACAAAGATCTGATAGAATATTATAAAACAATGACAAATGTGATCAAGGAAGGGATGCAGACAGGCGAGCTAAAAAGCGATATCGATCCGTATTTTGTACGGTCTGTAATAATCGGCAGCGTTGAGTTTGTTGTTATAAGATGGCTGATGTACGGATGCCCGGAAGACAAGACTCAGCCTATCCTGAGTGTAGATCCTTTGTTTAAACTGATTATGAACGGAACCAAAAAAGACAAGAGAATGAAAAACTTTAATTTTAAAATCAAGATTGAACCTGAAGATGAGGAAGGGGAGGAGTAATTCTCCCCATCCGCCGCTAAAGGGCACCTTCCCCATAAAAAACGGGGAAGGCAGTTTCACGATAATGTTATATCCACCTGTTCTTCTTCGCTTCAAAGGTAAGTTCATCCCTGAACTGCGGATGGGCAATTGAGATAAGTCTTTTCACCCGCTTGTTTATACTTTCAAAACTGAGATCTACCACTCCATACTCTGTACATACGTACTGAACTTCATTTCGTGATGTTGTAACTATTGATCCGAGCGGAAGATTCGGGAGAATCTTTGACTGAAGCTGTCCGTTTTTATCGGTATATGTCGAAGCCACTGCAAGTATTCTTTTTCCTCCTTTTGCCATCTTTGCGCCCTGGTTAAAGTTTACCTGTCCGCCGGTACCGCTGTACTGCTTGATCCCGATAGACTCAGACGCGGCCTGTCCTGTAAGATCCATCACGAGAGTAGTGTTGATAGATATCATCCCGTCATTCTGAGCAATTGTTGAAGGCTGGTTTACCCAGTGAACTTCTTTGAACTCAAACATTTCATTTCTGTCGAGATCCTTGTAGAACTGGTTTGTACCGACTGCAAATGCCGTAATTATTTTTCCCGGATAGAAATTTTTCTTTGAACCGGTGATTACTCCTGCTTTTACAAGCTCGGTAACTGAAGGGGTAACTACCTCTGAATGCATGCCGAGATCTTTTTTACTGTACAGCATATGGCCTATGGCGTTTCCAAGTCCGCCGAATCCGAGCTGTATTGTAGATCCGTCGGGAATCATGTCAACGATGTATGTAGCCATCCTGTTTTCCACATCGGTAATCGGTATTTCCGGAAGCTCGAATATCGAGGCACTGTTTTCTATTATGTGATCTATTTCAGAAATATGAACTTTAAAGTCTTCGCCGCAGCACCATGGGAGTTTATCGTTTATTTCGCATATGACTACCTCGGCAGGTTCAAGGCATTCTTTTTTCGGAAGAAAAGATCCGAAGCATGACTTGTTGACATATCCGTCCTTATCCGGAGGTGTCGCTGAAAATGCTATAACTCTCGGAGTGGCTTTAAGCGCGACATTTCCAAGATCTGAAAAACTGTGAGGCATATAAGAGCCTACTCCCCACTCCATGCATATTCTTTCAAGGGGCCCGACAAACATTGTTTCTATATTAAAACTGTTTTTCGCTTCAGGTTTCATGTAGTCATATAGGGCCATTGCAAATCCCTGGAGTATTGTGACATTAGTCAGCTCTGATGCTCTTGCTCCAAGTGCGGTGGAAAAGGCTTTAGGTATATTTACACCGCCGCCGGTAAATAAAGTATCATTTGATCTGACCAGAGCCGCAGCCTGTTCCGGTGTTATGAGTTTTGCCCTATAGTCATCCATGAAAGAGCTGTGTTTAATTGTGCGGTTTCTTCCGATTTTCCCACTGTTCATAAAAGTCTCCGGTAAAAAAGTTTTTATAACAATAAACGATAATAAGAAGTATAATCGGCATTAATTTTTAGTACAAATTAAAAAAAGTGTATAAAAAATTAGTTATCATAGTTTATTACTAGGAAAAAAATAGTAGCTGTAGCAAAAAACTGTCAATAATAAAAGTGTAAGGAGTAATTAATTTTTGCCGGCTGCAATTAAACCAGCGGTCATCATTAAACTCTTTTATTTTTGGGCAGTTACTAAAAAATAATTTTTATTTAATTGATATATATTATCCAATGCAGGATATTTTATTATAAAGAGATGGCATCGACTGTCGGATTAAGGATTATGAATAGAATTTTTACTATAGCATTTACCATTGATTTAATGCCGGTTGCAGTCCGGCAGAAACACAAGTCGGGGAGCCGGGAGTAAATAATAATCCAACAGTTAACTGCGGCAATTCAATATTAGAAAAAAATAACGGACCAGGTTATGACAATAGATTTCCATACACACATTTTCCCGCGGGATGTTCTGGCAGCAAGAGATCTCTACATGGATGATCCCGGTTTTAAACTTTTGTATTCATCAGAAAAGTCAGTAGTGACTGATCATGCGGGCCTGGCGGAATATATATCGGCAAATGGGCTTTCCGGCGCTGCGGCAATGTCGTTCCCGTGGAATGTTGAAAAGCATTGTCTGCGGCAGAATGAATATATGGCGTCACTCATCGGGAGCATCTGTGTTTTTCCGTTTGGAATGATCCCTCTCACCCGTTCAAAGAGTGTACGTGCTTACGTGGAGGAGATAAAAAATTCCGCTTTATATGGAATCGGCGAGATTGCTTTTTATAACGGCGGGATGACTGATTCAAACATCAGGTTTCTGCGGGAAGTACTTGAGGCTGCGGCAGAGTTCTCTCTCCCTGTCTGCCTGCATGTTAATGAACCGGTGGGCCATCAATACCCCGGAAAGTATGAACCTTCGCTCGCGGCAGTTTATGAATTGCTGAAATCTGTTCCCGGCGCGACAGTTATACTGGCACACTGGGGAGGGGGACTTTTTTTCTATGAGCTTATGCCTGAAGCGCATGAAGTTTTGAAGACTGTATATTATGATACGGCAGCAACACCATATTTATACAGAAGCGATATATACAGTTCGGCAATAAAAATTGTCGGGGCGGAAAAAATTATATTCGGAAGTGATTACCCGCTTCTGGGAATTTCGAGATACAGAAGATCAATAGAGGATGAGGTCTTATCCGTTGAGGACAGAGAGAAAATATTCGGAAAAAATGTTCAGAGACTTCTTTTCATATCATAGGTTTGACAGAAGTCTGAGGCGGATACATTTATCCGCCTCATGTGTTGGATAATAGAATGCTGAATACTTATTTTTTATTATATAGCATATCTTAATTCAATATAAAACTGGCTTCCATTACCTTTCGGAGTTACACCGTCGATATCAGAATATTTTGAAAAGACATATGTGTATCCGAGCCTTCCACCTATACCATCGGCACCCCAGTCAAGGAAGACACCTAGCGGAACAACGAAACCATTTGAGGACTTTTCAACATCAGAAAATGTACTGGAATAGTCGAGTTTATATGCATATTCTGATGCACCAATACCGGCAGTTCCGCCAATCAGCCAGTATTTTTCGCTATCTAATGGAAGGTATACATCAATAAATGCAATATGATTTGTTATATCAACAGTTCTTTTTACCGTACCTCCTAAAAATGAATACTCAAAACCACCACTCATTGTCTGAAACTTGTAACCCGCTCCAATACCTACAGGCAGATCAAGAGAAAATGTTTTGTTCAGCAGCAGCTCGGCATTCAAATTGAGACCTGCAACACCTTTGATCTCATCTGAATTTCCAAAGGCACCAGTTGGATTACGGAAATTATCTTTACTTGTAAAATAATGATATTGAAAGCCCGCTCCAATAGAGACATAACTGTCATCATAAAGATTTGCAGCTTTTGTATCCTGAGAATAAAGGTTTACAGACAGAACCAGAGTAAGAAAAATTAAA
>DAONFJ010000071.1:0-18247 GCA_035403545.1 Spirochaetota bacterium
AAAAAGAACTTTCCATTATGGAAAGAAAACTTTACGAAAACGCCTACCAGCTGATTACTTACGAAGTTGCAATGTCAAAAAGTATTGCTATTGATGAAGCTGGAAATATAGTTTCTGAGGCTCTCTCTTCCGGTTTTAAGGAAGAGGAATAGCTCTCAAGCCCTAAAAACCGGAAACCGGTTATACAAACCGGCTCATCTTCATTTAATACTCCTATTTGACGGGTTCTTTTCCATTATTTATTAAACAAATATTTATTAAACAAAAAAATGCTTTTTGAATCATATTATATATTATAATACTTATTATAGTTTAATCAGGAGTTACCTTATGTTAATAATAATCTTTAGAACTCTTTTTATAATAACATCCATACTTTTTACAGCCATCTTTTATTCATCTTACTCAATGACAGCAGTAATAATTTCAGGAATTATCGCTGGATTAGTTGCACTGGGTATAATTATTATCATTGAATATGTTTCTCACAGCTTCCAATCAAGACAGCTTCTCTCTGCTTTAATAGGACTTCTTATCGGTCTGGCCGCCGCTCATCTGGTGGTTAACGGAATCAATTCATTTGAAGTGGATATTATAAAAAAATATTCCGGTATTATTAAACCGCTTCTGTATCATATTTCAGGCTTTGCTGTTATGATATTCTTTCTTATAAATAATGAAGATATCAGCTTTTTAGATAAAATCATCGCACCCGGAATTAATGATTCAGACGTGCAGATACCTTACAAAATTCTCGATACAAGCGTAATTATAGACGGAAGAATTGCGGATATTTGCGATACGGGATTTCTTGAAGGTATTCTTGTAATTCCGAACTTTGTCCTGAATGAACTTCAGATGATAGCCGACTCTGCGGATTCAATAAAAAGAAACCGCGGCAGAAGAGGCCTTGATATCCTGAATAAAATGCAGAAAGACCAGTCTATCATGGTAAAAATCTCCGATATGGATTTTAAGGATATTCCTGAAGTCGATGCAAAACTTGTCCAGCTTGCAAAAGTTATGAAAGCAAAAGTAATAACCAATGATTTTAACCTCAATAAAGTAGCGGAATTCCACGGCGTAGATGTTCTGAATATCAACCTGCTGTCAAATTCACTGAAACCGATCGTACTTCCCGGTGAAGAGATGCGCGTACTTCTTGTTAAAGAAGGAAAAGATTCCAACCAGGCAATAGGTTATCTCGATGACGGTACAATGGTTGTAGTTGAAAACGGAAGACGCAGAATGAATGACGAAGTGGATGTTACTGTGACCTCTGTTCTTCAGACAACTGCAGGAAGAATGATCTTTACGAGGCTGAAGGAAGATTAAGTTGAATCTGCTTGCTCTCACAGGAAGTCCCCGGAAAAACAGTTTTTCAACAAAACTGCAGAATGAATTTTTAAACCCATTCATAAAGAATGGGTTTAATATTAATATCGTTAATGCATATGAAGCGGATATAAAACCCTGTACAGCCTGCGGCCGCTGTGCCTCTGAATCCCGGTGTATTTTTGATGATGCAATGTCTGATATCTACAATCTCATCAGAAATGCTGATATCATTTCAATATCTTCCCCTCTTTATTTTTCTTCATTTCCTGCACCTTTAAAATCAATCATTGACCGCTGCCAGCTTTTATGGGAGGAGAGCAAACGGACTGGAATTAAAAGTAAAGAAAAAAAAGGATTTTTCTTTTGTACCGCCGGTTCCGACTATAACGAAATTTTCACAGGTGTACTGACAGGAATGAGGCACTTTTACAATACTATAAACACATCATTTGACATAAATGAAGCTGTACTTGTTAAAAACTGCGATTTGACAGAGGAAATATCTCTTGATATGCTGGAAAAATGCCGAATGCTTGGTATAAAATATTCCGATCAATAAGTATAAATACCGCATTTAAACAGGCTGGAAAACTATGAAACTAATAGCCTCTGTCACTCTTAAAATGAAAAAAGTAATACTCCCGCAGTTTATATCCACTCTATATAAACATAATATTGATATTAACATGATAAATCTCACCGAGTCTGACGGCAGGTGGGAGGATTATACAATTGAAATCATCTACTCTTCAAAAAAGGACCTCGTAAGACTGGTTGATACACTAAATAAAAACAGCGAATATTTTCAGGACATAACAGTCACAAGTACACTTGAAGATAAAATCAGGGGGGGAGTGTTAACTACATCAAGTAAAATTGAAATCGAAAATATTAATGATGTATGGACTGCACTTATCGGCGGCAATAAACTTATACATGAAAAAATAGATACCGGCCTGCAGAAAAATTATTGTGCAAGCTTCAACAGTATCGCACTTATAAGCGGCGTAAAAATCAAAAACGGAAGTGATATCAGCAGCCATTACTATCATCTGTATGCGGACTCTGAGAGAGATTCCGTATTAATCGGGAAATTTACAGGGCGTAATGCATTCCCTTTAGTTATCAGATATAACTCCATTGAAGACATGATTAAAACAGTTAAAGGAATAGAAGAGAATTTCTGCTGTCTGAGAATAATGAATAATGATGAGGACGATTATCTCTTATCAAATATTATTGATGCAGTAACAAAACCTCTTATCTTTAAAGAGCTTGATGAAAACCCGGTGCATTATCTCGCAGTTATAAATACATTAATAAGGAATCACACCATCACTCCGGGCGATACCTCTGTCGGGATTATCGGACTGGATAACAGCACCATCCGGCTGACAGCGCTTCTGGTAAAATCGGGGTATATGAAAGTCCTCGGGCATGACAGCAATGAGCGCCAGATGATGTCATTTGAAAACAGGAAAGGCCTTGCTACAACAGTGGAGAATGTAATCTCTAATTCAGATATTTTAATGATTATGGACGAAAAAATATCTCATGACTATATAAACAGTTTCAGGGCAGGGCAGGTTATTATATCAGGAATTAATTCTGATATGGGAGACTCCGCAGTTTTAAAAGATAAAGGGATAAGGGAATTTATTAAAATAGAAGAAACAGAAAGCCTTTCTCTTCTGCCGGCACTTATCAATGCGATTATTGTAAGCTCCAAAAGGTACTTCAGTGATGATATGCTGATAAGTATTGCAGATCTGGTCTCGAAGCAGATGGAGAAAAAATATGACCTGCCGGGCCTTTACAGCGGAATAAGTAAGGAAATTGAGAACCTGATTGTAAAAGAAAAAAATATCAGCACGCCTGAGAATGAATTTTAAAGAGCCAATAGATTGATAAGAGAAAATTCCGGTTACTGCAAATCTTTTTAGTTTATTATTATCCAATTAATTTCTTTAAAACTGAATTTTAAAAATTTATGTTTCCCTTCAGTGCTGTTTAAAAAAACGGCTCCATCACGGTCCAGGCTTTTCATATCAATACCCTCAAATTCAGGGTACTTCGAAAATACCTTTTCCTCTAAAGATGAAACTCTGATTATACCGTCTCTGCTTAAAATTTCTGTTTCCGGTTCAAGTATTCCGGAGATTTTATTTACTCCAACCTGCAGGATGAGCACCCCATGAAAATTCCCTTCAACGTAAACCGGTGAGGATATATATAACGAATAAATTTTTGATGAAGGGGACAAAAATGCCACATCTTCGAAATAGACTCCGGTTCTATTTAAAAAACATTTTTGTAACGGCGTTGCCTCGTAGCCATGATTAACATTCGTACCGAATAACTCATCATTTTTTCTGGTGTATACAATATCGCCGTTTTTATTAATAAGAATATAATCAAGATAGATCCCTTCTGTAACTGAATTGATCATTTCTGTTATATCATCTTTCTCAAGGAGATAATATTTTTTCCCGCCCCTGTCCATTTTCCACAAATGAGTAAGATGCTGAATTATTTTGTATTTCTCGATTACAGCTCCGGCTTTTGAAGAATCGAGTTCTGACCGTTTAAAAAAACTGTCAAGACTTGCAATATCACCTGATTTTACATCCGCGACCTTAACAGGCTGCGTACCGCATGAAAGCAGGATCACTGAAAATATAAGTATGTAAAATCTGCTAATGTTCATTAATTTCCGCCGCCATTTTGTCTGATATTTACTTATCGTAATATCAGATGCACCACTTTAATTTAACTTCTGAAGCGGCGTGTATTTTTCCATAAAAACGCGTTTTGTCAGTCCAAAACTTATTGTAAGTTTGATATTATCACCTGTTCCTTCAATGCTTACAATTCTCCCGACTCCGAATTTGGGGTGCATGACACTCTCTTTTACAACGAATTTTGATCCGCTTTCATCAATATCATTTCTTTTTTCAAAAAGTTCTTCGAGATACGATGATTCTTTCGGTTTGCTGCTGTAGGTAACCGTTTCATTTTTATTTTGAACATATTGCCTGCTCTCAGTCTGGCTGTAGGATTCACGGGAACTGCTGCCGCTCCACCCGTATCCCTGTGAGATATGTTCTGTCCTGTTAATAAACTCCCATGGAATTTCATCAATGAATCTTGAGGGAAATTTGTTTTCAGTACCCATATAACTTCTCCGGAGTTCCGCGTTGGTGATAAAAATTCTGTCCATCGCCCTTGTGATGCCGACATAACAGAGCCTCCTCTCTTCTTCAATTCCCTGATCTGTATCTATTGAAAACTTATGCGGGAAAGTTTTCTCTTCCATACCGGTGAGAAAAACTACAGGGAACTCAAGTCCTTTCGCGTTATGCACTGTCATCAGCGTAACACAGTCTGCCTTTTCGTCAGGGTTCTCTTCGGGATTCTGTTCCGAAGTATAAAGTGCTATATCCTGGATGAACTGTTCAGGTGTCGCTTCAGGATCTGTCTGTTCATAGTCAAAGATACTGTTTATAAGTTCATCGATGTTGTCAATACGGGAGTTGCTTTCAAGGGTGTTCTCCTCGCGAAGGCTTTCACGGTAACCGGTTACTTCTACAAGATTTTTCATATAATCAGAAAGTTTTATGCGTCCGGGAATCTGAACAAGTTCTTTCAGGAGTTTATCTATTATTTTTCTGAAATCATCAAGCCCTTTAGGTACACGCCCTGACATCAATTCATCCCTTATGACTTTCCATTCACTGATATTTTCACTTTTCGCAATCTCTGAAATTCTGTCCTGGGAAGCTTTACCTATACCTCGTGCAGGAGTATTAATAATCCGGAATAGAGCAATAGAATCAGCCGGATTTACAAGAAATTTCAAATACGCGAGGATATCCTTAATCTCTTTCCTTTCGTAGAACTTCTGGCCGCCGATAATTCTGTACGGAAGTTTCTCTTTCCGTAAAAAATCCTCGAAGATTCTTGACTGTGCGTTTGTTCTGTAAAATATCGCAAAATCATGATTCTTTAAATTTTCTCTCGATTTTAGTGAAACAATTGTATTGATTACAAACTCACCTTCGCCATACTCATTATTTGTTTTACACCATGTGACGGCTTCTCCTTCACCGCGGAATGCTGTTATATTCTTTTCCTTACGGTTCTCGTTATGTGTAATTACAGAATGCGCCGCATCGAGAATCTGTTTCGTTGAACGGTAGTTCTCTTCAAGAGTGATTACTTTTGTCTGATCATAATCCTTTTCGAAGTTCAGGATGTTCCGTATATCAGCTCCGCGCCATGAGTAGATCGACTGATCATCATCTCCCACGACGCAGATATTTTTTGTTGCTGCTGAAAGATATTTTGCAATAAGGTACTGTGAGTAGTTTGTATCCTGATACTCATCGATCATAAAGTAGCGCCACATATGCTGCATTTCAGCAAGTGCAGATGGGGATTTCCGCAGCAGTTCAACTGTTTTACAGAGAAGGTCATTGAAATCAAGAGCGTTATTCTCAGCCATTTTTTTCTGATACTGATCAAAAATTTCTGAAAAATTAAAAGAGAAATAATCCGGAATGAGCTTGTTAACATCAACCCCCTCCAGGTAATCCTCCTTGTCCTTAACCTCTGAAATTTTGGATGATATCATTGAAGGTTTGATCTTTTTCGGATCAAGCTTCAGGTCAATCAGAATCCGTTTAATTACATCCTCCTGATCCCCTCCGTCATATATGGTAAAGTTTCCCGTCAGGCCTATGTTCTCTCCGAACCTGCGGAGTATATACACAGCTGCGGAGTGAAATGTTTTTATAAATACACTGCTCCCCTGAGGGCCTGCAATTTTCATTACCCTGTTTCTCATCTCTTCCGCGGCTTTATTGGTGAATGTAACTGCAAAGATATTATACGGTTTTACACCGCTTGAAATGAGATGGGCAATTCTATGTGTGATAACCCTTGTTTTGCCTGAACCGGCACCTGCAAGTATAAGCAGCGGGCCGTCAGTGTGAAGAACAGCCTCTCTCTGGTTGTCATTAAGATTTTTTAGTAGATCCATTATTACGTCCTGAAATTTATTTCATTAAATTAACCTGCATCAATCAGGCATCCTCAATCGCCCGTAAGGAGACTTAAAACGCTTAATTTTATATGTATTATCAGATTATTTTTAGTTAAGTCCTCTCCGAAGAAAAGTAAAAGACCTGGTTTTGCTGCAATTCTGTTTATTATTCTGTAGTAAAACTTATAAGGGCATACTTCAGAGTCAGTTATCAGGAATTAATCAAAGAAGGATAAAAATGGGCAAGTGATTATTTTTATAAAATAAAAAAACTCCCCGAAGGGAGTTTCGAAGGAGTTATGAGTAAAATTATCATTTAACAGGAATAAAACCTGCTTCTTTAACCAGTTTCTGCCCTTCTGCACTTAAAACAAAATCTATATATTTCTGAGCTTCGGGGGAAAGTTTGTTTTCATCTATATACATGTAAAGGTTTCTCGAAATCGGATATTTGCCTGATTTACCATTTTCAATTGTAATTTCTACTTTATCAACTGTTAATGCTTTTATTGATGAGTCGATATAGCCGTATCCGACATATCCTAAAGCTTTTGGATTTCCTGCAACTGCGGATACTATAGCACCGTTTGAAGCCTGAAGAAGTGCATCTTTTCTCACATCAGTTTTCTTCATAACTTTCTCATGCCAGATTTCATATGTCCCGGAACTTGTGTCTCTGGATATTACAACGATATTTTCATCCTTTCCGCCAAGCTGCTTCCAGTTGGTTATCGAACCGTCATAAATAGCTTTCAATTGCGCCATACTAATATTTTTTACGCTATTTGACGGATTAACAACAGGAATTATCATATCAACCGCAAGTGTTATTTCTTTAACAATCCTGCCTTTCTCTGCAGCACTTTTGAGTTCTTCTGCTTTTATCTCTCTTGATGAATTTGCAATATCGCAGGTTCCGTCGATGAGGGCTTTTATTCCGTTACCTGAACCGCTCCCCTCAATAGTAATTGATACTTTATTGAGCTTTCTGTATTCTTCTGCTGTTTTCTGAGTCACCGGCAGAACTGTTGTAGATCCTTTGATGACTATCTTTTTGCTGGCGTCTCTTGAACATGCTGTCAGCAATGATGCCGCGAGAACTGCCGAGCATCCGATAAAAAAAATTTTTTTAATACCTGGTTTCATCATTAATTTTCTCCTGATTCGTTTTTTTGTAAGATGAACTTAAAGAATATGTATTAATTTTTTATAAAGATATCTTAAAGTAATAATAAAGTTATTACCTTTCAATTTTTTCCCGCATTATCATTTTGAAAATCTTAACAAAAACTTTATATTTTATTTATCAATTATTCACCAGTTTTAATACATTTCATTATGTACATGATTAATATCTTTCAGGCTGGATTTTACTCCAGGCTGTTTATATTTTTCATTCAGGATGCAGGGAAATGATTCCCGTATCCATGGTAAAAAGTGAGTTGAAAGATTTGTTAAGGAATTATTAAATGAACGATAAAATCAATGTTAAAGATGTTTCTTTTTTTTACGGAACTAACCGTGCTATCAAAGATATAAACCTCTCGGCAAAAGAAAACTCCGTGCTTGCTCTGATAGGTCCTTCCGGCTGCGGAAAATCAACTTTCCTCAGATGTATAAACCGTATGAATGACATTATTCCCGGTACAAGGATGACAGGAGATATTCTGATTGACCAGGATTCAATCTACAGCCATAAATATGATGTTACTTCTCTCAGGAGAAGAGTCGGGATGGTATTTCAGAAATCAAACCCGTTCCCTAAATCGATCTTTGATAATATAGCTTATGGTCTTAAAATAAACGGAATTAAAGACAAGTATGAAATTGAAAATACGGTTGAGAAATCTTTAAAGAGTACGGCACTCTGGGATGAAGTAAAAGACAGGCTGGGTAAATCAGCAATGGGTTTATCGGGAGGCCAGCAGCAGAGATTGTGTATCGCAAGAACAATTGCTGTTCAGCCCGAAGTAATACTTATGGACGAGCCTGCTTCTGCGCTTGACCCGATTTCAACACAGAAAATAGAAGAGCTTATTCAGGAGCTTAAACAGAACTACACAATAATTATTGTAACTCACAACATGCAGCAGGCGGCAAGGGTAAGCGATTACACTGCTTTCTTTTATATGGGTGAGCTGATAGAGATAAATAAAACAGAAATGATTTTTACCAAACCGGATAAAATTATGACTGAGAATTATATAACAGGAAAATTCGGCTGACAGTTTAAAACTTTTGACGGATAAAAAATTTTAAAGAATTCTGTAAATTAATATTAAACTCAAAGCAAGGAGAACAAAATGCTGACTCATCTTGAAATGGATCTTGAACAGTTGAAAATAAAAATCTTCCGGATGGCTGACTATACCATGGAAGCTGTATCATCATCAGTCTCATCATTAAAAAATTCTGATTTTGACATGGCAAGAAAAATAATTAATAATGATGAACGCATCAACAGGCTGGAGATAGAGATTGATGAAGAATGCATAAAATTTCTTGTTACAAGGCAGCCTGCGGCTTCCGATTTGAGATTAATACTCGCCATGCTTAAAATCAATACTGATCTGGAACGAATTGCCGATCTTGCAACAACCATCGCAAAAGAAACTTTACGCATTAATGGGACACCACTCATCAAACCGCTTATCGATATACCGAGAATGAGCGAAATTGCAGTTAAAATGATTAATACTGCATTCACCGCCCTAACAGATAAAGATGTAGAAAAAGCTAAAGGTGTAATTGAAATGGATGCAGAAATTGATGATCTCAATCTGCAGATATACAGAGAACTGTTTACATACATGGGGGAATCTTCAAAAAATATTTCACAGAGCCTCTCTTTAATCAACGTAGCCAAAGCACTGGAACGTATAGGTGACCATACAAAAAATATTGCAGAAAGAGCTGTATATTATATTCAGGGAGAGGATATCAGGCATCAGAAACCGAAAATTTAAGCTGATATAAAATTATGAAAAAAACAATATTTGTCATAGATGACGAAAAGGATATAAGGGAGATTTTAAAAATCAACCTTATCAGTGAAGGTTATGATGTAACAGCTTTTTCATCAGCCGCCGAAGCTAAAAAAGGATTCGAATCTGAGAAACCGGACCTGATAATACTTGACGTGATGATGGAGGATAAAGACGGTTTTGAATTCTGCAGGGAGATACGCTCCAGCGAAAAACTTAAATCTATCCCTGTAATATTTCTTTCCGCAAAATCCGAAGAGTTTGATAAAGTCCTCGGGCTTGAACTGGGAGGGGATGATTACCTTACGAAACCCTTTAGTATAAAAGAACTCCGGTCCAGAATAAAAGCAGTCCTTCGCAGGTCGGGCGAGCTGCCTGAAGGTAAAAAAATAATATTAAAGTATAAAGGTGTGGAACTGAATCCGGAACAGTTTTCCCTTAAAGTTGATGGTGAAGAAATCAAACTTACAAAAACCGAACTGAACATGCTCTCCCTGTTTATGGAAAATCCGGGGAAAGTTTTTACAAGGGACAATATTATAAACAGTGTCAGGGGCCATGATGTTTTTGTAGTTGATAGAACCATCGATGTTCATATTATGAATCTGAGAAAAAAACTCGGAGACTATAAAAATATTATAACTACATTTTCCGGTGTAGGCTACGGCTTTAAGGAGTAGTATGCTTAAAAAACTCAGCAACAAACTTATATTTTCTTATATCATTCTAACGGTAACCCTTGTAGTATTAATTTTCGCAATGCTCGGAAGTCTGTTAAGAACTATCCATATAAATATTATCAAAACAGAAATGTCAAGATATGACGAGATGATTAATCTGGAGCTCAGTAAACTGTCAATTAAGCCGGAACCATCCGCCAGACTGTCGAAAATAGTTTCAGAATTTGCCGGTATTATGGAACTTCGAATCACGATTATTAAATCAGACGGATCTGTAATTGCAGACTCGGAAGTAAAAGATTTCTCACATCTTGAAAATCATCAGTACAGAAAAGAAGTTATTGATGCATTGAGTTCAGGTTCCGGATTTAAAACAAGATACAGCAGTACTCTTAAAACAGATATGCTGTATTATGCAATGTTTAAAGATAACATTATAATAAGATTATCCAAACCTCTTCACGAAGTTGACCGCAGCCTCACTTCTTTACGGGAACTGATATTCAATGTATCCATAGCTGCCCTGATTGCTTCTATCATTGTTATTATCCTCATATCAGTTAAAATCACAAAACCATTTAAAGAAACTTTGAATTTCGCTGTGGATTTTGCAGAAGGAAATTATGAAAAAAGGATACTGAATTACAGTAACGATGAAATCGGCAATCTTCAGAAAGCATTGAACAAAATGGCCGATAAGATTGTTGAAACAATTAATGATCATATCCTGGAGCACAAAAAACTTGAGGCGACTCTGGACAGCATAAGCGACGGGATAGCGATGGTTGACTCCAGTAAACATATAGTCATAAATAATAATTCCTTTCTGAACATGCTTGGAATAACTGCAGGCTTAAAAGATAAACAATACTTCGAGATTATCCGCAACAGCACACTCAACAGCAGAATCGAAAACAGCCTGAAAGCGGGTGAGAAAGATATCTTCGAAGTTGAGATGATTAATGATAGATTCTTTGAAGCGATTATTAATCCGATAAGAGAAGAAAAAATCATCCAGGGAATTCTAATTGTACTCCATGATATTTCAGAAAAAAGAAAAATTGAACGGATTAAATCCGACCTTGTAAGTAACGTATCACATGAACTTAAAACTCCCATCGCAATTGTCAGGGGATATCTTGAAACAATAAAAGAAAATTATGACAACAAAGTTTTAACGATGAACTTTATTGATAGAGCAATAAACAATGTCGACAGACAGAATGCCATTATTCAGGATATCATTAAACTCAGCATGATAGAATCTGCCAAAGAATTTGAAAAAGAAAAAATCGATCTTAGAATTATAATTGAAAGATGCCTCGATCTTCTGGCTCCAAAAATTTTAAAGAGAGAGATCACTCTTAAAAACGATCTTGGCAATAATATTGACTATTCCGTCATCGGGAACCTGTTCCTTGTCGAAGAGATTTTCTTTAACATTATCGATAACGGTATCAGTTACAACTGTCAGGGCGGAGTTCTTTCAATCTCAAGTTCGGAAACTCCGGAAGACGTAGTAATAAAAATCTCTGATACCGGAGTTGGTATCCCTGAAGAATTCAAAGATAGAATTTTCGAAAGATTCTATCGTGTAGACAGAAGCAGGTCACGGGCAACCGGAGGAACGGGACTCGGCCTGTCAATCGTCAAGCATGCGGCAATGGTTCTGGGCTGGAATATTTCTGTTGAGTCTGATAAAAAGGGGACTTCATTTATTATTGCCGCAAAAAGATAACACAATAAAGCTCTGTTCTTCAGGAAACATTTCAGGCGTTGTTTATACTGGGGTCTGACTGCCGGTCAGTAAGCTTTCACCAATAGCAGCGAAAGCACTTGTGCTGAGCCTGCCGAAACATCTGAATAAAGGTCAGGTAACATTCTTGACAAAATGTCTTCAGGAGATTTCAGTTAATTAAATTTTTGCTGCAAAGTCCGGAACACTCTCCCGGCCTGTGTCGAATGCTGAAAATGAATATAAAAAATGGCTAAACAAAAAATTTTAAAAGATAAACGATATGATAATTGACGCTCATACACACATATACCCGGACCCTGTTGCCGGTAAAGCGATCAGCACCGTCATTGAAAATGGAAACGGCCTCGTAGAAACTTTTACTGACGGGACATTCAACGGTCTTTTAAGATCAATGAACAATGCGGGAATAGATTACTCAATAGTTCTTCCGGTTGCCACTAACTACGAACAGGGGAACGGTATTTTACAATGGATCAGAGCTATTGCTCCAAACTCCAGGCGTATTATTTTTTTCGGTTCTGTTCATCCGCTTGATCCTGATTACAGAAATACGATACAAAAAATAAAAGCTGACGGACTTCAGGGTATTAAATTCCATCCCGGATACCAGAATTTTCCTGCCGATTCAGCTGATGCATTTAAAGTTTATGAAGAAGTGGTGAAGAATGATCTTGTTCTTCATTTTCATTCAGGTTTTGACCCGAGCCTTCCGGAATGTGATTATACATCGGTTGAACGTTTTGCAAATCTGGTAAAGCATTTCCCCGAGGCAAAAATAGTTCTGGCTCATGCGGGAGGGATGGATGAATGGCAGAAAGTAATGGATCTCCTGGGAAATAAGGGATGCTATTTTGATATAGCCTGGGTGCTGGAAAAAATGCAGGAGAACGAAACCGCCAGAAAACTTTACATGCAGAATGAGGATTATTTTTTATTCGGAACGGACAGCCCGTGGTGTGACCAGAAAAAATATGTGCAGTTAATTCAGAATTCAGAGACTCTGACCCAGAAACAGAGGGATAAAATGTTTTTCAAAAATATTCTGAAACTTATCAGGATTCCTGAATAACATATTTCAAGACCTCAATTCACAGATTCCCTTCAGTATTTTATCCGTAAGATCATCTCAGTTCTCTAAAGTCAGTTCCATGATCTCAATGTCTTTGCGCGATTTTACTTCAAGAATAAAATCCGTTCGGCCCGGAGTAATTTTACCTATCACAATATTTTTCGAATCAGGCGCGTTTAATGTCGCAGATTGAAATTTTGCCGATTTCATCCAGGATAATAATTTTTTCATCTTCAGGAACGATAGATTGTACTGCAATATTTTCAATATTTCCTATCCTTACGCCATAGCGCCTTATATAGTATTCAGAACGTATATCCTCATGACCGAGATACCCTGATTTTCCTTCCAGTGTTTAAAACTTTTTTAAATTGACCTGAAAAAATAACAAGTAAGAATGCCGTAATGTTACTGGTACTGCTGAATACAGAAATAAAAAAAGGCTCCGGGATAAGTGATGAAGATTAATATTAACAAAAATGCCAAAGGGCTTATTTTTGATATGGATGGTACCCTTGCGGATTCCATGCCGATACACTTTAAAGCATGGAAACTTACAGCTGCAGAAAACGGATTTGAATATACCGAAAAACAGTTTCTTGAAACTGCAGGAATGCCCACTCATAAAATAGTACCTGTAATAAATAAAAAACTCGGACTTAATCTCGATCCTGAAAAATTCTCCCGCAGAAAAGAACAGCTCTTTCTGGAAAATATAAAAGATGTTAAACTTATACAGCCTGTCGCTGATATCGTAAAAAAATATTACAACAGACTCCCGATGTCGATCGGAACCGGCGGTAAAAAAGAAATAGCTAAACTCACACTTAAAATTCTCGGCTTTGATAAATATTTTGATATAATAGTCTCGGCAGAAGATGTAGTTAACCACAAACCAGATCCTGACACATTTCTTAAATGTGCTGAACTGATGAAAATTAGACCTGAATTCTGCCAGGTTTTTGAAGACGGAGAAATGGGGCTAATTGCCGCAGAAAAAGCAGGAATGATTGTAACAGATGTAAGACCTTATTTATAACTAAAAAATCCCGTATTACCGGGATTTTTTTGTAAAGCTTCTGATTTAATTCCTGTTTATTAAAAACGTTACTTTTTATTATTAATCTTATACAATTCAATTTCATCATTCAGAAAATTTGTGAAAACCATATACTTCCCATCCGGTGAAATATCCAGGCCTGTAGGCTGATTTCTTCCCCAGATCCACTCTTTGATTTCGTATGTTGCAGTATCTATTACAAATACTTTACCGAATATCGGCCCCTTCAATAAATATGATTCCTTATTGTTCGGCCCTCTGGATGAAACAAAAATATACTTTCCGTCCGGAGTAAGTTTCGCAGTGTTAAGTTTTGAATCAACCGGGATCTCTTTCACAACTTTATCATCAACTGGTGATATTACGTAAATGCTTCCCCTGTACATATCCGAAACATAAAAAAGATTCTTTCTCTTATCGAGTATTATATGCCTTTTCGCGCCTTTCGGAAAATTCATAGTTTTAACAATTGTCAGTGAACTTAAATCTATTTTCTGCATCTGCCCTGAACTGAATATGCAGACATAGAGAAACTTATTATCTGCAGTGACAGCCATACCTCTCGGTATTCCTGCAGCTTTTATCTTTTTGATAACCTTATACTTATCAACATCAATCACGGATATATCGTGAGATTCCCAGTTTGAAACAAAGGCAAGTTTATGGTCATTTGAAAAAGTAATTATCTTTGTCCATATTCCCAATGTCGGAATAGTCTGTTTGTATGTGAAGTCTTTCATATCAACAACATGAACTGCATTTGCAGCCATCTGTGACACCCACATTTCATTTTTCTCGGGAAGAAAAACTATCTCAACAAAATTCCGGAGCTTCGCGTATTTTGCAGGAAATTCAACTCTTTTAACAAATTTATAGGTCTCGGCTGAGATGATATCAACGCCGGTTCCTTCAAGCAGGGCACTTACCATATACTTGCCGTCAGGAGTAAACTCAACCGATTTAGGATGCATTCCTGTTTTGATAACAGCCAGCTGCTCGAGCATGGAATCTTTTTTCTCGAGTTTAATCTCAAGCTCCGATACGGATTTATCGATCATGACATTTAACTTCTTATCTTTATACCCGTATGATTTAAGAATCAATTCATGTTCACCAGTGGAGAGAGTTATCTTTTTCAGAAACTGGTTTACTTTTTGCGGAGAAACAGCAGCACCATCAATCTCAATTGTGTATTCAGATGGAAAAATTTTAAGATTCACACTCTTTGAAACAGCCGGGTAGGAGACGCTGACCGTTAAAAGAAAAATCAGCATGAGAATAAACTTGTTTAATATTTTCATTTTTCAAAACCTTATCTTTTTTTGTATAAGATTAACTCGGCTCTGTATAAATCAATAATTTTTCTGTTTTTTTATTTTTTAAATCACACGTAACTGATGAAGTTTTTTTAACAGGCAGTTCTGTTCTTAAATTTCTTTGAGCAACTCACCGCAATGCCGGCATGAAGATACACCTTTTCTGTTTCTCGCGCCGCATGAAGTGCAGAGAGAGTAATAATCCGAAGCAATATAACTTCCGCAATGTTTACAGTACCGTGCAAAATAATTGTTAAGAGTACCGCACTGCTGACATAGACCGGATCTTCTAAACGGACTCTCTTTCTGGTAATGCCTCAATCTTCCCGCAGCATAGGAAACAACAAAAAAAACAAAAATTAATGCTATGATGAGAGATACCGGATTCTCGGAATTAATAAACTGGATATAATTGTACAGAGCATGAATCACTGCAGATGAAGCAACATAAGGCATCAGTGTTGTGAAATATCTCCCTTCATTATAATACTTTGCCCTGGCTATTCCTGATCCCCAAATAGACGCAAGCCCTGCATGAAGCGGAACCGCGGTAAATGACCTGACAAAAAGCGTGCCGAGTCCCCCTGCTACAGTGTAGCTTATATTTTCAAAAGCGGCAAAACCCAAAGCTATGCTCATGGAATAAATCAACGCATCGATCGGTTCATTGAACTGCCTGAATCTTTTTAAAATGATTACTGCAATGAATGCTTTCCAGAACTCCTCATTGAATCCCACAAAAAAAGAAAAAAAGAATATTGTGCGCGCGGATGCTTCTGCTCCCGAAACACCATAAACAAAATCTCCAACTCCAAGTATCGCTGATGCTGCATTGTTTAATAATGCCGCGGGGAGAGCGCTCATAATTCCGCCGACAGCTCCAATCATCAGAACATATTTTACCGGCTCAGGTTCAAACCTGTCATATCTGTAAATCAGGTAGAGCCAGATTCCCGCACTGAATGAAACTGAAAGATAAGTTAAAGTCATTGATCACCAGTCGTATTTTATTGATTTATCCTGTTCATCTGAATCGTATAATTTCAATCAAAATAATTTTAAAAACATAGTTATACAACCGGATTTGTGCCTTCAGCCGGCTCTGTAACTAGTTGACAAAAATCATGAGTATTCCTATTTTTTAAAAAAACAGCACGGGGTAAAAATGGGAATAGCAGGAGATATTATAATAATAATAGTATTCGGTCTGGCAGCGGGCCTGCTGCTCAACCTGATTAAACTGCCGCCTATTATCGGATATATTATAGCAGGTATAGTAATCGGGCCCTTTACAGGAGGAATAAGCGTTTCAGATATCCCCAGGATTGAATTGCTTGCAGAGATAGGAGTAGCTCTCCTTCTCTTTTCAATAGGGCTTGATCTCTCTTTCCGTGAGCTTAAAGATGTAAAAGGTATAGCCATCATAGGGACTACGCTTCAGGTACTTCTCTGTATTGGTTACGGATATGGTATCGGATACTTTATGGGATTGCCTGTAAATGTTTCACTGATATTCGGTATGATTATATCTCTATCGAGCACAATGGTAGTCCTTAAGGTTCTTATGAGCAGGGGGCTTATCGGCACACTTTCGAGTAAGGTAATGATAGGTATGCTTATAGTTCAGGACCTGGCTGCAATACCGCTGATGATAGTAATTCCTCAACTCCAGGACATAGAAGGAAATCTCCCGATAATCGGGCTTACAATACTTAAAGCTTTTGTTGTACTTTTTTTTATAATAGTAATCGGCGTCCGTCTTATCCCGTTTATACTCAAATATGTCGCAAAGCTCAATTCAAGGGAACTCTTTTTAATAACGATAACAGCGATAGGGCTTGGTATCGGATATGTTACACATCTTTTCGGATTGTCCCTGGCATTCGGAGCTTTTGTTGCAGGTATGGTAATCAGTGAATCTGATTACAGCCACCAGGCATTAAATGATATAATACCGCTGCGTGATATTTTCGGGCTTGTTTTCTTTACATCAATAGGTATGCTGATTGATCCTGCATTTGTTTCAGCAAATTTTGTTAAGATAATAATTCTGGTTATACTTGTCGTTGCCGGTAAATTTTTAGTGTTCTCGTCTATGGCTGTATTTTTCAAATACCGCAATATCATTCCTCTTGCACTCGGGCTTGGGCTTGCCCAGATAGGTGAATTCTCATTTGTGCTTGCGCGCACCGGTGTCCAGAGCGGAGTAATAGATAAAGATTTCTATTCGCTTGTTCTGTCAGTTTCAGTTATAACAATGATTCTTTCACCGTTCCTCTCAATGCTTTCAACACCTCTCTATTCACTGAGGAAGAAATTGTTTAAACATGAACCGGTACAGACAATTAATATGCCGGAGGGCGGAATCGCAGATCATGTCCTGATTGCCGGAGGCGGCAGAGTAGGATCTCAGATATCTGCTGTTTTGAGCCGCCTCAATTTTCCATTTATAATTATTGAGCAGGATTTCAGACGGTTTGAGCGGGCAAAGAAAGAGGGATTTCCGGTAATCTATGGCGATGCGGGGCAGGAGACAGTACTTGCTGCTGCGGATATTCACAAAGCCAGGCTTCTGATAATAACAGCTCCTTCTATAATAACAGTGCGGGAAATACTCGCGTCAGTGAATAATCATAATCCTGGCATAGACATTATTGTACGGGCAAATGATCTTGATCAGATAAAAGAACTTCAGAGGCTTAACATAAAAGAAATTGTGCAGCCGGAATTTGAAGCAAGCCTTGAAATCATAAGACAGGCTCTTCTCCACCTTGACTGCCAGGTTAGCGGAATACAGAACATCATCGATGAAATGCGCCGTGGAGCTTACACATCCGGTATCAAAACAGGATTAAACTCAGCGACGCTGGCTAAACTGAAAGACACGCCTTTTCTTCTGGAGACCGGCTGGTATGAAATCAAACCTGAAAATATTTTCGAAGGCCAGTCTGCTAAAAATCTGGAAATACGAAAAAAAACAGGAGTATCTATTGTCGG
>DAONFJ010000072.1:0-17992 GCA_035403545.1 Spirochaetota bacterium
GAAAAAAGATTAATATGATCAAATCGTAGGAGAGCTTATGAAGATTAAAATTACAGGAAGACACATCGAAGTATCTGAAAGGCTCAAAGAGTATGCTGAGAAAAGAATTTCAAAACTTGAAAAATATTTTCAGCAATTAATTGATATTCACCTGATTCTCTATGTAGAAAAACTGGATCATGCGGCTGAACTTGTAATTAATGGTGACTCAGTTCAATTTCATGCACGGGAAAAAGCTGCGGATTTATATTCTGCTATCGATCTGCTCGTTGATAAAATGGAAACTCAGATAGGCCGTTTTAAAGAGAGGATTCAGTCAAGAAAAGGGCATGGCCCGGAGTTAGATATCACATCTGACATTAAGAGTGAAATGGGAATAGAAGCAGTCCTTACTCAGGTAAGCAACAAACCGATCAATAATATAGAAGCTTTTTTGCAGATGAGAATTGATAAAAAGGATTTTATACTTTTTAAGAAAGGCGTATCAGCAGTAGAAAGTGAATTTGATTATGCAAATAAGAATTATGCGGTTATTTATAAAAGCGGAGCTGTTTTTAAACTTGTTGAAGTGCCTTTTGAAAACAATAAGGGGAGTGAGTTTAATACTGACACCTTTATAGAATATGAACTGGATGTAAAAGACGAGTCCGCATCAAACCCGAAAATTGATTTTAAAAAAGGAGGTACCTGTAATATCGGGAAATTGACTCTTGATGAAGCTTTCGATTCTTTTGAAAAATCCAGCGAAGGTTATATGCCTTTCTTTAACACGGAAACAAGATATTTCAATATTCTCAGCCGCAGCGGAAAGAAATTCGAAGTACTTGTACCTGCATTTTAGATTTATTTCTCCTGCCGGATTGTTTATTCCGGCAGGAGCATCCCAGTCTAATACCGTAAAATCCCTTTTTTTATTATTTTCAGCAGTTTTTTACTGGAAAGAAATTGATATGATGAGATAATTCGGCTATGAGTAAGCTAACTTTAAGATATTTTATAGAAGGCAGCGGAAGAATAGATCTTCAGCTTCGCCTGCTTGCCGGTGAAGGCGGCCTTGATAAGGAGATTAAGTCTGGCGAAATTAACAGGCCCGGCCTTGCTCTCGCAGGTTTTTTTGATTATTTTGCTTATGACAGAATCCAGATTTTCGGTCAGGGTGAAACTGCATTCATGACACAGTTAAGTCGTGAACAGAAGATTAAAATATATGATGAATTTTTCAGCTATCCGGTTTTCTGCTGTGTGTTTACATATGAATATAAACCTGATGATCTGTTTCTTGAATATGCCGAGAAAAGAAATATACCGATTTTTCTCTCTAAAAGAGGAACTACAAGATTTATTACTCTTTTTGTGCATGTAATAGATGAGATTTTTGCTGAAAGTGTAACTCTCCACGCAACTCTTGTGGATGTTTTCGGGGTAGGAGTTCTCCTTACAGGTAAAAGCGGTGTAGGGAAGAGTGAAACTGCTCTGGAACTTATAGAAAGAGGTCACCGGCTTGTCGGTGATGATATGGTTGTTGTTAAAAAAATTGATGAATCCCTTCTGATGGGGGGAGGTTCTGAAATTTTAAAACATCACATAGAGATTCGGGGTATTGGAATAGTAAATGTCCGTGAAATTTTCGGGATAAGATCAGTAAGAAATAGAAAACGTATTGAAATGGTGATACTTCTTGAAGAATGGGATTCAGCTACCGAGTATGACAGGCTCGGTCTTGATGAGAAAAAATTTACTATTCTTGATATTGATGTTCCATATATAACAGTCCCGGTGCGTCCGGGAAGAAATATCCCGATTATTATTGAAACAGCGGCATTAAATCAGAGACTAAAGAAAGTAGGAATTAATTCCGCCAGAGAGCTGGATGCACGAATAAAAAAATGGATTATCACCGAGGGTGGGAAGTAATGATTGAGAAAGACGTTGTTGTAAATAGTGATGCAGGTATACATGCCAGGCCTGCGATGATGATTGTTCGTGAGGCTATGAAGTATCCCTGTGAAATTACTTTGATTAAAGATAATGTTGAAGCGGATGGCAAGTCGATAATGTCTGTTCTGGGACTTGCAATTATTTCAGGTTCAAAACTCACAATTAGGGCAAGTGGCGAAGGGGAGCATGAACTGGTAAGTTACATTCTCAATCTTATTGAGAATGATTTTAAAATCTGAATAAAATAAAATTTCTCCAGGAAATAATTTTGTCTTCAGACAAAAAGAAATTAAGAAGCGGCAATTCATTCCAGGATATATTATTTATTGTCGGTATAATAATTTTTACATCGATATTGATAATAGGCCTGTTTCCGGGCAGACTGGATGCCGGACTTGTTGATGAGAATTTTTTTATAACCACCATGATGACAATTCCGATAATTGCCGGAATTTATTTTATCGTTATATCTTTCAGGCGAAGCCTTAATATAAATTCACTTGATATCCGGGAAAGTCTTAAGAAGAAAATTACCCTCTCTTTTGTTTTTATAGCCGTATTGTCTGCCATGCCGATTGTAATTATATCAAGCAGCTACTTTAACAGCAGTCTTTCAAAAATGTTCAGTGGAAGAACTATGAAAGCATTAAATGTATCTGTTGATCTGACTCATGACATATATTTTGGAATAGAAAAAGAGGTCAAATCAGAACTTCAGATTGTGAGATTTCTTTTTGATAATTTTATGCTCATGACTGATAAGCCTGATCTTGAAAAAATTGCGGAAACATATAAAAAATCCAACTTAAAAATTATTTTATTTAAGCATGTCAACGGGAATCTGCAAATTACCGAGAATGAGCAAACTCTTTATAAAATTGATAATCTTAAATTGTATGACTTTTATAAAAATTCAGAGACTCCCGGTATCAGAACAGATAGAATTGAAATAGATGGAAATGACATGATCAGCGGCATGTACAGATATCGTGACCTGATGGTCGTAGTTTATCTTCATATTCCTGAAGATTTTAAAATGACGGAAGAGCTGTTTTTACAGGCGAGAGAAGATTATAAAGGAATAGAAAATCAGAAGGAATATTTTGAAAGCGGTACCGGTTCATTTTTAATGCTGATCTCAATTGTTATTGTCGGTATAGCTTACCTTATCAGTTTATATATATCCGAAAATATTACAAGTCCGGTTCTTGAACTTTCATCTGCTTCAAAACAGATCGCTATGGGGAATAATAAACTGTTTATAGAAAAGAAAAGTGATGATGAAATCGGTGTGCTTGTTGATGCATTTAATTCAATGGCCAGGCAGCTTGATGAAAATCAGAAGTTTATGTTTCAAAAGCATAAACTTGAAGCATGGAATGAAATGGCGAGGAAGCTTGTTCACGAAATAAAAAATCCATTAACTCCAATCAGATTGTCTGCAGAGAGAATGAGAAAACTGGTTAAAGAAGGAAGCCCGAATATGAATAGTGCCGTTATTACAGGTTCTGAGACTATAATAACGGAAGTAAATTCGCTGCTGAAGCTTGTGAGCGAATTTAATAATTTTGCAAGACTCCCTATGAAAAAAGCTGAACTTTCAAATCTTAATAAGCTGATTGATGAAAGCATTATTCTTTTTCAAAGTTATGAAAACGTTGAATTCAATTTTAAACGGGATGAAAATCTTCCAGATATTCTGATTGACAGAAGTCTTGTCCGGCAGGCTTTGAATAATATTATCAGCAATTCAATACAGGCTTTTTCTGAAAACGGATCTGTTATTATTACCACCGGTATTGATGATTCAGGGGTGTACCAGGTTGTAAACATTAAAGATAACGGACCCGGGATTAAAGCCGGAGATATTGAAAAAATTTTTGAACCGGGATTTACATTAAAAAAAACAGGTACCGGACTTGGTCTTGCTATCGTTGAAAAAATAATTTTTGAACATGATGGAAAGATATACTGCAGGTCAACAGAGGGCCATGGCGCTGAATTTATCTTAATGTTCCCGATGGAAACAGGAGTTGTATAATGGCCAGAATACTCATTGTAGATGATGAAGAAAATATAATAAATTCCATGACACCGATTCTTGAAGATGAGGGGCATGTGGTTTTTTCCGGAAAAACAGGTGAGGAAGCTCTCTCTTTTTTAAAGAGGAGTGAAGTTGATCTGATAATACTGGATGTATGGCTTCCGGATGCTGACGGGATTGACCTGCTTGAAAGAATAAAAAAACTTTACCCCGAATCTGCAGCTATAATGATAAGCGGTCATGGATCAATTGATATTGCAGTAAGGTCTACCAGAATTGGCGCGTTTGATTTTCTCGAGAAACCTCCATCTCTCGACAGGCTGGTTACTTCGGTAAATAATGCGCTGGAACAGGTAAGATTAAGGCGTGAAAATATCAAACTAAAAAAGAAATCATTTGTTGATGATGAAATGATCGGGAATTCCGGCCAGGTTAATGAAATAAAAGATATTATAAGAAGAGCCGCAAAAACCAATGCGAGAGTTCTGATTACCGGTGAAAGCGGAACAGGTAAAGAGCTTGTGGCTAAAGCTATTTTTCAGCTGTCTAACAGGTCTGATAAACCGTTTCTGAAAATGAACTGTGCTGCAATACCGGATGAACTTATTGAAAGTGAATTATTCGGCCATGAAAAAGGATCATTTACCGGAGCAGTAGGAAGAAGGCTGGGTAAATTTGAACTTGCAGATGGAGGGACACTCTTTCTTGATGAAATCTGTGATATGAGTTTATCCGCCCAGGCGAAAGTACTGCGGGTTCTTCAGGAACAGCAGTTTGAAAGGGTTGGCGGCAGTGAAACTATTACTGTTGATGTGAGAGTAATAGCAGCTACCAATGTAGATATACCAAAAGCTATCGCAGAAGGAAAGTTCCGGGAGGATCTTTATTACAGATTAAATGTTATCCCGATTCACATGCCGAGACTTACTGAAAGAAAAGAGGATATTGACGCGCTTATTAATCATTTTGTTGAAAAGTTTTCTCAGGAACATGGAACAGGAAAAAAAATTATCACTGAGGATGGAATGGATTTTCTTAAACAATATCCATGGCCGGGTAATATAAGGGAATTAAAAAATATTATTGAGAGAGTTGTTATAATGGTCACCACCGAAGAGATCAATTCTGCGGATGTTAAAAAAAATCTCAGTTCAGGCGGTAAAGACCATACAAAGGATATAAATGTTACAGGGGGATCTTTGAAGGATAACAGAGATGCTTTTGAAAAAGAATATATTATAGCTTCACTAAAGAAAAATGAAGGTAACATCTCAGTGACGGCAAAGGAACTCGATATTGAAAGAACAAATCTTCACCGAAAAATAAAACAGTACAATATCAATGTTGAAAAATTATAACACATCGGACTCTATTCTTGAAGTCTTAAAAGATAAGAGGTTAATGAAAAATACTCTGCTTTATCGGGGAGATGAAGAATTAAACCTGCTTATTAATATGCTTAAGCCTAAATCTGAAACGAAAAAGATTTTAGATATTAATAATATTACTGCCGAATCTATTCTTTCCGAATGCAAAGTCTGTCCTGATATAATTGAAAGAAAAGCTCCGTTCGGATCCGGTGCCAATAAAGTCATGATAATTTTAAATGCACCCAGAATGGCTAACAGAATCGAAATCAATATTCATAGGGCAGAATCTGTTGGTCTTCTGAAAAAAATGGTTTCCGCAATCGGTCTTGAAATGAAAGAGTGCTATGTTACAAACCTGATTAAATGTGAAACCAGCAGTGCTTTAATCAAGCCCAGTGATATGGTAAAAAACTGCACTAAAGTATTACAAAAAGAGATCGATATTATAAAACCCGGGCTGGTTATAGTAATGGGAGATATACTCCCGCTTCAGGGAATTGTGAATTCGAGTAAAGGAATAACATGGTTTAATACCGAGCATACAATATCTCTGATAAAGAATCCCGAACTTAAACGCCCGGCATGGGAAACATTAAAACTGGTGAGGAACAAATTTCTGGAACTGAATCATGACGCACAATAATATCTGTACTGCCTGCGCCGCTGACATATATATAAATACTCCGGTTAACAGATCATTTACCTATAAAATTCCCGGACAAATGAATATTCTCCCCGGGATGAGAGTTGTTGTAAATTTCGGCGGGAGAAAAATGACGGGATTTGTTTCCTCGATACACAACAAATTACCTGAAGGGATAGAATTGAAAGATATTGAATCCCTGATTGATGATGAACCGATATATGATGATAGAATTATCAGGCTCGCAGAATATGTTTCAGATTCATATCTTTCATCTGTTGGAGAGGCGTTAGGTAAAGCACTTCCCTCCGGCGAAAGTTCCAGGTCAAGGCCCCGGGCTTCAAGAGTCAGGCAGATTCAGGACAGCACAATCAGTCTTACGGGTAAGCAGAAAGATATTTATGAAAAAATAAAATCTTCCGGTAAAGGCGCCCATCTGATATTCGGTATCACCGGGAGCGGGAAGACTGAAGTTTATATGAAAGCTGCGATAGATGCCGTTTCGAAAGGCCTGTCGGTTATATACCTCGTTCCTGAGATTACACTTTCATCGCAGATTCACGAGAGATTATATAAAGTCTTTGGCGAAAATCTTATAGTTTATCATAGTCATCTGACGCCGAATCAGCGTCTGTCGAACTGGAAAAAGTTTTATAAGGGCGAGGCGATGATAGCTGTGGGTACAAGATCTGCAGTTTTTCTTCAGTGCCCTAAACTCGGACTGATAATAGTCGATGAAGAGCATGACTCGTCATATAAGGAACAGAGTACTCCGAGATATAACGCAAGGAGAGTAGCGTTTTACAGAGGGGAAACTGAAAATGCCACTCTGATTCTCGGATCTGCTACGCCATCGATTGAAACATTGTACGCTGCCGAACGCGGAAAGATTGAACTGCACAGGCTGGATGAGAGATATGGTGAGGGAAAACTCCCGATAATAGAAATTGTAAAATTAAAAAACAGCAATGAAGAGATTACCCCGAGATTAAAGCTGTTCACCAATAAAGCCATAAAAGACGGGAAACAGGCTGTTTATCTGCTTAATCGAAGAGGTTTCGCCCCATTCGTGTTATGCGGTGAATGCGGAAATGCTGTTGAATGCCCGGACTGCAGTATCGGCATGAATTATCATAGGGGAAAGGGAATGCTCTGCCATTACTGCGGGTATTCGTCTGATGTTCCCCTGAAGTGTGATAAATGCGGGTCGGAATCCATATTAAAGCTTGGTTCAGGAACACAGAAAATTGAGGAACTGGTATCAAAAGAATTTCCCGATTACAGAATCTTCAGGCTTGATCAGGATAGTGCGAGAAAAAAGGATGCAGTTTATGATCTCCTTGAGATGATGGATAAACGTGAAATAGATATTCTACTCGGGACTCAAATGATTTCAAAGGGATTTGATTTTCATGGAGTAACGGTAGCAGGAATAATCATGGCAGACATCGGTCTTAATATGCCGGATTTCAGGGCAACGGAGAAAATTTTTTCTCTGCTTATGCAGCTTTCCGGAAGGTCAGGGCGTGGCGGGAGCGAAGGCCGTGTTATTATTCAGACACTGAATGATGAACATTTAATATTCGGCTACCTGAAAAAACAGGATTACTGGGGATTTTACAGGGAGGAGCTTAAAATCCGTAAGCTGATAAATTATCCTCCATTCTCACGCCTTGCAAGAATTGTAATCCGCGGAAAAGAAGAAGAGATTGTTATGCAGTCTGCTATACTGCTTGCAGATGATATGAAAAAAACCGGTTCCGTAAAATATCCGCAGATTATTATACTCGGTCCGTCACCGGCCCCTTTGTCCAAAATCGGCGGGAATTACAGGTATCATATTATTTTAAAAAGTAATAGATTAAGTGACCTTACAGCCTTTATTAGAACAGCCCTTGATTCTTTCAAATCAAAGGCTGTATATATTGAAATTGATATAGATCCTGTAGATATGCTCTAAGAATTTATTTTGAAAGTTCTGTTTCTATTATACTCTCAAGAAGTTCTTTCGGAGGCACCCCGACTATCTTTCTGCCGGAAATTATTATTGTCGGTGTTGCTTCAATTTTTAATTTTTCAGCAAACTCAATATGCTCAGAAATCTGGCGGCTGCCTTCACTGCTTTCAACAAGTGCTTCGAATTTCTGTTTCCATTCCGGCTTAATCTTAAATTGTTTATTCGCCTGGTCTAGGTTCTTTTTAACATTCTCTTTTTCGAAACCATCTTTATAATTCTGATAATCCGAAAAGTGGACATAAAAGTATTCTTCAAAAAAGCCTGCTTCTGATGCGGCATACATGGTCTGCGACGCCAGGCATGAGTTCGGATATACAGTATCATCCATATATTTATTGCATCCTTTATCAAGAGGATAGTGATAATAAACTATCTGAATATTATTCTTATATTTTGCGATTATAAATTTTTCTATCTGGTAGAGTTTATAACAGGCAGAGCAGAGGAAGTCATTGAAAATATAAATTTTCAGTTTAGCATCTGATCTGCCGATTGTCAGGTTACTCGGTATAAAATTTATCTGTTCCTGTTCCTGATTGTAAAAATTAGTAAGCAGCTTTGACCTTTGGCCGTCCGGAGTCTTGTTGATGCCGGATTTCATCTTTATTATATTTGTACTGGTAAAAACAGCAAATGCCAGAAAAAAAGCAAATAGTATGGAAAGAGAAAGTGATGCTTTCTCGTCTGAAGCATCAGGCTTAAAAAATTTTTTTAAAGATTCTTTTATATCGATTTTAATAAAATTATTTTTTATAAATAAAAACATAGTTATAAAAAGTAATACGTTAATCAGATAAGTTAATATGCATAATTTACATAACTCACCAATTTTTATCATCAGGATTCCGAGTATCACATCCGAAACAAGTCCAGCTATAATCAACGGGAAAACTATCCCGCACAGAATTTTGTAGTATTTATCCTGCGCATAATCTGCGACAAGTATAAGAAAGGCTATAAGAATAAAATATAATAATCCGTACGACGCGACCGGGAGGCCGAATATTATTGAATATCTGGACTGACCCACTGCGATACATGGATTGGAAAATCCTTTTCCGCATGAGAGAAATCCCATTTCAAACTCCGGGAAGTAGTGCTGGTACAATAACAGCCCTGAAATAAATACACCGGCAACTGAAAGAAGCAGCATTAAATTGATATACTTTTTCACTATACTAATCCTTCACTATTAGTTCTATTATCTGACCGCACAAACGCAGATGGAATTTCCCGTCATCACTCTCTTCAAGCCTTTCGAGGATATTGAATGAAGGGGAACGTTTAAATTTTGCAGGCATAGCCCCGTCTTTTATTCTGCAGTAAAGCGCGTTATTTTTTTTGCAATACAGGGTGTTGCAGTTAAGTTCTTCAGTTTCTCCTGAAGAGAGATTCAGAAAAATTCTTTCGAAGTTCCCAAAGCCGCTGAATGTAACTCCGGTTACAAAGTATGGAGTGTCTTCCACTTTTATCGGATAAGTATAATTCCCATAATGAATGACATATTCACCATCTGCCGTGACACTTACAGACCTGCTGAAGAAGTTAATTATTTTTTCATTAATAAATTTTTCGCCGTTATGGTACCATACGCCTTCTTTATCGATTAATATTTCATCAATTCCTTCGCCTGAAGCGATCAGTTCTTTAATATATTCCGGTATCTCCGGGTATTGAGTCTCCATACTTTCTCCTAAACCCTGATAAATGGATCGGTTAATTTTCTATACTCTTCAAGAGCAAAACGGTCAGTCATGCCTGCGATAAAATCGGTTACCGTTCTTATTATACCCAGATTTTCAATCTGCTCATTATATCTTTCGGGAAGAGTGTCCGGGTGTTCCGTGTAAATATGAAAGAGTTCATTAACTACTTTCTGTGATTTCAGCGACATCCTCGTTACTCTGTAATGCTGATACATGTTTTTTCTAAGGAATTTTTTTAAGTCATTGTTTGCCTTTCCGATATCACAGGAAAATCCCGCAAGTTTCTCCGGAGCAATTTTTACATCTTCATATGAACTGATGTTGTTATCATTTATTTTTTTTACTGTAGAATCGATCAGGTCTGTTACCAGAAGATTAATTATAGTTCTGATTATCTCTCTTGCTGCTGATTTTCTTGAATCGGGCAGGGGCTTTCCGTATAATTCTTTCGCGCGCTCCCATATCTCAAGTTTAACAACACCTTCATAATCGAGAAGGCCGGATGATATTCCGTCATCGAGATCGTGGTTGTTGTATGCAATTTCATCTGCGATATCAATAATCTGTGCTTCAAGTGACGGCTGTTCCTCCGGGTGGAAGCCTGAAGTCTCGGGCCTGTCGTATGTGCCGGAGTGTTTTATTATTCCTTCGCGTGTTTCCCAGGTAAGGTTAAGTCCATCGAAGCTGCTGTATCTTTTTTCAAGAAATTCAACCACACGGAGACTCTGCCTGTTATGTTCAAAACCGCCATGATCTTTAAGCAGCCTGTCAAGTTCCTTCTCTCCAACATGACCGAAAGGTGTGTGGCCCAGGTCATGTGCGAGGGCAATGCTTTCTGCCAGGTCTTCATTCAGGCGAAGGGCCCGTGACACAGCTCTTGCTATCTGCGCAACTTCAATAGTATGAGTAAGCCTTGTCCTGTAGTGATCTCCCTCATGGTTTATGAATACCTGGGTTTTATATTCAAGCCTCCTGAATGCTCTTGAGTGAATTATGCGTTCTCTATCGCGCTGGTATTCAGTCCGGTAGGCGTGAGTGTCTTCTTTATGTTCTCTCCCTCTTGTCCGGGATGAATGGGCTGCGTAGGATGCCAGGCTTGCTTCTTCGAGGTTCTGCATGAATGTTCTGTCTGCGTTTATCATCTCTGTCTTTCCAGTTCACTTTCATATGCCTGAACAGCAGTTTTTCTGTTTATACGTATCTCTTCATTGGACGGGTCTTCTTCAACGCCCCGCGCGAACGACTGCACGGATTTTTTATAGTCTTTCATCTGGTAATAGCTTTTACCCATATTGTTATATGCTTCAGCTGTCATTTTGTTGTCTCTTGACGATTTTATTGATTGGTAAAAGGCATCAACCGCTTTGCTGTGCATCTCTTTCCTTGCATAAATAATACCAAGTGCAAGAAGTGCGTCTGAATCATCCGGCTTAAGAAGGAGCGCTTTCTGTATCATTTTGATTGACTCATTAAGGCTTTCATCATCGTTACGTTCCCCGGAGGATACGATCGCAAGATTAATCATTGCTTTTCTTGAGAGATCAGTAGTCTCTCCCGCTTCAACAGCTTTTGAGTATGCTTTCTTCGCATCCGCATAATTTTTATGTTTGTGATAAATAGTTCCAAGTTTGAAAAGCGCTTCCTGGTTATCGGGCCACTTGTAGGCTATTTCCTGATATTCTTTTTCCGCCTGATCGTTGTAGCCCTGTTCGTAATAATAGTCAGCCATTGCCAGTCTTGCCTTGATGTTGCCGGGATTGATCTGTACGGCTTTTCTCCATGAGTTTATTGCCATTGCCGATTTGTCGGAATGTTTATACGCTATTCCCAGGTTATAGTATGCAAGGTCATCGTTGTCCCTTATTGCTATGGCTGATTCGTAAGCCTTAATGGAATCTTCGAACCTCTGCGCATCATCAAGAATATTCCCCATATTGAGAAAGGCAATCCGTGCATTCTCAGTCGCAGGCTGGATTTGTGTAACCTTTCTGTATGACTCATAAGCCCTTTCGAGATCTCCTTTTGAATAGTATATCTCTCCGATTCGGGAAAGGATTTTTACGTTTCGGCTGGCTGTTTCCAGAACTTTATTGTATGATCGTAAACTTCTGTCGTAATCTTTGAGAGCAAAGTATGATTCTCCGATACTCTCGAGCAGCATCATATCTCCCTGGCTCAACCTTTCGGACTCTTCCAGTTCCCTGAGGGCTTCAGCCGTTTTGTTCTGTCTCAGGTAGGCAACTGCAAGGTTATATCGCCCTACAGGATCCTGAGGCCTCAGGTGTGTTGCCTGAACAAGATATTTTTCCGCAAGATCGAACATGTTGCTTTCAAGAAATTCCGCGCCAAGTCTTGAATAGGAGTTATACGCCACATCCCCTATCTTATCCGATTCTGCGGCTTTCTTTAAAAATTCAAGTGCAGGAAATCGTTCCCCTTTTTTAAACAGTGCAAGAGCCATGTTGTAGAGAAGGGCGGAATTATTGCCGTCTATTTTAAGGGCTTTCTCGTAGTACCTGATTGCTTCATCCCAGTTTGTAAGTTCATAGTTGATGTTACCGAGAAGTATCAGGGGATTTACATCGTTGGGAATCATGCCGGATGTTTTTTCAGCGTATTTTACAGCATTATTAAAATCTTTTTTCTTTCTGTAAGTCCTTGCCATATTGAGATATATTTCGGGATTATTTTCGTCGTAGTTTTCAGCTCTCTTGAAATAGTTTATAGCGTTGTCGTATTCGCCTTTCCTGTCTGAAATTATTCCCAGGTAGATGAGGGCAATTGCTTTATCTTTAGGGCCGGCTGTAGACTCGACAACTTCTGTAAATTCAGTAATAGCATTAGGAATATATCCGCTGTTGTAGCTGGCGATTGCTTTTTTTAGCTGAGGGTTGTCAGTCTGAAAGGGGGTCAGTAATTCCTTCCCTTGCATTACTTCACTGCCTGGCATTTGTGTATTTTCACCGGATGGAATATTGCCGGGCCTGTTATAGAAGAAGTTGACGATAAGAAGAATTGAGATAAGAGAAACTGCTGCCAGCGCCATTATGATGATCAGGAATTTCTGCCTGGCAGGCATCGGTTCTTTATGTGTGGGATCAATCCTGACAGTTTCAATTTCATTGATCCTGTTTTTTTCGATCTTCATATCAAATTCGGAATTGTCCGGACTCTTTCTTCCAATCTTCACAAGGTTTATCAACCCTCCCTGAGTTCATGTTTCTTTACTGCATCAAGAATCCCGTTTATAAACTGTCCGGAGTTTTCTCCGCCGAATGTTTTCCCAAGATCGATACACTCATTGATTGTGACAATCGCAGGTATATCTTTTATAAAAAGCATTTCATATATTGCAAGCCTGAGGATCGATTTGTCAATAATTGCTATACGCTCAAATTTCCAGTTTTTTGAATAATCTGTAATAATAGCATCTATTTTGTCGATCTGTTCAATTACACCCTGTATAAGCTGAACTGCGAATTTTTCCTCATCATCAGAAATCTCACCATCAAGCCATTCAAATTCTATTATATTTTCAACTGCCGACTTTGAGACTTCATACATAAAAAGTCCCTGAAGGGCATGTTCTCTTGCTTTGTGTCTCTGTCCCATCAGTTCATCTGTTTAAAAAGATTTGTCATCTCTATAGCAGACATTGCCGCGTCAAAACCTTTATTCCCTGATTTGGTACCGGCCCTTTCGACAGCCTGTTCAATTGAATCTGTTGTAAGAACTCCGAAAATAACAGGAACCTCCGCCTTGAGGCTCAGCTGCCCTATACCTTTTGTAACCTCTGCGGATACATAGTCAAAATGGGGAGTGGCTCCTCTTATAACTGTTCCAAGGCATATTACTGCATCGTATTTTTTAGACTGTACCATCCGTGTCGCAGCGGCAGGAATTTCAAAAGCTCCAGGTACCCACATCACAGTGATATTGTCCTCATCGGCATTATTTCTTTTAAGACAGTCAACAGCTCCGCCCAGAAGCCTGCTTGTAATAAACTCATTAAAACGGGATATTACTATACCGAACTTCAGGCCCGTTGCATCAAGTTTTCCTTCAATAGTTTTCATATAATTAATCCTTATTTTCAGATAAATGTAATAGTATTTTAAGTGTTAAAAAATTATTTATCAGGTTAAAAATCACGTTCAATGCAGCAGTTTAATCATCTGCATATACTGATCTCTGAAAATATAATTTTTATAACTTACTTTAAGTATAATAGATGAAGTTTTAAAAGCGTTACAGTCAAGCTTTTTTTAGGAGCTTCGTATTCTTCCAAAAAAGGCATCAAGTCAGATGTTTGGAAATTTTTTGGCTTCCAGCCCCGCCCCCCAAACCCACCGGAGGTGGGCTTAAAGGCATTTTATCAGTGAATTTTAATTTTTATAAGAATTCAAAGTCCCCCTCCGGGGGGTTGGGGGGCGGGATGCTGGGAGTTTAGTTTAAATCTGTTTCGTTATTTTGTTCCCGACATTGCTTTCTGAACCATATCAAAAATTGCTTTCAGCTGAGGGCTGGTAATTGCAGCGCAGAGGCTGTCCTGCCAGTTCTCATTGTCGAGTCTGTATCTCATTTGTGATGCTATAGGGTATCTCAGGCAGTATTTCAGGTTTGTAAACGCATGACCCGGCTGATCCCACCAGTAGGTAACTCTTTTCTTGGCAGCTTCAATAAGTTCTGCTTCGGGAACAATCTGATCAATAAAACCGAGTTCTTTTCCTTTTTCAAAACTGTGTCTTTCGCCGTCATACATGATGTCACGTACAAGTTTGTCGCTGTTAAGGCCTGTTCTTACAAGTTCCATCTCTGCAATTGTAAGCGAGAGGCCGATTTTAGTTTCGGTCATACCCATTTTTGCTTTTGGATTGTCAGTTGCTATTCTGTAATCGCATCCCATTGCAACGATAAATCCGCCTGCTGTACAGTGGCCGTTAATAGCTGCAACAACAGGTTTTTTACAAGTGTAAATTTCATACAGCATTTCTTCTTCAACATTGAAAAATCCGAGAACATCTTCTTTTGTTTTAAATCCCATAAATGTAGGGAGGTCAAAGCCTGAACAGAAAAATTTACCTTCTCCTGTAAAAATGAGGCCTTTGAGGGAATCGTCTTCGTTGACTTTTTTTACTGCATCTCTGATGATTTTAAGGCTTTCGAAAGTCATTGCATAAGTCGGGGGAAAGTCGAATTTTGCAATCATAATATTATCTTCGATAATTTGTTTGACCATGGCATTACTCCTGTTATTTGTTTGGTACAAATGTAAATTGATTAGTAATTACATTATCACTGATATTAGTAAGTATTCAATAACCGCTAAAAAATAATCTGATGTAATATTTTTCCCGCAGCAAACGTATGGAAATATTACCTGTTGACTATTGCCATCGATAATTGATTAAATACGATTATTCCTAATAAAGAATAACATAATTTTTATACAAGAAAAAAACAGATTTTTGCAGCTTTTCTGTAATTTGATTAGCTGCTATATGGAGCCGGGGAATGTTCCGGGAAATGAGATGTGGTATTTTATTGGGAGCAATTTCCGGCCCTGATGTCCAGAGCCGGAAACAGTAAATTTTCTTATTATAACAAACCTTTAATTTTCATACTTTCAATTATTATTCTTGCTGCCTGATCAACCGAATGATCAGCGTTGTTAATTATCAGGTGATAATTGTGAGGATCTGAAACATCAAACTTAAGATATTCTTTCAGAAATGTATCTCTCTGCCTGGTTCTTTCCAGAATGAGTTTTCCGGCATCCTGTTTCGGAATATTCATTTTGTTTATAATCTGATCAGTCCTCCAGCTGATTGGAGCTACGAGTCTCACATGATAACCGTTTTTAATTGAGCGGGTTATGATATTGGAACCCCGTCCGACAACCACGACATTACCGTTTAACGCGAGAAGAGTGATTGTTTCAGCAAGTTTTTTATGAACAGATACCTGCGTCGGGAAAGAACTGAAAGATGTCTGAAGCAGGTTTGTTAAACTGCTTCTGGCAGTTCCTGTCAATGTCTCGGCGAGACTTGATGACAGTCCCAGGTCATCCATCACTTTATCAAGAAGTTCCCTGTTATATGCAGCCCATTGCGGGTTTTGTTTCATTTCGTCGTTGAATATTTCAACAAGCTTTTTGGCTACTTCATATCCGCCGCATCCATATTCCCTTGATATTGTTATAAATGGGAGCCGGTTGGTTTTTTCAGGAGTAGCGAGCTTCTCCTTCTGCTGTTTCCAGTAGGTTACCTGAGCATTTATATATTTCTGCATTGAACTTGGCATAAAACCTCCTTTTTTGCGGGCAAATGACCCATATAATTCCTGCTTTAATAATACTGAAATTTTCAATTTTTTCAAGCAGGTATTCAAACATTTTTAGAAAAATTAGAATGAATCAGTTTGTTAAATCCGCTGTTTTTGATTACATGAGTCTGCCCTGGGGCTGGAGCAGCTATGCAGGGTGCAGGACGAGGTGTGTGATTTTTAAATATTTTTATTGACAAACTGACATTATCTTTAATATACCTTAACAGTAAGGTATATTAAAGATAATGTCAGTTAAACATATTATATTAGGTTCCCTGATGAACGGACCGGCTCATGGATACTCTCTCCGTTCCGGGATGGTGTCAAAAGTGCTGGAGGAGTTCGGTATTAATGACGGACAGCTCTACCCTCTTCTGAAAAAGATGACTTCCGAGGGACTGATAGTAAAAGAGATCGAGTACAGGGATTCCGGGCCTAACAGGCATAATTATCATATCACTCCGGCGGGAAGAAGTGAATTTATTGAATGGCTTAAAGGGAGTGATGAAGAGGAGAGGGGATTCCGGTATGAGATGATCCGTAAAGACGGATTTCTCAATAAGTGCATGTATTTCGGTTTCCTTGAATCAGATTTTTCAATTGAAAAAATAACCAGGCAGCTGGCTGAAACTCAGGCGACTATTGAAGATTTTCAAAAAGCGTATGATGATATGAAAAGCCGCGGTTTTGATCCTGTTCATCTGCTGATTGTAAAATATGGTATTATGAGCCAGGAAACACGTTTAAAATGGCTGATGGAGCTTAAAGATGAGTTCAGCAGCAGGGCTAAATTGAAAGCAAAGAAAAAATAAATTCGAAGACAGCAATAATATTTGCTATAATTATTTATTGGATTTAAGGGGGGCGGCCATCTTGAGAGCCCTCGCAGGGGCTCCTCGACTGACTGCACTTACTGTAAGTTGTGAATAGATGATATTAGTGAAGGGGAAACCTCAGATAATATGATTCAAGGGGGATGAGTATGGGAGCATGGCATAAAACAGGGTGTGTATTGTGTGCACAGAACTGCGGGCTTGAAGTTGAGGTCGAAAATAACAGGATAGTCAAAGTTAAAGGTGATAAGGACAATCCCCGGAGTCAGGGTTATGTCTGCCGTAAGGGCATGAACATCATGTACCACCAGCACCATGAAGACCGGCTGAAGTATCCTCTTAAACGGACTGAGAAAGGATTTGAACGGATTTCATGGGAGCAGGCTATTGAAGAGATCGCGGCAAAGCTGAAAGATATTGTGGATAAAAACGGTCCCAGGTCATACGCGTATATGGGCGGAGGAGGGCAGGGATGTCACTTCGAAGCTGCGTCGGGAATAACACTAATGAAATCTATAGGATCCAGATACTATTACAACGCCCTCGGCGCGGAGCTTACAGGAATATTCTGGGCTTACGGAAGAGCTGTAGGTAAACAGTATAAATTCCCGGTACCCGATGAACATAACTGCGATATGCTTGTAGCTATCGGGTGGAATGGTATGGTGAGCCACCAGATGCCCCGTGCACCGCTATTTCTGCGTGAATTTTCAAAGAATCCGGACAAGCTCCTTGTGGTTATTGATCCGCGAAAATCTGAAACAGCAGCGATTGCGGACATACACCTTGCAATTAAGCCGGGAACAGATGCCCTCCTTACAAAAGCGATGATTGCTATTGTCATCAATGAAGGGTGGATAGACGACGAATATATAAAAAATCACGTAAACGGATATAATGATCTGAAAGAGTGGTTTGCAGGGTTTGATGCAAAAACAGCCGTTGAATTCTGTGAGCTTGACTATGAACAGGTACGTGAAGTATGCAGACAGCTGAAAATAAGAAAAGCCTGCTATCATCCGGATCTCGGCGTTTATATGAACAGGCATAGCACACTGACAACATATCTTGAAATTGTTTTATTTACAATAACAGGGAATTTCTGCGTCCCCGG